>CAYSGN010000043.1:0-20993 GCA_964430615.1 uncultured Janibacter sp. | reverse complement strand
CACCCCTTGGTCGGAATCCAATAGCCCGAGCCTCCATCAGACCCAGTGCGGTTCATCAAACTCAAGCGGGCCAGCGGCGGGGCAAGTTTCGACAAGCCTCCCGCTAGGTCCACTTCGATGACCGCGTGCAGCGACCTGCTGGACGCGGTCTTTCTCTTGGTCGATTCTGTCTGGCAGGAAGCGAGCCACGTCGACCATCGAGGAGTCCCATGTCCCACCACGCACTGGACCCCGAGGCGAGGGGTGCGGTCGGAGCCGGTGCCGAGTGGGCGCGCGGCTGGTACGGGAGCGGATCCAGGACGAACCCCTGCGGTGCGATCTCGTCGGATGGCTCGGTGAGGACCTGGTGAGCGTTGCTCCGGATGTCATCGTCTCGTCTGGGAGGTGCACGACCCGTGGCTGCTCATGGTCATGGTGGGGCGCAAGGGGTAGACGCCGGCGCGGCCCGGACCCGCGAGGGCCGGTGCGGGGCCGGGAGCATGCCCAGGCGCGAGCGAAGTTAGGCTTACCTCACCAACACCTGGAGACGGCAGCGGTCACCGCGCTTCCGCTGCAGGAGGAGAGATCATGGCATTCGTCAACATCACGGCGTTGACCTTCCCGGAGGGCGCCCAGGGCGAGATCGAGCAGCGCTTCGCGGCCCGCAAGAAGGCCGTCGACTCGGCCGAGGGGTTCCAGGGGTTCGAGCTGCTGCGTCCCGCCTTCGGCGAGGAGCGCTACTTCGTCGTGACCCGCTGGGACTCGCGCGAGCACTACGAGGCCTGGTCGAAGGCACGCCCGACGGGTAACCACGCCGATGACGAGCGCCGTGGCATGAAGGTCGACGTCCTCGGCTTCGAGGTCGTCCAGCACGACGGCTAGGACCGATCACCCCGAGGACAGCCCACGGGGTACCGGCGAGGACGGCTCACGAGTAGGTTCGTGCCTGACCGAGGAGGTCGGCGATGCGCACCGTGACGTACTCGATGAACATCTCGCTCGACGGCTACATCGTCGGCCCCGACGGAGGCTTCGACTGGTCGGTCCCGGACGAGGAGGTCTTCGCCTTCCACACCGACGAGCTGCGTGGCACCGACGTGCACCTCCTCGGGCGTCGGCTCTACGAGACGATGGTCGTCTGGGAGACCGTGGAGCAGGACCCGGACCTCGACTTCCCCACGCAGGAGTGGGCCAGACTCTGGCAGGCCCTCCCCAAGGTGGTCTTCTCCACGACGCTCACCGAGGTCGTCGGCAACACCCGCCTGCTCGATGGTGGGCTGGTCGAGGAGATCGAGCGCCTCACGACCGAGCCGGGCGACGGGCAGATCGCCATCGGCGGTGCAGCGCTGGCCGCAGACGTCGCCGCGGCCGGCCTCGTCGACGAGTACCGCCCCGTGGTCCACCCCGTCCTCCTCGGTGGTGGCCGGCCCTTCTTCCCCCAGGGCGAGCGGCAGGTCGGCCTGGACCACGTGAGCAGCCGGACCTTTGCCTCCGGGATCATCGCCTCCCGGTACCGCGTGGTGCGTTAGCGCGAGAGTCGGGTCGGCGTCCTCTCCGGGCAGATCTCCCGGGCCACTCGCCGCGCGATCTTCGAGACGTACCCCGTGAGACCGGGGCGGGGCACGTACCCGACGCACCGCAGACCAGGGGCCAGCTCGCCGCCACGACCGTCGAGGGGCAGTCCCCGCTCGTCGAGCACCCCGAGGTGACCGATGAGCGGCTCGAGCCCGGTGGTGAAGCCGGTGGCCAGCACCACGGCGTCCACGTCCGCGCGGGAGCCGTCGGCCAGGACTGCTCCGGTCTCCTCGAGGCGGGTGACGGCCGGGACGATGCGGATGAGCCCACGGCGGATGGCCTCCACGACCTCGTCGTCGACGACCGAGGGGCCGACGCCCTCGGTCCTCAGCCGGGTCGCCGGCCCGGTCGCGGCCCGACCCAACCCGTAGGCGGACAGGTCGCCGACCATCCGCCGCGAGATCGCGCTGAGCATCCGGTCGGCGACCCGCGTCGGGAGCACCTCCAGCAGAGGAGCACCTTCGTCGCCGGGGCGGCCGTGGAAGGTGCGCAGCAGGATGGTCGGTGGGGTGCGCACGGCCACCTGCACCGAGCGGGCCCCGCCGGTGACGAGCTGGTGGGCGACCTCCAGGCCGGTGCTCCCCGCACCGACGACGAGCACCCGGCGCCCCGCGTAGGGCGAGGCGTCGCGGTAGTCGCTGGAGTGCACGATGCTCCCGGCGAAGGGGGAGTCGACGGCCCACGACGGGACCCGCGCGGAGTGGAAGGCCCCCGTGGCGACGATGACGTGGTCGGCATGCACCGGTCCCTTCGTGGTGCGCACGCTCCAGCGGCCGTCGTCGCGGTCCAGCCGCTCGGCGGCCCACCCGGTCCGCACCGTCAGCTGCTCGCGGCGCTGGTAGTCGAGGAGGTAGTCGACGTACTGGTCCCGGGTCGGGAACTGCCCGTACTCGGTGGGGAAGGGGTGGCCGGCGAACGCCGAGGACCGACGGCTGGTGTTGAAACGCAGCCCGTCGTAGCGGGAGACCCAGGCCTGCGCCACGTGCTCGCCGCGCTCGAGGACCGTGACGCGCGCGCCGCGCCGCTTCAGCTGGGCGGCGGTGCTCAGCCCGGCCGGCCCGCTTCCGATGACGAGGACCTCGGGGCCCTCGGCGGTGGTGCCGTCGCTGTCGAGGGGTGCGTGTGCGGTGTCCATGGAGCCACCGTGCCCACTGCCGCTTTCAGCCGCCTTTCACACGGGCCCGGCCCCGGCCATGATGTGCTGGGCGGGTTCGTCGCCCGACCGACGGGCAGAGCTCCAGGGAGGTTCCGGGATGAGGAGACCGGCCGAGGTCGTCGCGCGCTGGAAGGAGGTGTGGAACGCCGGCGACCCGGACGGCCTGGCCGCCCTCTTCGTCGAGGACGCCGAGTTCGTCAACGTCGTGGGGCTGTGGTGGCACGACCGCGAGGCGATCCGCGAGGCGCACGCCTACGGGCTGCGCACCATCTTCCCCGGCTCGACGATCTCGATGCGCCCTCCCCGGGTGCGCCTCGTGGGGGAGGACGCTGCCGTCGTGCAGGCCCGGTGGCGGATCCTCGGGCAGGTCGCCCCCTCCGGCGAGCCGGCCGACCCCCGGGAGGGCGTCTTCACCTTCGTCCTGGAGCGCAGCGAGCAGGACTGGCTCGTGGTCGCGGCCCAGAACACCGACCGGGTCCAGGGTGCCGAGACCCATGTGAGGACCGCCGGCGGCCGCGCGGGTGTGCGCTACCGCTGACCGAGCTCGTCGATCATCGGGATGACGTCGGCGATCGAGTCGAGCACCCAGGTGGGCCGGAAGGGATGGCGGGTGACCTCCTCGCGGCGGGTGACCCCCGTGAGCACGAGGGCCGAGCGCATGCCGGCCTCGATCCCCGCCACGATGTCGGTGTCCACCCGGTCGCCGATCATCACCGTCGTCTCCGAGTGGGCCTCGATCGCGTTGAGCGCCGAGCGCATCATCAGCGGGTTCGGCTTGCCGACGTAGTAGGGCTGCACACCCGTGGCGGCCGTGATGAGCGCGGCCACCGAGCCGGTCGCGGGAAGGGGCCCGTCGGGCGAGGGGCCGGTCGTGTCCGGGTTGGTGGCGATGAACCGCGCGCCGCCGAGGACGTGCCGGATCGCCTGGGTGATCGAGGTGAAGGAGTACGTGCGGGTCTCACCGAGCACGACGAAGTCGGGATCGCGCTCGCTCATGACGAAGCCCGCCTCGTGCAGCGCGCCGGTGAGGCCGAACTCGCCGATGACGAAGGCCGTGCCGCGGCCCCCTTCGGCCGTCACCTGCTCGGAGAGGAACTGGGCGGTGGCCAGCGCCGAGGTCCAGATCCGCTCCTCGGGGACGTCCAGGCCGGACGCCCGCAGCCGTGCGCGCAGGTCGCGCCGGGAGTAGATCGAGTTGTTCGTCAGGACGAGGTAGGGCAGGTCGAGCCGCTCGAGCTCCGTGAGGAACTCCGAGGCCCCCTCGATGGCGTGCTGCTCGCGGACGAGGACACCGTCCATGTCCGTGAGCCAGCTGTGGACGGGCAGGTCGCTCATGCCCCCAGGCTATGGGCTGGGGGCCACGGACGTCGGCCCTGACCGGGGCTGCGCGTCGCCCCGACGCCCGAGCCGGTGCCCGTCGTTAGTCGGCCACGCTCTTCTCCGCGAGCCGGCGGACCGGCCCGAAGGTCAGTGCGAGGGTGAGCGCGGCGGCGATCGCCAGCAGCCACAGGCCGATCGCGTAGGACTCGAAGCGGCCGTAGACGTAGCCCATGATCAACGGCGGCACGAAGCCGCCGAGGCCACCGGCCGCACCGACGATGCCGGTGACGCCACCGACCTTCGCCGGGTCGGTGACGTGGGCGATGAGGGCGAAGGTGGCTCCGCTCCCGGCGCCGAGGGCCGCGGCCATCGCGAGGAAGGCGACCGTCCCGCCGGCGTGCAGGGGCGGCGCCCCGGCGGCCATGGCGGCGCACACGGCGGTCACGGCGAAGCTCACGCCGAGCACGGCGATCGAGCCCACCCGGTCCGAGAGCGCACCACCGACCGGGCGCATGAGCACCGCGACGAGCACGAAGCCGGCCATCCGGAAGGAGGCGTCGGCCGCGCTCAGCCCGTGCTCGGTGATGAGGTACGCGGGCAGGTAGACCGAGAAGGCGACGTAGCCGCCGAAGGCGACGGCGTAGAGGATGCCCGACTGCCAGGTCACCGGCAGGGTCGCGTTGGCCCGCAGCCGCTGGGCCAGGCTCGTCGAGGGGGCGACCCGGCCCGGGGCGTCGCGCATGATGAGCCAGGCGAGGACGGTGTAGACCGCGAGGAGCACCGCGGTGAGCACGAAGGGGAGGACCTGCGCCTTCTCGAAGAGCTGGACCGTCGTCAGGGCACTGATCGCGGTCCCGCCCATGCCGGCGCCGAAGATCCCGATCGCCAGGCCGCGCTTGGCCGGTGGGAACCAGGAGTTCACGAAGGGGACGCCGGCCGCGAAGATCGTCCCGCCGATCCCGAGGAAGAAGCCGGAGACGAGCAGCAGCGTGTAGGACTTCACCGCGACGAAGCCGATGAAGAGCACCGGCAGGATCGTCAGGGCGGAGACCGCCGGGAACATGACCCGCCCGCCGAAGCGGTCGGTCATCGCGCCGACGATGATCCGGCCGAGGGAGCCGACGATCACCGGGACCGCGACGAGCAGCGAGACGTCGACCTCGCTCAGCTCCTCGATCTGCCCGGTCGAGCGGAAGAGCGGGCCGAGCGGGCTGATGAGCGCCCAGGCCCAGAAGTTGATCGCGAAGCCGATGGTGGCCATCGCCAGCATCAGCCACGGGAAGCCGGAACGTGTCGCCTCGTGGTCCTGGTCAGCCATGTGCCTACCCCCTGGTGGGCTGCCCCCGGCGTGGGTGCCGAGAGTCTCTGTGACCATCTTGGACCACGTCGACGGTGCCGGGGAAACCGCCCCGTCGGAGCACTTGATCCACGTCAAGGAGAAGCCGCCGGGTCCTGCGTAACTTCGCAGCTGACGGCTCCACGAGGGAGCGGTCACCGACGAAAGGACACACCGTGACCACCACATCCGCCGGCCAGAGGACGCTGACCACCCTGCGTGCCGAGGGCTTCTCCTGCCCCTCCTGCGTGGGCAAGATCGAGAAGCAGGTCGGCCGGCTGCCGGGCGTGCACAGCGTGCACGTCAAGTTCGCCTCCTCCCGCATCGAGGTCATCCACGACCCGGCTGTCGCCAGTGTCGACGACCTCGTTGCCGCCGTCGCCAAGGCGGGCTACACCGCCCGCCCGTCGCGCTTCTGACCCGCCCTGACACGGCATGAGGAGCGTGCGATGAACACCCGCCCCTGGGCTGACCGGCGGTGGTCGGTCCCGATCCTCTCGGGACTGGCCATCCTGGCCTCCTTCGCCCTCGACCGCACCCAGGCCCTGGGGTCGTGGGCGGACGCGCTGATGATCGCCGCGGCGATCGTCGCGGGCACGCCCGTGGTCCTGGCCGCCTGGCGCGCCCTGACCGCCAAGGTGATCGGTATCGACCTGCTCGTCGCGGTCGCGGCGATCGGCGCGATCGTCATCGGCAACTACTGGGAGGCCGCCGCGGTGACCTTCCTCTTCGCGATCGGCCACGCCCTGGAGGACGCGACGCTGAACAAGACCAGGTCGGCGCTGGCCGAGCTGGTCGCCGTGGCCCCGGACGTGGCCGTCGTCGTGCGCGACGGTGGCCAGGTCGAGATCCCCGCCCACGAGGTCGGTCACGGCGAGACCGTCCTCGTCAAGAACGGTGCCAAGGTGCCGGTCGACGGCAAGGTCGTCGGTGGCACCGGCGCTGTGGACGAGGCCTCGATCACCGGCGAGTCGATCCCGGTGGAGAAGTCCACCGGCGACCAGGTCTTCGCCGGCACCGTCTCGACGGGCGGCTTCCTCCAGGTCACCGCCACCGGCGTGGGAGCCGACACGACCTTGGCCCGGATCATCCACCGGGTCGAGGAGGCCCAGGACGCGAAGGCGAGGACGCAGGCCTTCATGGACCGCTTCTCGACCTGGTACACCCCGGCGATCATCGCGCTGGCGGTCGGGGTCGGCCTGCTCACCGGAGACGTCGTCCTCGCGCTCACCCTCCTGGTCATCGCCTGCCCCGGCGCGCTCGTCATCTCCATCCCCGTCTCGGTCGTCGCCGGCATCGGCCGAGGCGCCAAGGACGGCATCCTCATCAAGGGTGGTGAGTACCTGGAGACCGCCGCGAAGATCGATGTGGTCGCCGTCGACAAGACCGGGACCCTCACCGAGGGCAGGCCGCGGCTGACCGACGTGGTTGCCCTGCACACCGACCTGGGCCACGATCACCCGCCGGTCGACGAGGACGAGGTCCTGCGGATGGCTGCGCGGGCGGAGGCCGGCTCGGAGCACCCCCTGGCCCGGCCCGTCCTCGCCGCCGCCGCGGAGCAGGGGCTGCCGGTCCTCGGGCTGCCGCAGCACACCGAGCCCGTGCCCGGGAAGGGCATCGTGGCCTCCCTGGACGGTCACCGGATCGCCGTCGGCAATCTCGCACTGGTGCAAGTGGAGGCCGGCGAGGGTCAGGCAGCCATCGACAGGGCCGCCGACGTCGTCACCGAGCTGGCGGAGGCGGGACGTACCCCGATGGTCGTCGCCTGCGACGGCCGTCCCATCGGCGTCCTCGGCGTCGCCGACACCATCCGCGCGGACGCCCCGGAGATGGTCCGACGGTTGCACGCAGCCGGCGTCGAGAAGGTCGTCATGCTCACCGGTGACATCGAGCCGGTGGCCCGTGCGGTGGCCAGCCAGGTCGGCGTGGACGACGTGCGTGCCGGGCTGCTGCCCGAGGACAAGCTCGAGGCCGTCGACGAGCTGCAGCGCCTGGGGCACACCGTGGCCATGGTGGGTGACGGTGTCAACGACGCGCCGGCCCTGGCGACCGCCGACATCGGCGTCGCCATGGGGGCCGCCGGCACCGGGGTGGCCATCGAGACCGCCGACATCGCCCTCATGCGTGATGACCTGCTCAAGCTGCCCCGGGCGGTGGGCCTGGCGAAGCGCACGGTGCGAACCATGCGGCAGAACATCTCGATCGCCCTGCTCACCGTCGCGCTGCTCATGCTGGGCGTACTCTTCGGCGGCGTCACCATGGCCATCGGGATGCTCGTCCACGAGCTCTCGGTGCTCGTCGTCATCGTCAACTCGATGCGGTTGCTGCGTCCTTCAGGGCCGGACCGACAGCTCCATGAGCGCGTCGACGTCGTGGATGACCAGGTCGCGAGGACCTCGTGGCGTGACCGTCCCGGACTCCCGCAGACGCCGTAGCTGCCGGCTGAGCGACTCCGGGGTCGTATCGAGCAGCGACGCGATGTCCTTCTTCGGCAGGGGCAGCCTCACCTCGAGGCCGTCCCTGCCGACACGTGGGCGGAGGGAGAGCAGATAGTCGGCCAGTCGCCCGCTGACGTCCCCGGAGATCACCGCGGCCAGCCGCTCCTCGGTCTCGGCGAGACGACGGCTGACCTCCTCGAGCATCCGCATCCCGATCGACGGGTGTGCGGCCACCACCCGACCGAGGTCGGCGTGCCGGAAGACGCACATGCTGCCCTCCTCCATGGCCGTGGCGGTGTAGCCGGGAGCTCGCCCGCTGAGGAACGCCGACTCGCCCACGAAGTCCCCGGGCCCGAGCACCCGCAGCACCTGCTCGTGGCCGTCCGCGTGGATGTGGGAGATCTTCACCGTGCCGGTGTGCACGACCATGAGCAGCGGCGCCGCCCCGTCCGGGGAGTGCACGAGCTCCCCCTTCGTCAGCTGCCGCGGTCGCGCCGTCGTCGCGACACCCAGCTGCTCCTCGTGGCTCAGCCCTTGGAAGATCGGGACCCGGGTCACGCACAGGTCGGTGCTGCCGGCCACGGCTACTCGCCGCTGACCGGCCCGTGGATCTCCGAGCCGTCGGCCGCACGCGGCCACGCGTTCGGGGTGCACCCGTCGAGGGAGAAGGTCTGCTGGAGCATGACCGGCGCGACCTCGCCATCGCCGGGGCAGGCCTCGTGCGGGTGGCCGAGGTAGTGGCCGATCTCGTGGTTGACGAGGTACTGGCGGTAGACCTTGAGGTCGTCGACCTGATCCACCCCGATGTACCACCGGTCCAGGTTGTACATGACCGTCGAGCCGACGGTGCAGGAGACCTTGCCGAGGGTCTTGAAGCCGGCCGCGTAGCAGAACTCGTCCACGGTGTCCGGGGTGGCCAGGGTCAGGGTGAGGTCGGCGTCCTCACCGGCGACGCGCTGGAAGCGTGCCTCGCCGTCGGCGGTCCAGCCACGCGGGTTGTCCAGGACCTTGTCGACGAACCCGGCGAACTCCTCCGGGTCCACGCCCGAGCCCTTCTCGACCCGGACGCGGTAGGTCACGAGCCGCCCGCCGTCCCCGCGGACCTTGCCCTCGCCCTGGACGATCGAGTACTCACCGGTGCTGCGGTAGTCGGGCAGCGTCGGCGAGCTGGACGCCGTGTCCGGGGACTTCTTCGTCGTCTCCTGGGTCTTCGTCGTCTTCTGCGACGACGATGACGTGCTCGTCGCGGAGGTGGCCGCGGCGTCGGCGGAGTCGTCGCCGTCGAAGGCGACGGACTTCACCGCCCAGGCGGCCAAGGCGAGGACGAGCAGGGCGGCGATGCCCGCGCCGATGCGTCGGCGGAGGGCCTGCTGGGGACTGGTCGGGGCTGGCACGCCCACAGACTAGATCGCGGTGGGGTGCCCGGCAGCATCGACCGCCCGGGCACGCAGCCAGCCGAGCAGCCGCCGCGTCGAGACGCAGTCGTACTCGTTGTAGACCCGCAGCGCCTCCAGCCGCTCCGCCGCCTCCTGCGCCGACCCGGACGTGAGGGCCCGGCGGAAGCGCTGGTACTCCAGCACCGACTCGCCCCCGGCCGTCACCCCGTCGGCGTCGCGCAGGTCCGCGCCCATGTACAGCGGCTCGAGTCGCTTGATCGAGTACGAGGAGCTCCCGATACGCACCGCGGCCCGCACGACGGCGTAGAGGTCGACGAAGACCCCGTCCTCGATGAGCCGCGCGACGGTCGCCTCGTGCACGCCGTGCCGGGCGGCCAGGCGCCGCAGGGCGGTCTGCTCGTACCCGGCGTAGTGGTAGACGTGCAGCTCCGGCCAGCGCCGGCGCCGATCGAGCAGCCAGTCGACGAAGGCGATGAGCGCCGCCCGCTCCTCGTCGCGGTCGTGAGCCCAGAAGGGGAGGTAACGCTCGGCGCCCCCCTCGGCCGTGAGGCAGCCGAAGAGGTACTCCAGACCCCAGTCCGAGGAGCGCCCGTCGCTCCACATGGGGTCGCCCTCGAAGTCGAAGAAGACGTCCCCCTCGCTCGGTGCCGGGAGCCGCTCGAGGACCAGCGGGTCGTGGACCTCGTAGGCCAGCGGCGTCTGCGGGGTCGGCGGGGTGACCTGCAGGCGTGCCTGACTGCGCAGCGCCGCGAGGCGGTGCTCCTCGATGCCCTCGACGGGCCCGGTGCTGCGCGCGAGCTCGCTCATCGTGCGGACCCCGGCCTCGAGCAGGAGGGGGCGCTGGGCGGAGCTCACCCCGGCGACGAGGCCGACGTCCTCACGCTCGGTCATCTCGGCCCGGCAGGCGGGGCAGTGCAGGCAGGCCCGCCACCGCGCGTCGTCGACGTCGACCGGCGCACCCTCGACGAGGTGGGTGTCGAGGACCTCGAGGACGCGACGCCGCCGCTCCCGCAGCTCGGGCAGCACCTCCTCGAGCGGGTGGTCGTGCACCGACCCGTCGCCCAGGGCCAGCCGGACGAAGGGGGCCAGCTCGGCCCCGTCGGCCGCGAGCGCCTCGGCGTAGGTGGCGGCCTGCACGAGCGCGTGCTGGTGCACCGAGCGGGCCAGCTTGGACTCGACGACGACCCACCGCCCGTCCTCCCGCACGAGGTGGTCCACCCGACCCAGGAAGCGCTCACCGCGGACCGCGGCGTCCTGGAGGAGGGTCACCTCCGGGTCGGCGAGCGCCCGCAGGGTGCGGGCGTGCGCCCGGGCGTAGCCGCCCGGCCCGACCCCCGACGGGGGGAGGCGGACCTCCCCTTCGTCGTGCTGGACGGACAGCCGCTGCGCGACCCGCTGCTCGTGGTCGCGGCCCATCTGCGCGAAGCGCTCACGCATCGGGTCCACCGGCTCGGCCACGGCGACGCGCCGGCCCAGCTGCACGTCGGCGGCGACGAGCAGCGCGAACTCGCACCGGGCGGTGCGCAGGTCACCGGCGGTGATGATCGGGGGCTGCGCCCGGCCGTCCAGGAGCGGGTAGTGCATGGCAGCAGGCTACGGACACCCTCCGACACCGGGGCCACGGTGGGAGGCGCAGGTGGGAGCGGGGCACCCGCCGAGCGGGAGCACCGAGCGGGGCGCTCAGACCCAGCTCGGGAACCACATCCGCCAGCGCCAGTGGTCGTAGGGGATGACCTGACCGGTCCAGATCGGCCAGAAGAAGGCGAAGTTGGCCAGCACGACGAGGCAGTAGACGCCGATGATCACGTGCCCGATCCGCCGTCGGCGCGCGCTCGCTCCCGGTGGCCCGAGCGCGAGGCCCAGGAGGAAGACGACGGCGAGGATCACCCACGGCTCGAAGGAGATGATGTAGAAGGCGAAGATCGTGCGGTGCTGGAGGAAGAACCACGGCAGCCAGCCGCCGGCGAAGCCGGCGAGCACCGCCCCGGCGCGCCAGTCCCGCCTGGCGATCCAGTAGTAGGCGAGCACGAAGAGCGCGATCGTCGCCACCCACCAGATCGAGACGCTGCCGAGGCTCGTGATGGCCTTGGAGCACTTCTCGACCTCGCAGCCGTCGACGCCCATCTTCTTCGACTCGTAGAAGAAGGACGTCGGGCGGCCCTGGACCATCCACGACCACGGGTTCGACTGGTACGTGTGCGGGCTGTCCAGGCCTTCGTGGAAGGAGAGGATCTGGGCGTGGTAGTCCCACAGCGAGCGCAGCGCCGGCGGGAGCCACTGCACGCCCCCGCCCGGGTGGTCCGCCGCCCAGGTGCGGTTGTACCCCGTCTCCGAGCGGAACCACCCCACCCAGGAGGCGAGGTAGGTGGCGAGGACGAGCGCGCTCATGGTGACGAAGGCGAGGACCCCGTCCTTGACGACCGCCGCGGACCACCAGCGCCGCACCCCGGCGGCGCGCCGGGCGCCCATGTCCCAGAAGACGGTCATCAACCCGAAGGCGGCGAAGAAGTAGAGCCCGGACCACTTCGTGCCGCAGGCCAGCCCCAGGCACAGCGCCGCGACCAGGCGCCACGGCCGCCACAGCAGCCACGGCCCGGTGCCGCGCAGGGCGCCCTCCGGCAGGGCGGCGACCTTGGCCGCCAGGCGTTCTCGTGACCAGTCGCGGTCGATGAGCAGCGCCCCGAAGGCCGCGAGCGCGAAGAACATGAGGATCAGGTCGAGCAGCCCGGTGCGCGAGTGCACGAGGTGATGCCCCTCGAAGGCCATGAGGAAGGCGGCGATCGTGCCCAACCAGCTGGACCGGAAGAGGCGCCGGGCGATGAGCCCGATCATGAGGATCGAGAGGGTGCCGAGCAGGGCCACCGAGAAGCGCCAGCCGAAGCTCGACGTCGGCCCGAAGATCCACTCGCCGAAGGCGATGATCCATTTCCCGACCGGTGGGTGGACGACCATGTCCCCCTGGTCGGTGTGGAAGACCGCGGTCGTGCCGTGGGTGAACCACGGGTCGACCTTCTCCCCGTCGCCCCTCCACTTCAGCTCCACGCCGTGGTCGAGGAGAGAGACGCCCTGCTTGACGTAGTAGGTCTCGTCGAAGACGAGCTGGTGCGGCCGACCGAGGTGCCAGAAGCGCAGGAAGCCGCCGATGACCGCGAAGAGGAGGGGGCCGAGCCAGCCCAGGAGTGTGTCGCCGGGCCGGAACCCGAGCAGCCGGGCCCGCAGCTGCTGCCCCCGGCGATCCATGGCGGTCATCGTAGGCGAGCGTCCCTGAGATGATGTCGGGCATGCCTCTCGTCATCGCCGCCACGCCCATCGGTGACCCCCGCGATGCCTCCCTGCGCCTCAGGGACGAGCTGGCGGGGGCAGACGTCGTCGCCGCCGAGGACACCCGTCGGGTGCGCCGGCTCGCGGCGGAGCTCGACGTGGAGCTGCCCGACCGCGTGGTCAGCTACCACGAGCACAACGAGTCCACCCGGACCAGCGAGCTCCTCGAGTCCGTGACGAAGGGGGAGCGGGTCCTCCTCGTCACCGACGCCGGGATGCCCTCGGTCTCGGACCCGGGGTACCGCTTCGTGCGGGCCTGCGTGGACGCCGACGCGGCCGTCACGTGCGTCCCCGGCCCGAGCGCGGTGCTCGTGGCGCTGGCGCTCTCCGGACTGCCGGTGGACCGCTTCTGCTTCGAGGGCTTCCTGCCCCGCAAGGGCGGGGAGCGACGCCGGGTCCTCGAGGAGCTGGCCACCGAACGGCGCACGATGGTCTTCTTCGAGTCGCCCCACCGGATCGGGCTCTCCCTGGAGGTCATGGCCGGCGTCCTCGGCCACGAGCGGCGCGCGGCGGTCTGCCGGGAGATGACCAAGACCTACGAGGAGGTACGCCGGGGGAGCCTCGGCGAGCTCGCCGAGTGGGCCGCCGACGGGCTGCGGGGTGAGATCACCATCGTCGTCGACGGCGCCGAGGAGTCCGTCGTCTCCCTCGAGGACGCGGTCGCCGAGGTCATCGCCCGCCGTGATCGCGGTGCTCGCCTGAAGGATGTCTGCGCGGCGGTCGCGGTCACGACGGGGCACGGCAAGAAGGCCCTCTACGACGCCGTCATCGCCCACCGCAGCAACCTCTCAGACTGAGATGGGACAATCCCGGCCATGACCGAGCCGACGCCCGACTCCGGCACCGACCTGCCCCTCGACCCGGAGACCTCGCAGCAGGCCACGGACGCCGCGACCCGCGCGGCAGAGGGCGCCAGGGAAGCCCGGGAGGGGCGCCCCCATCACCTCGGCACCGAGCGCACCGTCGTCCACCTCATGCGGCACGGCGAGGTCGACAACCCCCGGAAGATCCTCTACGGGCGGCTGCCGGACTACCACCTCTCACCGCTCGGCCGGAAGATGGCCGACGTGGTCGCCGAGCACCTGGCCGACGCGGACCTGGGCCTCGTCGTGCACTCCCCGCTGGAGCGCACGGCCGAGACCGCCGCCCCGACCCTGGCCCGGCACGACCTCACCGCGGTCATCGACCCGCGCGTCATCGAGGCGGGCAACAAGTTCGAGGGCAAGCGCTTCCGCAAGCGGCTGCTGCTCGACCCGCGCCGCTGGTGGTGGATGCGCGACCCCACCGCGCCGTCGTGGGGGGAGTCCTACCACGCGATCGGCAAGCGGATGATGGCCGCGCTCGAGGACGCCCGCGACCACGCCCGCGGCCGGGAGGCGCTCGTCGTGAGCCACCAGCTGCCGATCTGGACCATCCGCAGCGTCCTCGAGGGCCGCCGGCTCTGGCACGACCCGCGTCGGCGCCAGTGCAACCTGGCCTCGCTGACCTCCGTCACCTTCGTCGGCGACGACGTCGTCGACGTCACCTACTCCGAGCCGGCGGCTCACCTCTACGGTGCTGCCTCCGCCGTCCCGGGGGCCTGACCTCCCTTCGATGCCGATGAACCACCGCGTCACCCGCTCCCTCGCCGCCAGCGTCGGTGCCCTGGCGATGACCGCCGGCCTCGCCGCGTGCGGCGACGACAGCACCTCCACGCAGGAGGCCGCCCAGCAGTCCGGATACCGCAGCGGGGACGGCGAGCTGCTCCTCATCGCCCCCGACGAGCGCAAGGAGCCGGTCGACCTCTCCGGCAAGACCCTCGACGGCAGGACCTGGGACGTCGCCGACCACCGTGGTGACGTCGTCGTGGTCAACCTCTGGGCCAGCTGGTGCGGGCCGTGCAAGAAGGAGGCGCCCGAGCTCACCGCCACGCACAAGGCGATGAAGGACAAGGACGTCACCTTCGTCGGTATCGACTACCGGGAGCCGTCGCTGGAGACCGGTCAGGCCCAGGCCGAGGCGTGGGGGCTGACCTACCCCTCGATCTTCGACCAGTCGGGGGAGACCGTCATCGACATGCAGGGCAAGCTCTCCGCGCAGCCCTCCACCGCCGTCCTCGACCGCAAGGGGCGCATCGCCGCGGTCAAGCTCGGCGCGATCGACGAGTCGACGCTGACCGGGATGATCGAGGACACCCTCACCGAGTCGCGGGAGTGAGCGCGGTGCTGACCAGCGGCCTGAGCGAGACGGTCGCCGACGGGGCACTGCCCCTGGCGGCCGCGGTCGCCGCGCTCGCCGGGCTCGTCTCCTTCGCCACCCCGTGCGTGCTGCCGCTCGTGCCCGGCTACCTCGGCTACGTCACCGGGCTGTCCGACGTCTCGCTCGAGGAGCGCAGCCGCGGGCGGATGGTGCTCGGCACGATCCTCTTCATCCTCGGCTTCACCGTCGTCTTCGTCCTCGCCTCGATCTTCGTCGCCTCGCTCGGGCGGGCCTTCATCGAGCACCGTGAGCTGCTCATGCGGGTCGGCGGGGTGCTCGTCATCGGCATGGCGCTGGTCTTCCTCGGCATGGGGTCCCAGCGCACCCTTCGCCTGCCGGTGAAGCCGGCCGCCGGCCTCGCCGGCGCCCCCCTCCTCGGGGCCGTCTTCGGTCTCGGCTGGGCCCCCTGCGTGGGCCCGACCCTCGCCGCGGTCCTCACCCTCAGCCTCACGGGGGACGCGAGCACCGGCCGCGCGGTCCTCCTCGCGATCGCCTACTGCGTCGGCCTGGGCCTGCCCTTCATCCTCATCGCCGGCGCCTACGAGCGCTGGGCCCCGGTCTCCCGGTGGCTGCGCGGACGGCAGCGGGCCATCCAGGTCTTCGGGGCGGTGCTGCTCCTCACGGTCGGGGTGCTCCTGCTCACCGGGGGCTGGGACGTGCTGACCCGCTGGCTCCAGACCCACCTGATCAGCGACTACGAGGTGATCATCTAGTGCCCGCGACGAAGGGGAGGACCTCCGGTCCCGACCACCGGCAGGGCGTGACCCAGCCGCGCCTGGGTGTCCTCGGCTACCTGCGCTGGGGCTGGCGTCAGCTGACGAGCATGCGGACCGCGCTGCTGCTCCTGCTGCTCGTGGCGATCGCCGCCGTGCCCGGGTCGGTCTTCCCCCAGCGCAGCATCGACCCCGCGCAGACGGCCGACTGGATCGCCCGGCACGAGACGACCGGCCCGGTCCTCGACTCGCTGGGCGCCTTCGAGGTCTACTCCTCGCCCTGGTTCTCGGCCGTCTACCTGCTGCTCTTCATCTCCCTCATCGGCTGCATCCTGCCGCGCAGCCTGCAGCACCTGAAGGCGATGCGCACCCTGCCCCCGCGGGCCCCCCGGCGCCTCTCCCGGCTCGAGGCGCACGCCGAGGGCGAGGTCACCGGATCGCTCGACGAGGTCCGCGAGGCCGCCCGCGCGGCGCTGCGTGCCAAGCGGTACCGGGTCGCCAGCCACGACGGGCAGTCGGTCTCCGGGGAGGCCGGGTACATGAAGGAGACCGGCAACCTCGTCTTCCACGTCGCCCTCGTGCTCATCATCATCGGCGTGGCCATCGGCCACCTGTGGGGGTGGAAGGCCGATGTCGTCGTCCCGGAGGGGTCCTCCTTCGTCAACACCCCGACCCGCTTCGACACCTTCTCCCCCGGGCCGCTCGTCGACGAGCAGGGGCTGCACCCCTTCTCGCTGTCCGTGGAGAAGATGACCGCCGACTTCAACGACCGCGAGCCGGGTGCACAGACCTTCGGCCAGCCGCGCGACTTCGAGGCGCACGTGAGGGGGCAGACCGCGGACGGGGAGTCCTTCACCGACGTCGTCAAGGTCAACGGCCCCCTCGAGATGCAGGACGCGACCGTCTTCCTGCTCGGCAACGGCTACGCCCCCGTCGTCACGGTCAAGGACGAGGACGGCGAGGTGCTCCACTCCGGACCGACGCCCTTCCTCGCCCAGGACGGCAACTACCGCTCCACGGGCGCCATCAAGGTCGGGGCCGCCGAGCCCGAGCAGTTCGGCTTCATGGGCCTCTTCCTGCCCACCGCCTACATCGACCAGGAGAAGGGCCCGGTCTCGATCTTCCCGGACACCAAGCAGCCCGCGCTGGCGCTGAGCATGTACTCCGGCGAGCTCTACCCGGGCGGTGCCCCGCAGTCGGTCTTCAGCCTCGACACCGCCTCGATGGACAAGGTGCTCACCCAGGACGGGAAGGACCAGGTCCGCCTGTGGCTCACGCCGGGGCAGACCAAGGAGCTGCCCGGCGACCGGGGGACGATCACCTTCGACCGGGTCGAGCGCTTCGCCGGCTTCTCGGTGCGTCACGACCCCGGCAAGCACCTCGTGCTCGGGTCCGCGATCGCCGCACTGCTCGGACTCATCGCGAGTCTGGTCATCAAGCGGCGCCGGGTCTTCGTGCGCCTGGCGGAGGAGGACGGCACGGTCCGGGTCGAGGTCGGCGGCATGAGCCGGGACGACGACGAGGGCCTCGCCGAGGTGGTCGAGGACGTCCGCGACCGGGTCGTGGGAGAATCGAGGACATCATGACGAACGAGCTGCTGGCGAACTACGCCAACTACGCCCTGTGGTCGGCCATCCTCGTCATCACGATGGCGATGATCGGCTACGCCCTGCACCTGGCCTGGACCGTGCCCGAGCGCGAGGCGGCCGAGGAGGCCCGCGCGGCCTCCGCGCCCGTCAAGGAGGCCGTGGCCGCCGGCCGGGCGAAGGGGGCGGACGCCGAGCCCGTCCCCGCCTCCGTGGGCGCGGCGGGCACCGACGTCTCGACCGACGCGGCCGAGGCCGACGGCGGCGCGGTGGACGAGGAGGGGGGCGTCCCCCTCCGCGCCCGCAAGGCCGCCGGTATCGCCAGCAGCCTGTCGTGGCTCGGTGCCATGCTGCTGCTGACCTCGGCCACCCTGCGGGGCGTCGCGGTGGAGCGGGCCCCGCTGGGCAACCTCTTCGAGTTCTCCGTCGCCGGCTCCTTCTTCGCGATGGCGACCTACTGCCTGTGGACGCTGCACCGTGACCTGCGGTGGCTCGGTCTCTTCGTCACCGCACCGGTCGTCCTCATCCTCGGGGTGGCCTCGACCGCGTGGTACCAGCCGGCCGACGAGCTCGTGCCGTCGCTGAAGTCCTACTGGCTGCCGATCCACGTGACCGTCGCGACCCTCTCCGTCGGCATCTTCATCGTCGGCGCCGCGGTGGTCGCGCTCTACCTGGCCAGCGACCGCGAGGTCGGTGGGGAGCGGTTCTGGCGCAAGCTGCCGCCGCCGGCGTCCCTGGAGAAGCTCGCCTACTCGCTGCACATCATCGCCTTCCCGCTGTGGACCTTCACGCTCATCGCCGGCGCGATCTGGGCGCGTGAGGCCTGGGGCGCCTACTGGACCTGGGACCCGAAGGAGGTGTGGACCTTCGTCATCTGGACCGTCTACGCCGCCTACCTGCACGCCCGGGCGACGAAGAACACCCCGCGGCGCACGGCCAACTGGATCGCCCTGGCCGGCTTCGCGTGCATCGTCATCAACTACGTCGTCGTGAACTTCTACTTCATCGGCATGCACAGCTACGCCCAGTGATGCCCATGCTCCGCTACACGATCCTGCGCCTGCTCATCTTCTTCGGCTGCCTGGCCTTCTTCTGGCTCGTCGGCCTGCGTGACGGCATCGAGCTCGCCTGGCTGGCCATCGTCGCCGCCGTCGTCTCGATGGTCATCTCGGCCTTCGTGCTCAAGCCCTTCCGGGAGCAGATGGTCTACGACATCGAGGCCCGCCGGGAGCGTCGGGCCACCCGCAGGGCGAACCGCCCCGTCGGCCAGGACGAGGCCGCCGAGGACGCCGAGTGGGAGGACGAGACCTACCGCTGAGCCGGCTGGGGGCCCGGGGCCCTCACCGTGCCGTGTGCTCCGCCGCGCGGGGAGCACAGGAAGCTCGCGCTGATCGGGGGTCGCCCGCGATCCGTCACGGGCACCCGCGCACCCTGCTCAGCCGGCGAAGGCCAGCGGCCACACGAGCAGCACCGCCCAGGCGAGCTCGGCGAGGCCGGTGGAGGCCAGCGCGGGGATGAGCGCCGGGCCGGTCGCCCCCGTCGTCACGGCCCGCAGGCCGGGGGCGGCGACGAGCAGACCGACCAGCGCGACCGGGGCCCAGAGGTGCCAGATCGCCATGACGAGGGTCAGCAGGGCCGCGACCGCGAAGAGCCCCGTGTACAGGCGCCGGGTCCTCGCATCCCCGAGGCGCACCGCCAGCGTGGTCTTGCCGGTCTCGGCGTCGGTGGGGATGTCCCGCAGGTTGTTCGCGACGAGGATCGCCATGGCCAGGCAGCCGACCGCGACCGCCCCGAGCACGCCGACGACGGTCACCGTCCCGATCTGGGTGTACTGCGTGCCGAGCGTGGCGACGAGCCCGAAGAAGACGAAGACGTACACCTCGCCCAGGCCCCGGTAGCCGTAGGGGTTGTCCCCACCGGTGTAGCGCCACGCGGCGACGATGGCGAGGGCGCCGAGGACGAGGAGGGACCAGGCGGCGCTGAGGGCCACGAGCGCCAGGCCGAAGAAGGCCCCGACCCCGAAGGCGGTGAAGGCCGCCGCCTTGACGCTGCCCGGGTCGGCGAGGCCCTGCCCGACGAGACGCACCGGTCCGACGCGCTCCTCGTCCGTGCCGCGGATCCCGTCGCTGTAGTCGTTGGCGTAGTTGACCCCGATCTGGAGGCAGATGGCGACGAGAGCTGCGAGCAGGCCGAGGCCGAGGACGGCACCCTCCTCGTGGGCGGCCGCCGCGGCGGTACCGACGACGACGGGAGCGATCGCTGCGGGGAGGGTCCGCGGGCGCGCGCCGGCGAACCACTGGGAAGCTGTGGCCACGACCCGCGATCCTACGTCGCGGGCCGGTCCGCGAAGAGGTCCGCCACGGCAGCGCGGTCCGGCTTGCCCGGCCCGCGCACCGGCAGCTGCGGCACGACGTGCACCCGCCGCGGCAGCGCGTGCGCCGGCAGGTGGGGGCGGAGGAACTCCCGGATCTGCGCGACGCCGTCCTCGGGGACCGGGCCGGGACGCGGGCCGCCGGGAGAGGTGACCGCGGCGAGCGAGACCGCCTGCCCCCACTGCGGGTCCGGCACGCCGACGACGACCGCCTCGGTGATCGCGGGCACGTGCGCGAGCACCGCCTCCTCGACGACGCGCGGGGTGACCTTGAGCCCGCCGGTGTTGATGAGGTCGTCCGTCCGGCCGAGCACGGTGACCCGGCCGCGCTCGTCGACCGTGCCGAGGTCACTCGTGCGGAACCAGCGGGAGCCGTCCGCCTCGGTGACGAAGGGGGAGGCGCCCATCTCGCCGAGGTACCCGGAGGCGAGGACCGGGCCGCCGATCTCGAGGCGGCCGTCCTCCCCTTCGCGCACCCGGACGCTCTCGAGGGGGCTGGCGTTGTAGACGCACCCGCCGCAGGTCTCCGACATGCCGTAGGTGGTGACGACGCGCACGCCGAGGGAGCGGGCGCGGTCGACCAGCCCGCCGGGGACGGCCGCGCCGCCGACGAGGATCGCGTCGAAGCGCCGCAGCG
Source organism: uncultured Janibacter sp. (assembly GCA_964430615.1). Taxonomy (GTDB): domain Bacteria; phylum Actinomycetota; class Actinomycetes; order Actinomycetales; family Dermatophilaceae; genus Janibacter. The sequence goes on along the minus strand of CAYSGN010000043.1, from coordinate 926 downwards.
CCTCCAGCCCCATCGGGTCGTCGAGCAGCCGGCCCAGCTGGGTGGGCACGAGCGAGGTGTAGCGCCGCTGCCCGCTCATCGCCGCGGTGGCCTGGACGAGCGCGAAGGGGGACCCGGCGTCCTCGACGACCACCGGCGTGGTCCCGGCGGTGATGCTGCGCAGCAGCACCTGGAGACCCGCGATGTGGTGCGGCGGGAGGGTGAGCAGCCACTGCCCCTCCCCGCCGAGGAAGGTCGCCGTGGCCCGGGCGCTCGCGAGCAGTGCCGACGCGGTGAGCAGGGAGAGCTTGGGGGTGCCGGTCGAGCCGGAGGTCGCCACGGCGACGGCGAGGTCCTCCGGGAGGTCGCCCTCGGGGGTGTGCGGGGAGTCTCCGGGGGCGTGCGGGCGGACCGGCGCGCCTCCGGTCAGGGCGCGTTCGAGGTCCGGCAGGGCGGTGAGCACGTCCGGCCCGGAGGGGAGGGGGAGCGGGGTGATCGGCACGGTGCCATCCTCTCCCTTCGCGCCGGTCCTCGCCGAACCCCACCTCGCCGAACCCCGCGCGAGGTCCGCGACGGGGGCTGCGCGCGGGGCGGTCCTCGCGGACAGTGGGCGGGGCTCGGCGACCGGAGCCCGGACGAGGGGGGTCAGGCGACGAGCCCGACGAGCAGCACCATGGGGAGGGAGACGATCGCGCCGAGCGACGTGGCCAGGGTGAGGGTCTTGAGCGCACCCTTCGTGGACAGGCCGAGCAGGGTCTTGAACATCCAGAAGAAGTTGCTGTTCACGTGCAGGGCGAACATCGCGCCCGAGGCGATCGCGAGGGCGATGACCACCGGGTCGACCCCGATCTGGGAGACGACCGGGGCGATGATGCCCGCCGCGGTGATCGCTCCGACCGAGACCGACCCGATGGCGAAGTGCAGCAGCGCGGCGATGAACCACGAGA
>CAYSGN010000042.1:0-22270 GCA_964430615.1 uncultured Janibacter sp. | reverse complement strand
GCCGGCAGCGGGGGCGGCGGCTCCTTGACGAGCTTGTCGAAGCCGTAGCCGAGGACCAGCTGGACGTCCTCCCCGCCACGCGCGTCGTTCCACACCTTGGCGCCCGGGATCTGCTTCTGGAGCAGCAGGGCGTTCTTCAGGCCGTCCGGGCCGTGGTAGATCGTGGCCGCACCCTTGACGTAGATCGAGCTGTCCGCGTTACCGACCGAGGCGATCTTGAACCCTCGCTGGTCGAGCTCGCGCTCGACGTCGGTGGCCAGCCCGTCGGTGTCGCTGCTGTTGAGCAGGTCCACCTTGAAGGAGTCCCGCTCGGGCCCGGTGACGGTCTTCGGCGTGCAGGTCGTCTCGGGCGGGCCGATGAGGCCGGTGCCGTAGGCGGTCGCGACGGTCGCGGTGCCCAGCACGAGACCGGGCAGGGTGACGAAGAGCAGGAGGCGACGGCGCCTCTGGCGCCGGTAGTGCTGTGCGACGTCGCCCTCGAGCTCGTCGAACCCGACAACGCGGTACGCCACCGGCCCCTGGCCGGTGGTGCGACCCTTGTCGTCGTTGGTTCCGTCAGACATCTACGCCCCTCCCGAGAATCCGACTCTATGTCCGTCGATCCGCAGCGCCCAAAGCACAACTACTCATACTGTGATGGCCGCGGCAGACGTCGGCCCGCCCGGCCCTGTGAAGATGATCCGCGCCGAAGGTGACATTTGGGTCTCACCCCGGTCACATCCCGAGGACGTCGGTCAGTGCCCGCGGCGCTCCTGACCCAGCTGCTCCGCCACGGTCACCATGGCCATGGCACCGCGACGGATCGTGTCCGCGCTGACGAACATGTCGACGTGGTGGCCTGCCCCCTTCGGCTGACGGATGCGGCCCACGAAGCGTGGGTCAACACCCACGCTGTCCACCGGTGTCGGCACCTCACCCGTCTGCTCGTCAAGATACACCAGGGAGGGCGCCGCCACACAGGCGGCCCGGACCTTCTCGATGCTCACCGGCCGCGCGCACCGCGCGTGCAGCGCCATGGAGTGCGCGAGCACGACGGGCACCTGGACGAGGGTCACGACCACGGGTACCTGGTCCCCGAGGCCGAGGATCTTGCGGATCTCGCCGGCCACGGCCATCTCGGCGGAGGTGAAGCCCCCTTCGTCGGCCTGGCCCACCCACGGGATGGCGTTGAGGGCGAGCGGGGCCGGGAAGGGCGACCCGACCGGCAGGTCGGAGACGGCCGCGCGCACATCACCCGGGTGCAGGCCGATGGAGGGGTCGGAGGCGACCGTGTGCAGCTCCTCGCGCAGCCGGGCGACGCCGGCGTCCGACTTCGAGACCGCGGCGATCAGGCCGGTGACGACGAGGTGCTGCAGCTCCCACCCGTGGTGGAGCACGTGGACCGCGTCGATGAGGCCCCAGGTCACCGGGCCCGGCAGCGCGACGATGCCGGAGGGGTGGCGTCCGATCAGCTCGGAGTTGATGCCGGGCGCGATGAGCGGCACGTCCGGGTCGTGCCGGTGGGCCGCGCTGGCGTCGACGACCACGGCACCTGCCTCGACGGCCCGTGCGGTCCACTCACGGGTCGACTCCGGGGCGAGGTTGAAGAGGGCGACGTCGACCCCGACGAAGGAGTCCTCCCGCAACGGCTCGACGTTCTGCTCGCGACCGCGGACGCTCAGGGTGCGGGTGGAGACGCCGGGACCGAGCAGGCGGATCTCCCCCCAGCCGTCGTCACGCAGCGCGAGGGCCGCGACGACGGCCTCCGCGAACCGTCCCGTCGCCCCCACCAGGGCCAGTGTCGGCCCGGTGGACGGCGACGGGGTGGCGGTCACCTTCCGGTACCGGCGTAGACGACTGCCTCGCCGTCCTCGGAGTCCAGCTCGAAGGCCGCGTGCACCGCCCGCAGCGCCTCGTCGAGGTCGTCCGCTCGGGTGACCACGGAGATGCGGATCTCGGAGGTCGAGATCATCTCGATGTTGATGTCGGCGTCGGCCACGGCCTTGAAGAGGGTGGCGGAGACGCCCGGGTTGGTCCGCATGCCGGCCCCGACGAGGGAGAGCTTGCCGATCTGGTCGTCGTACTGGATCGACTCGAAGCCGACCTCGTCCCGGGTGGCCATGAGGGTCTCGACCGCACGCTTGCCGTCGGCCATGGGCAGGGTGAAGGAGATGTCCGTCCGGCCGGTCTCGGTCTCGGAGACGTTCTGGACGATCATGTCGATGTTGACCTGCGCCTCGGCCACCGTGCGGAAGATCTGGGCGGCGCGGCCGGGCTGGTCGGGCACGCCGACCACGGTGATCTTGGCCTCGCTGCTGTCGTGGGCGACGCCGGCGATGATCGGCTCTTCCATGTCCTTGGTCCCTTCGGGGTCGTGCGGTCGAACCCAGGTGCCGTCCTTCGAGGAGAAGGAGGAGCGCACGTGGATGGGCATGTTGAAACGGCGGGCGTACTCGACGCACCGCAGATGCAGGATCTTGGCGCCACCGGCGGCCAGCTCGAGCATCTCGTCGTGGGTGATCTCGTCGATCTTGTGAGCCGCGGGGACGATCCGCGGGTCGGCGGTGAAGATCCCGTCGACGTCGGTGTAGATCTCGCACAGGTCGGCCTCGAGGGCCGCAGCCAGCGCGACGGCGGTCGTGTCCGAGCCGCCTCGGCCGAGGGTGGTGATCTCCTTCGTCGACTGGCTCACGCCCTGGAAGCCAGCGACGATGACGATGTGGCCCTTGCCGATCGCCTCGGTGATCCGGCCGGGGGTGACGTCGATGATCTTGGCCTTGCCGTGCTCGGGCGTCGTGATGACGCCGGCCTGGCTCCCCGTGAAGGAGCGCACGCTGTGACCGAGGTCGGCGATGGCCATCGCCACGAGCGCCATCGACATGCGCTCACCGGCGGTGACGAGCATGTCCATCTCGCGAGGTGGCGGCACCGGCGAGACCTGGGTGGCCAGGTCCAGCAGGTCATCGGTCGTGTCCCCCATGGCTGAGACCACGACACAGACCTCGCTCCCGGCCTTCTTGGTCTCGACGATCCGGTGCGCCACACGCTTGATGCTCTCGGCATCCGCGAGCGACGAACCTCCGTACTTCTGGACAACCAGACTCACAGGGAAACTCCGTGGTGTTGCGGGTCCGGCCCACGGATGTTGGGCCGGCACGACCCCATGAGGATAACGAGGGGTGACCCGTCCCCCGCACGGTGCCCACCCGGAGTGTGACCGCTTTGATGCACTTCGGCCCCCCGCCTCGCGGCTCGGGACGGCCCGGGCGGCTAGCTGTGCAGCGCGTCGAAGGCGGCCTCGCCGGCCACGTCGGCGTCCGCGTCGAGGCGGAGATGACCGAGCAGGGTCTGCAGGACCCGGGTGGCCATCGAGGCCCGGTCACCCCAGTCCGCGAGGTAGCTGTACTGCCACCACCACAGGGCCTCGGTGGGCCGCCCGGCCTCGTGGTGCGCCAGGCCGTGGGTGAGCGCATCGGCGATGATCGCCAGGTCGTTGCTCAGCGAACCGCGGGCCAGCTCGGTGGAGACGACCGGGTCCACGACGTCGGCGTAGTCGTCCACCCCGTCCAGCAGCCGGGCCAGCCCCTCGCGAAGGGGGTCCAGCTCGGTGTCCGGGCCGGGGTCGGCCTCGAAGCGCTGCTCGGGGACGACGTCGGCGATCGCGCCCAGCCGGGCACCGACGAGCTGGATCTGGCTCGTCGTGAGCAGCAGCAGGGGGATGGCGCTCTCCGGCGCGGCGCCCGAGGCGATGTCGGCCACGGTCGTCAGCCAGGTCTTGGCCTCGACCGCGCACTCGTCGGCCAGGAGCGTGGTCTCGTCAGGCACTGAGGAGCTTCCTCCCTTCGAAGGCCCGTCCGAGGGTGACCTCGTCGGCGTACTCGAGGTCACCGCCGACCGGCAGACCGGACGCGAGGCGGGTGACCTTGATCTCGAAGGGGGTGAGCAGCCGTGCGGTGTAGGAGGCCGTGGCCTCCCCCTCGAGGTTCGGGTCGGTGGCGATGATGACCTCGCGGACCGTCCCGTCCGAGAGGCGGGACATCAGCTGGGCGAAGCGCAGGTCGTCCGGGCCGACCCCGTCCATCGGGCTGATCGCCCCGCCGAGGACGTGGTAGCGCCCGCGGAACTCACGGGTGCGCTCGATGGCGACGACGTCCTTGGGCTCCTCGACGACGCAGATCGCGCTCTCGTCCCGGCGGGGGTCGGCGCAGATACGGCACTGCGTACCCTCCGCGACGTTGCCGCAGGTCTCGCAGAAGGCGACCTTGTCCTTGACCTCGCTGAGCGCCTGGACGAGGCGCTGCACGTCGTGGGGGTCCGCCTGGAGGAGGTGGAAGGCGATCCGCTGGGCACTCTTGGGCCCGACCCCGGGAAGTCGTCCGAGCTCGTCGATCAGGTCCTGGACCACACCTTCGTACACGTGCCCGACGATACGCGGTCCTCGTGGGCGTGGGACAGTCCCACGCGGCGCGGTGGGAAGCCCTCGCGGGCAACGCTCACTCCTCGCGGATGACCGTGCCCCCGAGGATGCGCTCGACGACCGTCGCGCCCGCGTCCCCGGCCTCCACGATGTCCTCGTCGTCGTCGCTGACGCCGGCGTCGTCCGGCTCCGCGGCCGGTGCCGGGCCCGCTCCGTTCGGCGGTGGTGGGGCCGGCTGCTCGACCGCGGCCGCCGGCCCGCTCGTGGCCCAGGACGGGGCCGAGGAGGCATCGGTCGGCGCGCTGGCCCAGTCGGGGCCCTCCGCCGCGCTCGGAGCGGGTGCCGGCAGGCCGACGTCGGAGGGTGGGGCCTGCCGCGGGGAGGACGCCGGAGGCGGTGACGCGGGCGGGCGGGCGTGCTCGGCGGGGCCGGCGTCGCGCTGCGGCGGCTGCCCCTGGGCGGGGCCCGGGGGTGGTGGGCCGCCCGCGGCCGGCGGGCCACCGGGCGTCGGCCCGCCGCCACCGGCGGGAGGACCGCCCTGGTCGTCCGGGACGCCCTCGACGCGGGTGTCGACGCCGAGGACGTCGATGAGTGCCTGCCGGACCACCTCGGCGTGCGAGCCGTTGCGGAAGGCATTGGCCAAACCGACCGTGGCGATGCCGAGGACGAGCCGCTGCCCGTCGTAGGAGAGCACCTGGGCGTGCTCGGACAGGAAGGTCCACGTCGCGCGCCGCATCTGGTAGATCCGTCCGAGCACATCGGGCCACGAGCGGCGCAGCACCTCGACGTCCATGGTCGCGGAGGTCGTGGGAGCCGGGGTCGGGTCGGTGGCCGGCGTCGGGGCCGCCTCGGCAGCCGGCTGCGCCGCCTCCGGCCGGCCGGGCGTCGGCGCGGAGGCGCCCGCCCCGGTCACGGCGGAGGCCGGCGGTGCCGCCGGCTCGGGAGCCTGCCGAGGCGTTTCGGGGTCCGGCCGCGCCTCCCGGGCCGGCTCCGGCTGCTCCGCCGGCGCCGGAGCGTGGGGCGGGGGCTGCTGCGCCGGTGCCGGAGCCGGCGCGGACCGCTGCTGGGCCGGGGCGGAGGCCGACGGGGCCACCGGCCGCGATGCCGGGGTGGACTGCGGGAGGGGCGCGGGTCCCCCTTCGCTCGGGGTGCCCCCCACGTCCATCCGACGCTCGAGGCGATCCAGCCGCGCCGCGTAGCCGGACTCCCCCGCCGCGCCGGGCAGCAGCACGCGCGCGGCGATGATCTCCAGCTGTACGCGCGGCGAGGTCGCGCCGGTCATCTCGGTCAGTCCGGCGTTGACGATGTCCGCGGCACGCGACAAGGAGGCGGCCCCGAAGGCCGCCGCCTGCTGACGCATCCGCTCGACCTGATCGGCGGGCAGGCTGCGCAGGATCGCGGCGGCCCCGTCCGGGGCGGCCGCGACGACGATGAGGTCGCGGAAGCGCTCGAGGAGGTCCTCGACGAAGCGCCGCGGGTCCAGACCTGTCTCGATGACCGAGTCGATCGCGGTGAAGACCCCCGCGGCGTCCCCCGCGCCGAAGGCGGTGACCGTGGCGTCGAGCAGCTCGCCGTCGGTGAAGCCGAGGAGAGCGGCCGCACCGTCGTAGGTGAGCCCCCGCTCGTCGCTGCCGGCGATGAGCTGGTCGAGGACCGAGAGGGAGTCGCGCACCGAGCCGCCGCCGGCACGCACGACGAAGGAGAGGACACCCGGCTCGACGGCGATGCCCTCCGCGGTGCACAGCTCCTGGAGGTAGTCCTGGAGACGGGCCGGCGGGACCAGCCGGAAGGGGTAGTGGTGGGTCCGCGAGCGGATCGTGCCGATGACCTTCTCGGGCTCGGTGGTCGCGAAGACGAACTTCACGTGCTCCGGCGGCTCCTCGACGATCTTGAGCAGCGCGTTGAAGCCCTGCGGCGTCACCATGTGCGCCTCGTCGATGATGTAGACCTTGTAGCGGCTCTGCGCCGGGCCGAAGGAGGCCCGCTCGCGCAGGTCACGGGCGTCGTCGACACCCCCGTGGCTGGCCGCGTCGATCTCGATGACGTCGACGTTGCCCGCGCCGCCGCGGGCCAGCGCCTCGCAGGAGTCGCACTCCCCGCACGGTGTCGGGGTCGGGCCCTGCTCGCAGTTGAGGCAACGGGCGAGGATCCGCGCGCTGGTCGTCTTGCCGCAGCCACGGGGCCCGGAGAAGAGGTAGGCGTGGTTGACCCGCCCGGTCCGCAGGGCCTGCATGAGCGGCTCGGTGACGTGCTCCTGGCCGATGACGTCGGCGAAGGACTCGGGCCGGTAGCGGCGGTAGAGGGCGGTGCTCACGGGCACGACCCTACTTGCGTGCACCGACGGCGACCTCCCATGGGGAGGCCGCCGCCGGTCCGTTCGTGGACAACCCGCTCAGGCGCGGAGGCTCTCCGTCGCGGAGCACATCTTCACGAGCTGGTTGAGGACGTTGCGCATCTCCTTGGGGCGGCGCTCGGCGGGGGTGAAGAGCTCGCGGCCGTCCTCCCCCTTCGTCGCCTCGAGCATCGTCGAGAAGGAGACCTGGCCGCGCACGACGTGCATGTGCGCGTTGGCGAGGATCCCGCGCCACTGCTCCACGGCGCGCACCCCGGCGTCGGCCCCGTAGGAGACGAGGGCCGCACCCTTGTGGCCCCACTCCGGGTAGAGGACGTCGAAGGCGTTCTTCAGGGCGGCCGGCACCCCGTGGTTGTACTCGGCGGTGACGAAGACGTAGCCGTCGAACTCGTCGATCTTCTGGCCCCAGCGCGCGGTCTTGGGGTTCTCGTACCGGCGCTTGGCGGCTCCGGGGATGGTCGGCTCGTTGAGCAGGTCGAGGTCGTAGTCCTTGAGGTCGACCAGCTCGTACTCGGCGTCGTCACGGCCCGAGGTCTGCTCAAGGACCCACTGGGCCACCTGCTCCCCGAAGCGTCCGGGGCGGGTGCTGCCGAGGATGATCGCGATCTTCACGGTGTGGATCTCACTCCTTCGTGCGTCGGGGCCCGCCCCTGATGGTGGCGGGCCCCGACGTGAAACGGGACGTCAGTCAGCGGGGGCGGCTCTCGTCTCCACGCCCGCGCAGGTCCTCGACCTTATCGCGGACCTTGTCGACCAGTCCCCGCCCGGTGCTCCGCTGCTGCGGCTCGTCGCGAGGCTCCCGCACGTCGCCGAGGCCCTCACGGCCGGGCTCCTCGGGCGCCGCGCCCGTGGCCGGCGCCCCCGGCCCCGTGGATGCACCGGGCGCCTGGCCGGCGACCGGGTCACCCGGGGCCTGCACGCCCTGGGGCGCTCCCGGCTCCTGGCCCGGGACCTGCGCGCCGGCTGCCGGGTCCTCCGGCACGGCAGAGGACGCGCCCCCGGCTGCCGGGGCAGCCTGCGGCCCGGAGTCGGGCGTACCGGTCCCGGGGTAGGCCCTCGGCTCCTGGACGCCCGGCTGCGGGTACGTCCCGGGCGCCGAGGCACCGGACTCGGGGTAGGTCCCCGGCTCCTGCGCGCCCGACTGCGGGTACGTCCCGGGCGCCGACGCACCGGGCTCGGGGTACGCCCCCGGCTCCTGTGCGCCCGGCCGGCCCGCGCCGCCCTGCACGGGCGCCCCGGGCTCGACCGGTGCGGGCGCGGCCGCGCCCGCCTGCTCACGGCCGAAGTCCGACGTCCCCGCCGTGTCCCCGGCACCCCGGGGCGACGGGGAGTCGCCGTACCCGGGCTGTCCTGTGCGGTCGTCCAGCGGCGCCTCCTGGCGCTGCTGGTCGGCACCGGCGGACGCCCCGCCGACCGGGCCGCCGCCGGCCGGGGCGCCCGGCTGGGCCGCGGTCCCCGGGTGCTGCGGGTCGGTGGGTGCCGCGGCGCCCTCGCCGTACCCGGCCCGACCGGTGCGGTCATCCATCTGCGAGCCCTGGGCCATCGGCTCGGCGCCACCCGGCTCACCGGTGTACGTCTCCTCGCGGCCCGGCTCACCGGTGAACGCCTCCTGGCGGCCCGGCTCACCGACCTGCTCCTCACGAGCAGTCGCCTCACCCGGGGCGTCGTCACGCGTGGCGACGTAGGCCGCACCGGCACCACCGGCGACGCCGGCCGCACCGACACCCGCGGCGGCAGCGGTCCCACCGTGCCCCTCACCGGCGCCCCCGGCCTCGTCCGGACGTCCCGGCTCGCGGGCCTCGGCCCGACGCGAGGCGTCCAGACCCGGCTCGTTGATGTCATCGCGGCGCGCCGGGTCCCCGAGACCGGGCTCCTGAGAGCCCCCACCGACCGGACCGTCCTCGACCGGACGCCGGTCGGCGGGCCGTCCCGCCGCCTCCGGGCGCTCGTCCAGCCGACCCGGTCCGCCGGCACCCGGCTCACCTGCAGGTGCCTCCTGGCGGCCGGTCTCACCGACACGCTGGTCACCGATCTGCTCCTCACGGCCGGTCGCGGCATGCCGGCCCGGGGCCGGGTCCCCGCCCGGCTCGTCCAGACCCCCCGGCTGCTCGGCGCGACCCGTGGCGTGGTCACCAGCGGCGTGCCGGCCGGTGCCTCGCTCCTCGGCGGCCTGCGGCTCGTCGGCGACGCGACCGTCACCGACGCCGGACTCGTCATCGCGCGAGGCGGCATAGGCGGCGCCGGCACCACCGGCGACCCCGACGCCCGCAGCGGCTGCGGCCGCGCCGCGGCCGTGGCCCGCTTCGTCGCCTGCCCCGGCCTCGTCGAGCCGGACCCCGTCCTCGTCGGTCGCCACGTCGGGGTCCTTGGCGTCGGCCGCGCGCAGCCGCTCCTCGTGGGCCTCGCGCTCCCTGGCGGCCTCGTCGGCGGAGAGGTCGGCCTCGTCCTGCCTGCGCTCGGCCTCGACGTTCTTGCGCTCTGCCGCGGCGGCCTGGCGGTCGGCCTCGGCGTTCTGCCGGTCGGCATCGGCGCGGGCGGCCCGCGCGTCGGCGTCCTTGCTCACCGCGTCGGCCTCCCGCTCACGCACGTCACGCTCACGCTCCGCGGCCTCCTCGCGCATCCGCGCGGCCTCGGCACGGTCCCGCTCCAGACGCTTCTGCTTCGATCCCCTCGTCACCATCGCGATGAGCCCCACGATCAGCAGGAGCACGATGACGGCGACGATGATCCAGATCCACATGTTGTCCATTGGGTCCTGTCCTCCTTCACGGAGGCGATCGCCTTGCACGACCGCTCGCGCACCACGCTAGATAAAAATGGGCACTTCTTCAGTGCAACTGGCCCAGGAACTCGCAGCGGGTACACACGAGGACACCCCGCGTACCTGGAAGAGCTCGCCTACCCTTGCTGCATTCCTGCCCTGGGGGAGTTCGGTGAGGTACCACCACGCGGGGTGCCGAGGGCCGAGTCTACGTGGCCGGACGTGATCGCCAAAGCCCGGGTCGGATCAGCGCCATCGGCCGCCGCCCCCCACCCAGGACGGGTGCCGCGCCGACTGCAGCGCACGGCGATTCGCCTGCTGGACGAGGTGAGGATGCCGAGCGCGAGGCCGAGGAGGACGACCGCCACGGCCCCGAGGAGGACCAGGCACACCATCTCCGGCGGACTCCCCAGCAGCTTGACGACCGGGAAGAGCAGGACGAAGAAGGTGATCAGCCACAGCAGCAGGAAGACCACCAGCAGCATCTTGAGACGAGCCGCTGGGAGAAGAAGGGCAGGCAGAAGGCATAGGTCGAGGCGTAGCAGCACAGTGCGAGGACGAAGACGTGGTGCGCTCCTCGACGGACCGCCGGACGTTGCGCGGCTCGGGGGCACTCACGCCGTCATGCTCTCAGGCCGACGCAGCAGGGCCCGGGACCGCTCTCCGGTCCCGGGCCCTGCTCGATGTCCGGTGGACACCGTCGTGGCGGAGGATGCGGGATTTGAACCCGCGAGGGGTTTCATCCCCAACACGATTTCCAATCGTGCGCACTAGGCCACTATGCGAATCCTCCACCGGGGAGAGTACCGGAGCGATGCGCCTGCGGAAAATCGGCCCGGTGACCGTCCTCCGACACCTGTAGGGGACCATGGTGGGCATGTCCCTCCCCTCTCCTCGCCGCCTGTTCTTCGCGGTCGCGACCGCCGAGGCCGTCACGTGGACGCTGCTGCTCATCGGCATGTTCCTCAAGTACGTGACCGAGACCACCGAGCTCGGCGTGCGGATCGGCGGGATGCTCCACGGCGTCGTCTTCATCGTCTACGTCCTCGTCGGCCTCGTCGTGTGGGTCGATCGCCGGTGGACGGCCGGCACCGGGCTCCTCGTGCTGGCCACCGCCGTCCCGCCCCTGGCCACGCTGTGGACCGAGCGCTGGCTCGACCGGCGCGGGCAGCTCGCCGAGGAGTGGCGCCTGCACACCGAGCGCGAGGCACCGAGCCTGCCCGAGCGGGTCGTCGGTGGTGCGCTGCGGCGCCCCGGTCTGGCAGCGGTCGGTCTCGTGTGCGCGGTCGCCGCGCTCACGGCCGTCGCCCTCGTCGCCGGGCCGCCCGCCTCGACCAGCTGATCAGCCCGTCAGCCGGGCGACGATCTCCTCGGCGATCGCCAGGCTCGAGGTCGCGGCCGGCGAAGGCGCATTGCGCACCGCCGCCACCGGCCCCACCTCCTCGATGACGAAGTCGTCGACGAGCGACCCGTCACGCGCGAGCGCCTGTGCCCGTACCCCCGCGCCCCCTGGACGCAGGTCCCCCGTCCGCAGTTCCGGCACGTAGCGTCGGGCCGCCTGCGCGAAGCGCCTCGCGGAGAGGGACCCCCACACCTCCGTGACGCCGGTCCGCCAGTGGGTGGCGGCCAGGGCGCGGGTACCGGGCCAGGCCAGGGTCTCGCGCAGGTCGGTGAGGTCGACCTCCCGCAGGCGGTAGCCCTCTCGGGCGGTCGCCAGCACGGCGTTCGGCCCGACGTCCACGCTCCCGTCGACACGGCGGGTCAGGTGCACACCGAGGAAGGGGTAACGCGGGTCCGGTACCGGGTAGACCAGCCCACGCACGAGATCCGCCCGCCCCGGCGCCAGGAGGTGGTACTCCCCGCGGAAGGGCACGATCCGCGGGCCCGGGTCCCCGCCCACCATCGCCGCCAGCCGGTCCACGTGCAGCCCTCCGCAGACGACCACCCGGTCCGCGGCGAGGCGACGGACCTCCCCTTCGCGGTCCACGAGCAGCTCCACGCCACCGCGAAGGGGGCGCATCGCGACCACCTCGTGGCGGAGAGGCACCTCGCCCCCGGCCGCCTCGACGTCCGCCGCGAGCGCACGGGCCACCGCCGGGAAGTCGGTGATCGCGGTCGTCGGCGAGTGCAGCGCCGCCCGGCCACGGACGTGGGGCTCGACGTCGCGCAGGCCGTCGGGACCGAGCATCGCCACCCGCGGCACCCCGTTGGCCTCCGCCCGGCGGCGCACCTCGGCCAGGCGCGACTCGTCGGTCGCGTCGACGGCGACGACGACCTTGCCGACCTCGTCGAGGACGATCCCCTTCTCCGCGGTGTACTCCCGCAGGAGGCCGACGCCGCGCCGGCACAGGCGGGCCTTGAGCGACCCCGGGGGGTAGTACACGCCGGCGTGGACCACCCCGGAGTTGTGGCCGGTCTGGTGCGCGCCGACCGCCGACTCCTTGTCGAGGACGGTCACCGGGTCGCCGGGACGGACCTGGGTCAGCCGCCGGGCCACGGCCAGGCCGAGGATCCCGGCCCCGATGACGATGGTGTGCATGGGGCCAGGGTCGCAGGTCACGGCCGGCCCGCCAGGGGGTGGATGACATCATCTTCGGTCGGAGACGAGGACCGGGAGAGCGAAGGGGGTGGCCCCGTGGGCGGAGTGTTCACCGGCTTCGCCACGATCGCCGCCGTCATCGCGCTCGGCGCCCTCCTCGCGCACATCCGCCTCCTCGACGCGCAGGCTCAGGTGCTGCTCTCCCGGCTGGCCTTCTTCGTCGCGAGCCCGGCGCTCATGGTCGGGACGATCGGCCACGCCGACGTCGGGCAGGTGCTCTCCCGCAACCTCGTCGCGACGTCCGCCGCGGTGCTGGTCACGGCGGCGCTCTACCTCGCCGGCGCCCGCTGGGTCTGGCAGCGGGAGGTCCCGGAGGCCGTGATCGGCACCCTCTCCTCCGCCTACGTCAATGCCGGCAACCTCGGTATCCCGATCGCCGCCTACGTCCTCGGGGACGCGGCGCTCGTCGCCCCCACCCTGCTCCTGCAGCTCCTGCTGCTCCAGCCGTTGGCCCTGGCCGTCCTCGACCACCACACGCACACCACCCCTGCGGGTCTGGCCAGGTCGCTGCGGCAGGTGCTGAGCAACCCGCTGACCCTCGGCTCGCTCATCGGGCTGCTGCTGGCCGTCACCGGATGGCGGCTGCCCGAGGCGGTCGCGGCACCCGTCGAGCTCGTCGGCGACATGGCGGTCCCGTCGATGCTCATCGCCTACGGCATCGCGCTGCGCCTCGGGCCCGGTCTCGGTGCCGGCGGCCCGGTCGGTGAGCTCGTCGCGACGTCGACGCTCAAGCTGGTCGTGCAGCCCTTCGCGGCGTGGGTGGTCGCCCACTGGCTGCTCGGCGTCGACGGCACGGCGCTCCTGGCGATCGTCGTCACCTCGGCACTGCCGACCGCGCAGAACATCTTCGTCCACGCCACCCGCTTCGGCCGGGGCCAGGCCCTCGCCCGCGACACCATCCTCGTCACGACCACCGGGTCGGTCCCGGTCATCGTGCTCATCACGCTGCTGCTGGGGTGAGGGTACGGGGCCCGTCGCCCCGGCACCGCGGGTCCTGCGAGACCTGGTCCAGGAGTGACGAGTCGGTCACGACACGAGAGGGTCGTGCGCGGTCGCGTCGCCATCACTCCTATCGTGTCCGGCGTGATCTTCCACTCCGTCGGCGACACCCGCCCCTACCCGGACCACGGGCTCACCAGCCGCGAGTGGAACGACGTCCCTCCCCGGCTGGTCCGGCTGGAGCACCTGACGACGACCAAGAGCACGCTCAACCTGCACGACCTGCTCGCCGAGGACTCCACCTTCTACGGCGACCTCTTCCCGCACGTCGTCTCCTGGAAGGGCCGGCTCTACCTCGAGGACGGGCTGCACCGAGCGCTGCGGGCGGCGCTCCAGCACCGCCCGACGCTGCACGCCCGCGTGCACGAGGTGGACTGAGGTGTCCGACGAGTACGGGCTCTCCACCGAGGCACGCGCCCGCCGCCGGCGCACGACGCTCACCCTGCTCATCGTCGCCCTGCTCGTCTTCTTCGCCATCTGGTACGCCCGCTCCTACGTGCGGGCGGACACCGGCGAGGAGCCGACCACGCAGGAGAGCGCCGCCACCACGCCGCCGGAGTGCTCGCTGCGCCCGGCGGACGTCACCGTCAACGTCTTCAACTCCACAGACCGCACCGGCCTGGCGGCGGAGGTCGCCGAGCGACTGCGGACACGTGGTTTCGAGGTCGAGCTCATCGCCAACGCCCCCTCGCAGCTCACGGTCACCGGCATCGCGCAGGTGCGGCACGGGAAGTCCGCCGCGGACGAGGCCGCGCTCGTCGCCCGGCACGTGGGCGAGGTGAAGCAGGTCTCGGACGAACGGGGCGAGAAGAGTGTCGACCTCGTCCTCGGCGAGAACTTCGAGAACCTGCGCGCGACCGACCAGATCGGCTGCTGAGAGGTGCCCGTGGACTGGTCAGAGGTCGGTGAGCGGCTCGGGATCTCCCCCACCCATGCCGTCGCCGTCGTCCTCTCCGCGATCGGCATCTACCTGGCCTTCCTCGTGCTCGTGCGGGCCTTCGGCGCCCGGGTGCTCAACGGCATGGGCACCTTCGACGTCGTCGTCGTCATCACCATCGGCGCCGTCGCGGGCCGCGTGATCCTCGGCCACCCACCGACCCTCGCCGCGGGCGTCATCGGCCTGACCTGCCTCTTCGCCCTCGAGGCCGCCCTCGGCGAGGCGCGCCGGACGACGCGCGGCGCCCGTCTCGTCAACGCCGGGCCGGTCGTCCTCATGGCCGGTGAGGAGATCCTCGTCGAGAACCTCCGGGCCGCGCACGTCACCCACGCCGAGCTGCGCGCGGCCCTGCGCCACGCCGGGGTCCGCCACCGCTGGGAGGTGACCTGCGCGGTCTTCGAGTCCACCGGACGGATCAGCGTGCTGCGCCGCGGCGAAGGGGTGGACCCGCGCCTGCTCACCGGGGTCCGCGACGCCGACCGGATCCCGGCCGAGCTCCTGCGCGGGCACTAGCGCCGGGCGCCCGTGCCAGGGGCGGGGTAGCGTCTGCAGCGCCCACGACGGACGACGCAGGGGGAACCCGAGGTGACCACACTCGCCGACTTCACGGTGGCGACCATCCGGCCGCAGACCGGCGAGGAGGTCCTGCGCGTGCGGCGGCACGGTTACAAGCTCCTGGGCGCGGCCGCGCTCTACGACCTGCTCGACCGAGGCCGTCTCGGCCGCACCGGCGAGGGCATCGGGAGCCGGGTCGTCCTCCTCGACCCCTCCCCCGTCCCGGAGCCCTCCCTGGAGCACGCCCTCTCCAACGTGCGGCGGTACCGTGAGCAGTACCCGCGCAACGCGATCCTGCGGATGGGTGGGGGCCTCTGGCTGCGCGAAGGGATCCACGGCGGCCTGGCGAAGGAGAGGGTGCTCGGGCCCCCGGAGAGGTCCGGGCTCTTCGGCGGCAACCGCTACCAGGTCCTCGACCCGCGGCACAGGGACGAGCTCGTCGGCCGCCTGCACGCGATGCTGCTCGGTGGCCGGGTCCCGGACGAGGCCACCCGCCGGGTCGCCGCCCTGCTGACCGTCGGCGAGGTCGAGGGCACCGGCCGGGTGCTCGACATCGTCCTCGACCGGCCGGGGGCCGGCCCGCCTCCGACCGGGGCCGACCGGGACGGAGCCCGCAAGCACGCGGTGGCCGTCGGTATGGCCGCGGTCCGGGAGGACTGGGTCGCTCTGACCGCCCTGCGCGCCATCACGCTGCCGAAGCAGCTGGTGGCGGTCGGCGCGGCCTTCGGCATCGCCCAGGCGGCCATCCCCGAGTGACCGGATGCACGAAGGTCCGCCCCGGATCGCTCCGGGACGGACCTTCGAGGGGCGGCCCCGCCGATCGGGACCTGCTGGCGGTGGCGGTGGGATTTGAACCCACGGTGGGCGTCAACCCACAAACGCTTTCGAGGCGTTCTCCTTAGGCCGCTCGGACACGCCACCGCGGAGCACTGTACAAGGTCACCGGCCTCCCGCCCGAATCGACGGCGGCGACGGCGCGACGCGACTACGGCCGGTGCGCGGAGAAGAAGTCCTGCAGCAGTCGGGCGGCCTCCCCTTCGCGCACGCCTCCGACCACCTCGACCCGGTGCGTCGAACGACGGTCGCGCACGATGTCCCAGACCGAGCCGCAGGCGCCCATCTTCGGGTCCCAGGCACCGAGGACGACCCGCGGCACCCTGGCGAGCACGATCGCGCCGGCGCACATCGGGCAGGGCTCCAGGGTGACGACGAGGGTGCAGCCCTCGAGGTGCCAGTCCCCCAGCGCCTCCGCGGCGGCGCGAAGGGCGACGACCTCCGCGTGCCCCGTGGGGTCGCCGTCGCGCTCACGGGTGTTGCGCCCTTCGCCGAGCACCTCCCCGGCGGCGTCGACGACGAGCGCGCCGACCGGGATGTCACCGTCGGCGGCCGCCTCGTGGGCGAGCGCGAGGGCGCGCGACATCCAGGCCTCCTCGACGGGTCGGGCCGGACGGGTCGGGTCGTGGGTCACCGGGACAGTCTCACGCACGGTAGTTTCGGGCGCATGCGCGTCATCGTCGCCGACCACCCGCTCATCGCCCACAAGCTGACCTACCTGCGCAAGCAGAGCACCGACAGCCCGACCTTCCGGCGGCTCGCGGACGAGCTGGTCACGCTGCTCGCCTACGAGGCGACCCGCGACGTGCGCACCGAGCCCTTCGACATCGAGACCCCGGTCGGCCCGACGACGGGGATGAAGCTGAGCACCCCCAAGCCGATCGTCGTCCCGATCCTGCGCGCCGGCCTGGGGATGCTCGAGGGCATGGTCCGGCTGCTGCCGACCGCGGAGGTCGGCTTCCTCGGGATGCTGCGCAACGAGGAGACCCTCGAGGCCGTCACCTACGCCAACCGGCTGCCCGACGACCTCTCCGGACGGCAGTGCTACGTGCTCGACCCGATGCTCGCCACCGGCGGCACGCTCGCGATGTCGATCCAGTACCTCGTCGACCGGGGGGCCGACGACATCACCGCCGTGACCCTCATCGCCGCGCCGGAGGGCATCGAGGCGGTCGAGCGGGAGATCGGCCACCTGCACGTGCCGATCACGCTCGTCACCGGCAACATCGACGAACGGCTCAACGAGCAGGGCTACATCGTCCCCGGCCTCGGGGACGCCGGGGACCGCCTCTACGGGGTCGTCTGAGGGACACCGGGCACGCCACGGGCAGCCAGATCCGGGCCACTCCCGTCACATCTGCAACACTGGACGACGTCCCGCGCCCATCCGGACGCACCGACAGCCCGATGACGACGGAGAAGCACCAGCGATGAACACGCCACCGATCAAGAAGATCGTCCTCTGGCTGCTCACGATCTTCCTCCTCTACGCCATCCTCACCTCCCCCACCGACGCCGCCGACATGGTCGGCTCCGCGTGGGACATCATCGCCAACGGCGCCGACAACATCGGCAGGTTCTTCGACTCGCTCATCAGCAGGTAACCATGGGCCGGCCCGTCGAGCACAAGGGCTTGCAGCGCTACCTGCTGGGCGGCGAGCACCCCGTCGCCGAGATCCGCTACCACGCGATCGTCCTGCTCAAGCCGGCCCTGGCCCTCGTGCTCGCCACGGCTCTCGCGCTCTGGCTCGATCTCTCCGTCAGCGACGCGGCCGTCCCCCTCCTCAAGTGGGTCTGGCTGCTCTGGGCCGGTGTCCTCGGCTGGGTGGCCTGGCGGTGGATCGAGTGGCGGCACACCCGCGTCGTGGCCACGGACAAGCGGATCGTCCTCTTCGAGGGCTGGATCAACCACAAGGTCTCGATGATGCCGCTGAAGAAGGTCACCGACATGGGCTACGAACGCTCGCTGCTCGGACGGCTCATCGGGTACGGCACCTTCGTCCTCGAGAGCGCCGGGCAGGACCAGGCGCTCTCGCGCATCGAGTTCGTACCCCATCCGGACGAGAACTACCGGGCGATCTGCTCGGTCGTCTTCGGCGTCGCGGACGACGGGCGCGACGAGGACGACGAGGAGCCGGCCTGGGAGACCTCGGAGGACTACGCGACCCGGCTCGGCGTCGTCGACGGGGTCTACTCCGGACCGCCGGGGCAGCCCTCGGCCGGCCACGGCCAGTCGATCTACCGCAGCCGCGACCGGGAGGGCCGGGGTGAGGCCGACACCGGCGAGCTGCCGCCCTACGACCCGCTCTACTGACCCTCCAGGCCCTGCCCGAAGCGCCGGGCCCGCACCCCGCGCGCCACCCGGACCAGCGAGGTGGCCACGTCCCAGCCGCAGACGATGATGATGCCGGCGGCGACCGCGCTGGTCGAGATGCTCCAGTCGGTCTCCCAGCCGAACTTCTGCCCGAGCACCTGCGGCAGGTCGGTGAGCAGCACCCCGCGCACGAGCAGCAGCACGAGCACGACCGCCAGGACGGCGTTGATCAGCGCGTGGAGGACCGAGAGCGGGATGCTCCAGCGGCCGAGCGCCCAGACCCCGACCGTGACCGCGACCTCCGCGACGAGCAACCCGACGACGACGACCTTCCACCCGGGCGCGAGGTCCGGGTCGAGCACCTGGACCCCGTGAGCGCCGACGCCGGCGAGCTGCCACAGCACGAGCAGCGTGACCGCCACACCGAAGACGACGTCACCGGCCAGGTCGAGGAAGCCGGCGCGCCGCCACGGGGCGTCCGGGTCGGCGAGGTCGTCCGGGCCCCACTCGGAGACCAGGCTGTCCCGCTCGGCCGGACTGCCGTGGCGCTCGACGACGGCGAAGACGAGGGCGCTCCAGAAGAGCAGGTGCACGACGAGGTTGACGGCCAGCCCGGCCCCCGAGCCGAGGACCGCCCAGACGCTCCGGTCGTCGGTGAGCAGCTGCAGCCCCACCGTGGCGGCGACGGCGATCGGCAGGACGACCGTGAGCAGGAGCTTGGCCAGCCGGACCCAGCTCGGGTAGAGGGACGGGCCGATGAGGTGGTCCGGACGTCCGCCGTACTCACGGGCGAGCACGTCCGGATCACCGAGCTCGGCCACGGCGGCCCGCTCCGCCTCATCCGGGTCGGCCCCGGCCGCGACCCGGTCCTCGACCGCCTCGGCGAGGGTGACCCGCAGCTCCCGGGCGACGTCCGGGCCCGTCTCGGCCGGCAGCTGCCGGGAGACCGCCCACACGTATCGGTCGGTCATGGTGGTCGCGCTCATGGGGTCTCTCCGTCCAGCGCCACGATCGCCGTGTCCAGCGACCGCCATTCGGTCATCAGGTGGGTGAGCAGCCGCGCACCGTCCGGAGCGGTCCGGTAGAACTTGCGCGGCCGCGACTCGTCGGTGTTCCACTCGCTCGTGAGCAGCCCCTGCTTCTCGAGGCGCCGCAGCAGCGGGTAGAGCGTGTTGCCGTCGACGGCGAAGCCGGCCGACTCCAGGTCCTCGAGCAGCGCGTACCCGTAGCGCGGCTCGGCGAGCATCGCGAGGCAGGCGAGGACGACCGTGCCGCGGCGCAGCTCCTGAAGGTGTCCGGCCACCAGATCATCGTCCATGCCTCACACCTTAGTGTGTGTCACACACTATTGTCCATCGCCCTTCAGCAGAACGACGGGCGGCGCCCACCGCACTCGGTGGGCGCCGCCCGTCGTCGTCGGAGCCGGGGTCAGAGCTCCTTGAGGATGTCCCCCACCCGCTCCTTGGCGTCGCCGAAGAGCATCTGGGTGTTCTCCCGGAAGAAGAGCGGGTTCTGGACGCCCGCGTAGCCGGTGGCCATGGAGCGCTTGAAGACGATGACGTCCCTGGCGTTCCAGACCTCGAGGACGGGCATCCCCGCGATGGGGCTGCCGGGGTCCTCGGACGCGGCCGGGTTGACCGTGTCGTTGGCGCCGATGACGAGCACGACGTCGGTCTCGGGGAAGTCCTCGTTGATCTCGTCCATCTCGAGGACGATGTCGTAGGGGACCTTCGCCTCGGCGAGCAGGACGTTCATGTGCCCGGGCAGGCGGCCGGCGACCGGGTGGATGGCGAAGCGCACGTCCACCCCCTTCGCCCGCAGCTGCGCGGTGAGGTCGGCGACCGGGTACTGCGCCTGGGCCACGGCCATGCCGTACCCCGGGGCGATGACGACCGAGGAGGCGTCCTGGAGCATCTCCGCGACGGCGGAGACGCCGGTCTCGCGGTGCTCGCCGTGGTCCTCGTCCCCGCCGCTCGTCACGGCGCCGTCGGAGCCGAAGCCACCGGCGATGACGGAGACGAACGAGCGGTTCATCGCCTTGCACATGATGTAGGAGAGGAAGGCACCCGAGGAGCCGACGAGCGCACCGGTGACGATGAGCAGGTCGTTGGAGAGCATGAAGCCCGCCGCGGCCGCGGCCCACCCCGAGTAGCTGTTGAGCATCGAGATGACGACCGGCATGTCGCCACCGCCGATGGAGGCGACGAGGTGCCACCCGAAGGCCAGGGCGATGACGGTCATGATGACCAGCGGGAGGAGCGACGGGGAGACGACGAACCACACGCCCAGGCCGACCGAGACGAGCACCGCGGCGAGGTTGAGCCAGTGGCGGGCGGGCAGGACGAGCGGGGCCGACTTCATCTTCGCCGAGAGCTTGAGGTAGGCCACGATCGAGCCGGTGAAGGTCAGCGCACCGATGAAGACACCGATGAAGACCTCACCCAGGTGGATGCCGACCATGTGGGCCGTCTCGAGGGCGGCCCGCTCGGCCACGGCCTCCGGGGAGTCGCCGTGGGCCCCGAGGAAGGAGTTGAAGCCGACGAGGACCGCGGCGAGACCCACGAAGGAGTGCATCATCGCGATGAGCTCGGGCATGCCGGTCATCTCGACCCGCTGGGCCAGCCGGATGCCGATGAGGGCACCGATGACCATGACGACGACGAGGACCCCGAGGCCCCACTTGCCGGCGTCCGTGGCGCTGCCCGGGCCCGAGTAGACCCCGTCGACGACGAGGGCGATGGTCGCCAGCAGGGCGATGGCCATGCCCGCGATGCCGAACCAGTTGCCGTGCTTGGCCGACTCGTGCTTGCTCAGCCCCGCGAGGCTGAGGATGAACAACAGTGCCGCGACGATGTAGGCGGCGGTGACGACGGTCGCGAGCACGACTCAGCCCTTCCTGAACATGTTGAGCATCCGGTTCGTCACGGTGAAGCCACCGAAGACGTTGATGCTGGCGAAGAGGATCGCTGCGGCGGCGATGACCTGGATGGCGAGGTTGTCGGAGGTCACCTGGAGCAGGGCGCCGACGACGATGATCCCGGAGATGGCGTTCGTCACCGACATCAGCGGGGTGTGCAGGGCGTGCGCCACGTTGCCGATGACGTAGAAGCCGATGACGACGGCCAGGGCGAAGACGATGAAGTGGGACAGGAAGGCCGTCGGGAGGAAGGCCGCGGCGACGAGGAAGAGCACCGAGGCGCCGCCGATGAGCCAGAACTTCCGGTTCGGGTCGACCGGCTTCTCCGGCTCCGGCTCGGGGGCCGGGGCGGCGGGCGTGGCCGCCGGCGCCGCCGAGACCTGCACCGGGGGCGGTGGCCAGAGGGTCTCCTCCCCCTGCGTCACGGTCATGCCGCGCACGACCTGGTCCTCGAGGTCGAGGACGAGCTCGCCGTCCTTGCCCGGGGTGACCAGCTTCATCAGGTTGACGATGTTCGTCCCGTAGAGCTGGCTGGCCTGCGTGGGCAGCCGACCGGCCAGGTCGGTGTACCCGACGATCTTCACGCCGTTCTCGGTCACGACGAGCTCGTCGGGGACCGAGCCGGCGACGTTGCCACCGGAGGCGGCGGCCATGTCCACGAGGACCGAGCCGGGCTTCATCGAGGCGACCATCTCCTCGGTGATCAGCCGCGGCGCGGGCTTCCCGGGGATGAGCGCGGTCGTGATGATGATGTCGACGTCCTTGGCCTGCTCGGCGTAGAGCTCGGCGGCCTTGGCGTTGAAGTCCTCGCTCGCCTCCTTGGCGTAGCCGTCCGAGGAGACCTCCTGCTCGACGTCGATCTCGAGGAACTCCGCCCCCATCGACTCGACCTGCTCGGCGACCTCGGGTCGCACGTCGAAGGCGCGCACGATGGCGCCGAGGCTCCCGGCGGCACCGATGGCCGCGAGGCCGGCGACGCCCGCTCCGCAGACGAGGACCTTGGCCGGGGGCACCTTGCCCGCCGCGGTCACCTGCCCGGTGAAGAGGCCCCCGAACTCGTGGGCCGCCTCGACGACCGCGCGGTACCCGGCGATGTTGGCCATCGAGGAGAGCACGTCGAGGGACTGCGCCCGGGAGATGCGCGGGACGGCGTCCATCGCGAGGGCGGTCACGCCCTTCGCCCGCAGCGCCTCGACCTTCTCCGGGTGGAGCGCGGGGGCCAGCAGGGAGGCCAGGGTGGTGCCGGGCGCGAGCCGGGCGACCTCGTCGTCGGTGGGGGCGTTGACCTTCGCGACGATGTCGCTGGTCCAGACGTCGTCGGACAGCGTGGCGCCCGCGTCGACGTACCCCTGGTCGGGGTAGGCCGACGCCGCGCCGGCGCCGGGCTCGACGACGACGTCGTAGCCGAGCTTGATCAGCTGCTGCACCGTCTTGGGGGTCGCGGCTACCCGTGTCTCTCCAGCCTTTGACTCCTTGGGCACGCCAAGTCGCATGGGGGCACTCCTGATCGAGGGGTGGTGTGGTCCACGGCAACCTACGACAGGCCACTCACGACGACGTGGACTTTGTGACGTGTCCAATGCCACTGCGCCACAAGGTGAGACG
>CAYSGN010000041.1:0-22447 GCA_964430615.1 uncultured Janibacter sp. | reverse complement strand
ACTCCTGGTGAGTCAGTCTTGTCGTGGTGCGGGTACTGCTCCCTCGTCCGCGAGCCCTACTGCCGGGCTCCGTCACCCACGATAACCTCCGGACGCAGGTCCAGCCGACGCAGCAGCTGGGCGTTGAGCGCGACGACGACGGTGGAGAGCGACATGAGGACCGCTCCCACCGACATCGGCATGACGAAGCCGAGCGGCGCGAGCACGCCGGCGGCGAGCGGCACGGCGATGAGGTTGTAGCCGGCGGCCCACCACAGGTTCTGCGTCATCTTGGCGTACCCGGCCGTGGACAGCTCACGGATCGAGAGGACGGCGCGGGGGTCGTCCGCGGCCAGGACCACCCCGGCGGAGCCGATCGCGACATCGGTGCCGGCACCGATGGCGATGCCGACGTCGGCCGTGGCCAGGGCCGGTGCGTCGTTGACGCCGTCGCCGACCATGGCGACGCGGCGCCCTTCGTCCTGGAGCTGGGCGACCTTGGCGGCCTTGTCCTCGGGGCGGACCCCGGCGAAGAAGCGGTCGATGCCCAGATCCTGGGAGACGGAGGCGGCGACGGGCTCGGCGTCCCCGGTGATCATGACCACCTGCACCCCCTTCGCGTGCAGCGCGTCCACCGCTGCCCGGGACTCCGGTCGGATCTCGTCGGCGATGCGAAGGGCGCCGCGCACCTGCCCGTCGACGAGGACGTGCAGCACGGTGGCCCCCGCGGCACTCCATTCGTCAGTGGCCGCGAGCGGATCGGCCCGCTCCTCCTCGAGCAGGTAGGGGCCGCCGACCCGCACGGTGCTCCCGGCCACCGTGGCCTGGACGCCCACGGCGGGGGAGGAGGTGAAGTCCGTGGAGCCGGGGACCTCCAGGCCGCGCTCCTGGGCGGCGGTGACGATCGCCCGGGCGAGCGGGTGCTCGGAGTCGTACTCGGCGGCAGCGGCGAGCGCGAGCAGCTCGTCGTCGGAGCCGCCCTCGAGCGACTCCAGGCCGGTCAGGGCGGGGGCGCCCTTGGTCAGGGTGCCGGTCTTGTCGAAGAGGACGGTGTCGACGGTCCGCATCGACTCCAGCGCCAGGCGGTCCTTCACGAGGACCCCGCCCCGGGCCGCGCGCTCGGTGGCGATCGAGACGACGAGCGGGATCGCCAGGCCGAGGGCATGGGGGCAGGCGATGACGAGGACGGTGATCGTGCGTACGACGGCGTCGTCGGGCAGGCCGAGCAGGCTCCACGTGATGGCGGTGATGACCGCCGCCCCCAGGGCGAACCAGAAGAGCCACCCGGCGGCCCGGTCGGCCAGGCGCTGTGCCCGTGAGGATGATCCCTGGGCGTCGCTGACCAGCTGCTGGATGCCGGCGAGCGCGGTGTCGTCACCGACCGCCGTCACCTCGACCCGCAGGCCCGAGTCGGTGGCGACGGTGCCCGCGACGACCCGCTCGCCCTCGGAGCGCCGCACGGTCGTCGACTCCCCGGTGATCATCGACTCGTCGATGCTGCTCGTCCCCGAGAGGATCTGCCCGTCGGCGGGGATCCGGCCGCCGGGTCGCACGAGCACGACGTCGCCGACGCTCAGCTCGGCGGGGGAGACCATCTCGACGTCGTCACCGACGACGCGCTCGGCCTCGTCCGGCAGCAGCGCGGCGAGGGAGTCCAGGGCCGAGGTCGTCCGGGCGAGCGAACCCATCTCGACCCAGTGCCCGAGGAGCATGATGACGATGAGCAGGGCCAGCTCCCACCAGAACTCCAGCTGGTGGTGCAGCACACCGAGGGTCGCGCCCCAGGAGGCGAGGAAGGCCACGGTGATCGCGAGCCCGATGAGCAGCATCATCCCGGGGGCCCGGCCCCGGATCTCCTCGACGGCGCCGGTGAGGAAGGGGCGCCCGCCCCAGGCGTACATGACCGTGCCGAGCAGGGCGGCGACCCAGACACCCCACGAGGGGAGGTCGTAGCCGATGAGCATGGCGAACATCGGCGAGAAGCCCACGACGGGGACCGAGAGCACGAGCATGTACCAGAAGAGGCGGCGGAAGATCGCGACGTGGTCGCCGTGCCCGGCGTGACCTCCGTGGCCACCGTGCGCCGCGTGGTCGTCGTGCTCACCGTGGCCGTCGCCATGGTCCCCGTGCGCCTCGTGCCGGGTGGTGTCGATCGCAGACTGCTCGCTCATGGTTCCCTTTCGTCGGCGACGGGAGGTGCTCATCGACTGTGACAACCATATACCCCATAGGGGTATTCCTGACCCGGGCCCGGAGACCGCGAGGATTCGACGACGGGCCCGGCCCCCGGCGTACAGTCGAGCAATGACCGAGCAGCGCCTGTCCGAGCTCCCTCACGACCCCGAGCGCACCCGCGAGCTGGATCGTGCCCACGTCTTCCACTCGTGGTCGGCCCAGGGCGGGCTGGACCCCATGGTGGTGACCAAGGCCGAGGGCAGTCACCTCTGGGACCAGGAGGGCAACCGCTACCTCGACTTCACCTCGCAGCTGGTCTACACCAACCTCGGCCACCAGCACCCCAGGGTCGTCCAGGCGATCCAGGAGCAGGCCGCGACCCTCTGCACGGTCGCTCCGCAGCACGCCAACGCGGCCCGCTCCGAGGCCGCCCGGCTCATCGCCTCGCACACTCCCGGCGACCTGGACCGCGTCTTCTTCACGAACGGAGGCGCCGATGCCAACGAGCACGCCATCCGCATGGCACGGCTGCACACCGGACGGGAGAAGGTCCTCTCCCGCTACCGCTCCTACCACGGGGGCACCCAGCTGGCGGTCAACGTCACCGGGGACCCCCGCCGCTGGCCGAACGAGGCGACCACCACGGGCACGGTGCACTTCTTCGGCCCCTGGCTCTACCGCAGCCAGTTCCACGCCACCACGGCGCAGGAGGAGTGCGCGCGTGCCCTGGACCACCTCGAGCAGACGATCGCCTTCGAGGGGCCGGAGACGATCGCCGCCATCATCCTCGAGCCGATCCCCGGCACCGCCGGTGTGCTCGTCCCGCCGGAGGGCTACCTCCGGGGGGTGCGGGAGCTGTGCGACCGCCACGGGATCGTCCTCATCGCCGACGAGGTGATGGCCGGCTTCGGTCGGGCCGGACGGTGGTTCGCCATCGAGCAGGACGGTGTGGTCCCGGACCTGATGACCTTCGCCAAGGGGGTCAACTCCGGGTACGTGCCGATGGGCGGCGTGGCCATCAGCGACGCCATCGCCGAGACCTTCCGGGACCGGGTCTACCCCGGTGGCCTGACCTATTCCGGTCATCCTCTGGCCGCCGCCGCGGCCGTCGCGGCGATCCGCGCGATGGAGGACGAGGGAGTCGTCGAGCACGCGGCCGACCTGGGGGAGTCGGCCTTCGGCCCCGGCCTGCGGGCGCTCGCCGGCGAGCACGAGATCGTCGGGGAGGTGCGGGGCACCGGTGCCTTCTGGGCGGTCGAGCTCGTCCAGGACCCGCAGACCCGGGAGCCGCTGGCCACGACCGGTGGGCCGGGGCCGACGACGGAGGCCGTGCGCTCGGCCTGCGCGCGGCGCGGTCTGCTCCCCTTCGTCAGCAACAACCGGCTCCACCTCGTCCCGCCGCTGACGACGACGGCCGACCAGGTGCGCGAGGGCATCGGCATCCTCGACGAGGCGCTCCGGGAGGTCGTGGGCGCCCGCTGACGGGCGTTAACCGCTGGCCCCCGACATCTCGGATGGGAGACCATCCCCCTCGTGGGACATGTGGATGTGGCCGGGGTCCGGTACGAGCTCGCCGACGGGAGGGTGCTCCTCGACGAGGTCTCCTTCCGTGTCGGGGACGGTGCCAAGGTGGCCCTCGTCGGCGCCAACGGTGCGGGCAAGACCACCCTGCTGCGGCTCGTGACCGGCGAGCTGGCCCCGCACGCCGGGGCGGTCGTGCGCTCCGGTGGTCTGGGGGTCATGCGTCAGCACGTCGGTGCCGGGCTCGGTGAGCGGCCCACGGTCACCGACCTGCTCCTGTCCGTCGCGCCCGCGGCGGTCCGCTCGGCCGCCGAGGAGATCGCGCGGCTGGAGCTGCGGCTGATGGAGGTCGAGGACGAGCGGACCCAGATGCGCTACGCGACGGCCCTGGCCGACTACGCCGACGCCGGCGGGTACGACCAGGAGGTCGTCTGGGACGTGTGCACGACGGCCGCCCTCGGCCTCCCCTTCGAGCGGTGCAAGTACCGGGAGCTGACCACCCTCTCCGGCGGGGAGCAGAAGCGGCTGGTGCTCGAGTACCTCCTGCACGGCCCCGACGAGGTGCTCCTGCTCGACGAGCCGGACAACTACCTGGATGTGCCGGGCAAGGTCTGGATGGAGCAGCAGATCCGCGCCTCGGAGAAGACGATCCTCTTCGTCAGCCACGACCGTGAGCTGCTCGCCAACACCGCCACGCGGGTGGTCACCGTCGAGCTGGGGCGTGCGGGCAACCGGGTGTGGACCCACCCCGGCGGCTTCGGCGGGTACCACGAGGCGCGCAGGGAGCGCTTCGCCCGGTTCGAGGAGCTGCGGCGTCGGTGGGACGAGGAGCACGCGAAGCTGCGCTCCCTCATGCTCATGTACAAGCAGAAGGCCGCGTACAACTCGGACATGTCCACCCGGTACCAGGCCGCCCGGACCCGGCTCGAGCGTTTCGAGGCCGAGGGTCCGCCGACCGAGCAGCCCCGCGAGCAGCAGGTCACCATGCGACTGCGCGGGGGACGCACCGGCAAGCGGGCGGTCGTGTGCGAGCGGCTCGAGCTCACCGGTCTCATGCGCGCCTTCGACCTCGAGGTCTGGTACGGGGAGCGGGTGGCCGTGCTCGGGTCGAACGGCTCCGGGAAGTCCCACTTCCTGCGGCTGCTCGCCGCAGGCGGCAGCGACCCGGAGAAGGAGAACCTCCCCGTCGGGGAGACGGCCGTCGCGCCGGTCGAGCACAGCGGTCGGGCGCGGCTGGGCGCACGGGTGCGTCCCGGCTGGTTCGTCCAGACCCACGAGCACCCCGAGCTCGTGGGGCGCACGCTCCTGGAGATCCTGCACCGTGGCGACGACCACCGCGACGGGATGGGGCGCGAGGCCGCGAGCCGGGTCCTCGACCGCTACGAGCTCGCGCACTCCGGCGAGCAGACCTTCGACTCGCTCTCCGGTGGCCAGCAGGCCCGCTTCCAGATCCTGCTGCTCGAGCTCTCCGGCGCCACGCTGCTCGTGCTCGACGAGCCCACCGACAACCTCGACGTGGAGTCCGCCGAGGCCCTGGAGGAGGGACTGGCGGCCTTCGACGGGACGGTCGTCGCCGTCACCCACGACCGGTGGTTCGCGCGGGGTTTCGACCGCTTCCTCGTCTTCGGCGCGGACGGCCGGGTCCGCGAGAGCGAGGAGCCGGTGTGGGACGAAGGGCGGGTCGCCCGGGCGCGGTGACCGGCACCGCGCCGCCGTCAGAAGGAGGCCAGGTCCTCCATCATCTCCGTGGTGAGCCACGCGTCCGGGATGCCGAAGGCGTTCACGAGCGTGGCGGCCTGCGGCCGCAGCTGTGCGCACAGCTCGTTGACGCGCTGGATGAGCGCCTTGGACTGGGAGTCGCTGATCCGACCGTGCTCGATGAACCAGGCCCGGTCCTGCTCGACCGTCGCGTGGACGAAGAGGTCGCAGACCGTCTCCAGCAGGTCCCGCCCGGGCCCGTCCGCCGCCCCGTCGATGGCGGTCACGAAGGCCTCGAGGGCGATCCGGTCGATGTGCGCCCGCGCGGCGTCGAGGAGGTGGTCCTGGGCGTCGTTGAAGACGGCGAAGCCGTCCGCGTCGTCGTCACCGGCCCGGCGCAGCCGCAGCGCCAGGGTCTCGGTCAGGTGCGCCTCCCGGTCCTCGAAGAGCGCGAGCTGGCCGCCCCGGTCCCGCAGGGCCTCCTCGCCGTCCCGCCCCGGAGCGCCGGAGAGCAGCCGCTGGATGATCGAGCCGCCGATGGTGTGCTCGATGACCGACGTGGTCAGCTGCCGGGCACCGAAGAGGATCGCCCCACGGGTGTCCAGCTCGTTGAAGTCGGCCTTGTAGTTGGTGAGCATGCCCTTGGCCAGCAGCTGGAGCAGGACGGTGTTGTCGCCCTCGAAGGTCGTGAAGACGTCGGTGTCGGCCTTGAGGTCGGCGAACCGGTTCGCGCTCATGTACCCGGCGCCGCCGCACGCCTCGCGACAGGTCTGGATGGTCTCGGTGGCGTGGGCGGTCGTCATCGCCTTCAGCCCGGCGGCGCGTGACTCGAGCTCGCGCTGGGCCTCCTCGCCCTCGACCTCGCCGCTGGTGATCTCCTGGAGGCGCTCGACGAGGGCGTTCTGCGCGAGGGCCAGCGCGTAGGAGCGGGCCAGCAGCGGCAGCAGCTTGCGCTGGTGGGCGCGGTAGTCGAGCAGGACGACCTCGTGCTCGCCGTCGGGGTAGGTGAACTGCGTGCGCTGCAGGCCGTAGCGCACCGCGATGGTCAGCGCGGTGCGGGCGGCGGCGCCGGCACCGGCGCCGACGGTGATCCGGCCACGCACGAGGGTGCCGAGCATCGTGAAGAAGCGGCGGTTGGGGTTCTCGATCGGCGAACGGTAGCGCCCCTCGTCGTCGATGTCGCCGTAGCGGTTGAGCAGGTTCTCCCGGGGCACGCGGACCTGGTCGAACATCAGCCGGCCGTTGTCCACCCCGCGCAGACCCATCTTCGGGCCGCAGTCGGTGATCGTCACGCCCGGCAGCGGGCTGCCGGACTCGTCGCGGATCGGCACGAGCACGCAGTGCACCCCGTGCTGCTCACCGCCGACGGCGAGCTGGGCGAAGACCGCTGCGAGCCGGGCATCCCGGGCGGCACCACCGATGTAGTCCTTGCGGGCGGCCGGCGAAGGGGAGTGGACGACGATCTCGTCGGTCTCCGGGTCGTAGGTGGCCGTGGTCAGCAGCGACTGCACGTCCGAGCCGTGACCCGTCTCCGTCATGGCGAAGCAGCCGGGCAGGCTGAGGTCGGCCATCGGTCGGATGTACCGCTCGTGGTGCCGCTCCGTGCCGAGGGCGGAGATCGCCCCGCCGAAGAGGCCGAACTGCACCCCGGCCTTGACGAAGACCGACAGGTCGCCGTGGCCGATCATCTCCAGCCCCGTGACCGAGGCGCCGATGTCCTCGCTGCCTCCCTGGGCCGCCGGCATGCCGCCCCGGACGAAGGCGCTGTCGGTGAGGCCGCGGCAGGACTCCAGGGTCCGGGCGCGGTGCTCCTCCAGGCCCAGCTCGAGCCCAGGGACCGCGACGGGGAAGCGTGCGTCGGCGCGCAGCTCCTCCCGGATCCCGCCCCACCTCCCGTCGAGGACGGTGCGGATCTGCTCGGCGACGGTGTCCTTGGTCATGGCGGCGGAGGTCATGTGGGCATCGTGGCAGACGGGGGCGTCCCCGGCTCAAGGGCCGGGGGCGGCTCCTCGTCCCGCGGGAGCCGGGTGAGCGCCCCGGCCGCGAGGAGCGCCGAGCCGGAGCAGATCGCCCAGACGGTGAGGTAGCCGCTCAGCGGCGCGTGCCCGGCGCCGGGGTCCGAGATGTCCCCGGTCGAGGCGAGCGCGACCGCGAAGAGCGCCGAGGCGAGACAGCCGCCGACGGTCTTCGTCGCATTGGTCAGACCCGCGGCCTCGGCCGTCCCCCCGTGGGAGGCCGCCTGCGCGGCAGCCGCCGGGAGGGCGGCCACGAGGGCGCCGGACCCCAGACCGGCCACACCCATGGCGGCCATCACCTGGACGATCGTCGCGTGCAGGGGGATGAAGGTCCCGTAGCCGGCCGCGACGAGCAGGCAGGCCCCGACGAGCATGCCCCGCACGCCGAGATGACGCGCGGCGAGCGGGCTCAGCAGTGCGCCGACGGCCATCGCGACCACGTACAGCCCGATGAGGTTGGCGATCGCCCCCGCATCGACGCCCAGCCCGTAGCCGACCTGCGCCGGGTCCGTGCGTGCGAAGGTGGACAGCGGGATCTGCGCACCCAGGACGCTCATCCCGAAGAGGGCGGCGGCCAGCTGCACCGGCCACATCCGCGGGGCACCCAGCCCCCGCACGTCGATGAGCGGTGAGTCCGTGGAGCGCTCGAGGCGGACGAAGCCGGCGAGGAGGGCCAGGCCGACGACGACGAGCGCCCAGGCGAGCGGGCTCGCCAGCCCCTCGAGGCGGACGACCACGAGTCCGCCGAGCACGGCGAGCAGGCCGAGGGTGAGCACACCGGTGCCGGCCAGGTCGAGCGAGCCGCGGCCGGTCGCAGCGGTGTCCCGTACGCCGAGCAGGATCGCGACGAGGGCGATGGTCGTCGCGGCGGCGGGGACCGCGAGGAGCGCGGTCATCCCCACGTGCGGGGCCAGCGCCCCTGCGGCGAGGGCACCGACGATGACGCCCACCTCGAGGGCCATGACGAGCAGCGCCGCCCCCTTGCGCACGAGCGCCGGCTGGTCCGGGTCCTGCCGGGAGCGGTCGTGGAGGATCGCGATCTCCATCGGGAGCCAGACGACGTAAACCCCCTGGAGCGCCCACGCGACGAGGAAGGTCCAGAAGCCGGGGGCCACGGCGATGCCCCAGCCGGCGAGGGCGGTGACGAGCGTGGCCCCGACGAGGACGGTGCGGTGCCCGTGCAGGTCACCGAGCCGGGAGAGGACCGGGACGGCGAGCGCGGAGACGATGAGCTGCGCGGCCTCGAACCAGTTGACGTCGCCGTCGGCGATGCCGAGGTGGCCGGCGATGTCGCTGTAGATCGGGGTGTAGTAGCCCTGGAGCACCCCGGAGGCGATCTCGACGGCGGCGAGGAAGCCGACGAGCCGCCAGATGGTCGCGCTCACCCAGCGGCCTCGGCGAGCGAGTCGAGCAGCTCGCGGTACCAGCGGATCCCGGCACGGAAGTCGTTGACGTGCAGGTGCTCGTCGTAGCTGTGGATCGACTCGCGCTGCTCTGCGCTCATCCGGAACGGCGCGAAGCGGTAGACCCGCTCGCAGATCCGGGTGAAGTGCCGGGAGTCGGTCGCGGCGTAGAGGACGTAGGGGACCGTCGTCGCCTCCCGGAAGACGCGGGAGGTCGTCCGCTCGAGCAGCGCGAACGCCGGGTCGTCGACGGGGGAGACGGGGCTGGGCTCGTGCGCGTCGATGACCGTGACCCTGACGTCCCGACCGACGATCCGTCGAACCCGTTCGGCGGCCTCGGCCGTCGTCTCGCCGATGGCCACCCGCAGGTTGAGCCCGGCGTGGACGGAGGTCGGGACGACGTTGATCGCGGGGGACCCGCTGAGGGTGGTGACCGCGACGGTGGTCCGGGCCATGGCGGCGGCCTCCGCGCCCGTGGCCACGAGCGCGTGGGCGAGGGCGGCCGGTGCCTTGTCCGCGCGCGCCAGCATCGTGCGAAGGGGGCGTGGCAGGTGAGGGCCGATGCGGCGCAGCATCTCGATGGTGGGCTCGGGCAGGTGCGCGGGGAAGGGGCGCCGCTCGAGCTTCGTGATGGCCCGCGCCATCCGTGCGGCGGGCCCGTTCCTCGCCGGCCGCGAGGCGTGCCCGCCGCGTCCGCTCGTCGTCAGCCGGAGCGAGAGGACCCCCTTCTCCGAGACGCCGATGACGGCGAGCGGGTCGGTGACCCCGGGGAAGGCGTCGGAGGCGACGGCGCCCCCTTCGTCCAGCACGAACCACGGTCGCACGCCGCGCTCCCGCAGCAGCTCCACGGCCGCCGGCGCCGAGGAGCCCATGACCTCCTCGTCGCTGCCGAAGGAGAGCCAGACATCCCGCGCGGGCGCCTTGCCGTCGGCGAGCAGCGACTCGACGGCGGCGATGACCGCGACGAGCTGGCCCTTGTCGTCGAGCGTCCCGCGGCCCCAGATCGTCCCGTCGACGATGCGGCCGCCCAGCGGGGGGTGGCTCCAGCGCGACTCGTCGCCGATGGGCACGACGTCGATGTGCGCCATGAGCACGACGGGATCTGCGGCGGCGGTGGGGGAGTCGGGGTCGGCGGGTACCCGGATGAGCAGGCCGTGGGGCGGGACGTCGATGACCTCTCCCGCCGCATGGGTGAGCGGGAAGGCCTCCCGCAGCACCTCGTGGACCTGGGCGAAGGGGGTGGGATCGGCCTCCCGGTCACGGTCGGCGGCGACGGTGGGCAGCTGGAGCAGGCGCTGGAGCGCGCGCAGCGGATCGGTGATCTCGGACATGCAGCCGACCTTAGGAGGAAGGAGGGGGGAACGCACTCAGCCCGCGGGCCGACTCCAGGCCGTGGCCATCCCGGACCAGGCGAGCTCGGTGAGCTGCTCCGTGATCTCCTCGCGGGTGCGCTCACCGGTCACGCCGGCGAGCCAGGCGTCGGCCCCGGCACGGACCAGGCCGACGAGCGACTCGCCCCACAGCTTGGCGGGGGCCGGGTCGTTGCCGCGGTGGACGAGCGCGCTCGCGACGAGGTCGCTGATCTGGGTGGCGATCCGCCCGGTGGCGCTCGCCGCGACCTCGGCCGCGTTGTCCCCCCGGCCCGAGCCGACGATGGGGGCGGCCACGATGAACCGGTAGACCTCCGGGTCGCGCTCCACGAGCCGCAGGTAGGCATCGATCGCCGCGTGCACGACCGACCGGGGATCGACGTCGAGGGCGGAGAGACGCGCGCCGTGGTCGTCGGCGGTCTGCTCCCCGAGGACACGGCGGATGTCGCGCAGGATGAGCTCATCCACCCGCGCGGCGACCGCGCGGTAGAGACCGGAGCGATCGGTGAAGTGGCGGTAGAAGACCGTCTTCGACGTGCCCGCCGCGGCGGCCAGCTCGTCCATGCCGATGGTGGCCCCGCGATCCCGGATGGTCCGGATGGCCGACTCGACGAGCTGGCGACGGCGTTCCTGCCGGTGCTCCTCCCAGCGCGCGCTGCGTCCGTCGGTGGTGGTGCTCACACCAGGGGACGGTAGCAGGTACTTGGGGTACCTGCTACCGTCGGTATCGCGTAATAGGTGCGCGGTCAGCGTCTGCCCGGACGAGCGCGTACCCGTCCGTCCAACCAGATCCCAGGAGAACCGTGGTGGCTTCCAACCAGCCGCGTCGTGTCGCCGTCCTCGGTGGCAACCGCATCCCCTTCGCCCGCCAGTTCGGCCCCTACGCCGAGGCCAGCAACCAGGACATGTTCACCGCCGCCCTCGAGGGTCTCGTGGCCCGGTACAACCTGGGTGGCCAGCACATCGACGAGGTCGTCGGTGGCGCGGTCATCAAGCACTCGAAGGACTTCAACCTCATCCGCGAGTCGGTCCTCGGCTCCTCGCTCGCGCCGACCACCTCGGCCTACGACCTGCAGCAGGCCTGCGGAACCGGCCTCGAGGCGACCCTCCTCGTCGCGAACAAGATCGCCCTCGGGCAGACCGAGTCCGGCATCGCCGGCGGGGTGGACACCGCCTCGGACGCGCCGATCATGGTCTCCGAGAAGCTGCGCACCAAGCTGCTCGCGGTCAACCGTGCCAAGGGGACG
This sequence comes from uncultured Janibacter sp., assembly GCA_964430615.1. Lineage (GTDB taxonomy): Bacteria > Actinomycetota > Actinomycetes > Actinomycetales > Dermatophilaceae > Janibacter. The sequence continues at coordinate 11,039 of CAYSGN010000041.1, read as the reverse complement.
AAGAACCAGCTGCTCGCGCTCTCCAAGATCCGCATCACCGACCTCGGCATCGCCACTCCCGCGAACGTCGAGCCGCGCACCGGCCTGTCCATGGGTGACCACATGGCCATCACGGCCAAGAAGTGGGGCATCACCCGGGAGGCCCAGGACGAGCTGGCGGTCAAGAGCCACCAGAACATGGCCCGGGCCTACGACGAGGGCTTCAACGACGACCTCATGACGAGCTTCATGGGGCAGACCCGCGACCAGAACCTGCGCCCGGACTCCTCGATGGAGAAGCTCGCCAAGCTCAAGCCGGTCTTCGGCAAGGGCGACGACGCGACGATGACCGCCGGTAACTCCACGCCCCTCTCCGACGGTGCCTCGACCGTCCTGCTCGGCTCCGAGGACTGGGCGAAGGAGCACGGGCTGACCCCGCTCGCGTGGTTCGTCGACGGCCAGGCCGCCGCGGTGGACTACGTCCACGGGGCCGAGGGGCTGCTCATGGCCCCGGCCTACGCCATCCCGCGGATGCTGGAGCGCCAGGGCCTGAGCCTGCAGGACTTCGACTACTACGAGATCCACGAGGCCTTCGCCGCCACCGTCCTCTCCACCCTCACGGCGTGGGAGGACGAGGAGTTCTGCCGCGAGAAGCTCGGCCGGGACACGCCCCTGGGCCCGATCGACCGCGACAAGCTCAACGTCAACGGTTCCTCGCTCGCGGCCGGCCACCCCTTCGCCGCCACCGGCGGGCGCATCGTCGCCGCCCTCGCCAAGATGCTGCACGAGAAGGGCCCGGGCAGCCGCGGCCTGATCTCGATCTGCGCGGCCGGCGGCCAGGGCGTCGTCGCCATCCTCGAGGGCGCCTGAGCCCGCCCCGACCAGTAGCGAACCAAGGAGAACCATGGGATTCGAGTACGGCACCTTCGTCAACTCCGGCATCGGCAAGCAGATCGCGACCACCCTCGGTCTGCCCCGGCCGACCCGGCTGCGCCGTCACCAGGCGGGCACCCCGCTCATCAACGGCGCCGTCCTCGTCGACGGGCACGGTGACGCCCCGGTCGCGGCGCTGCTCAAGGACTCGCTCGCCGAGGAGGGCGTGCAGATCGCCTCCTCCCCGTCGACCTCGGTCGCCGGCGTCGTCGTCGACATGACGCAGGTGCAGACCCCCGCCGACCTGGAGACGCTGCGCGGCATCCTCTCGCCGGCGCTGAAGACGCTCGCCCCGACCGGTCGGGTCATCGTCATCGGCCGGCCGGTCGCCGACACCGACGACGTCGCGCAGGCCGCCGCGCGCCGGGCCCTCGAGGGCATCGTGCGCTCGGTCGGCAAGGAGATGCGCCACGGCGGCACGGCCAACCTCATCCACGTGTCCGAGGGCGCCGACGCCGGTGTCGAGGCGAGCGTGCGCTTCTTCCTCTCCGGCCGGTCGGCCTACGTCTCGGCGCAGGTCGTCGACGTCGGCGAGCCGGTCGCGCAGATCGTCGAGCCGGAGGACCGGGACGCCCCGCTGGCCGGCAAGGTCGCCGTCGTGACCGGTGCCGCCCGCGGCATCGGTGCCTCCATCGCCGACGTCCTCGCCAGGGACGGGGCCACCGTCGTGTGCGTCGACATCCCGGCTGCCGGCGGCCCGCTGGCCGAGGTGGCCAACCGGATCGGGGGGTCGGCGCTCCAGGTGGACGTCACCGCCGACGACGCCGGCGCGAAGATCGTCGACCACGCGACCCGGCTGCACGGTGGCTTCGACATCGTCGTGCACAACGCCGGCATCACCCGGGACAAGCTCCTCGTCAACACCGACGCGGACCGGTGGGGCTCGGTGCTGAGCGTCAACCTGCTCTCCATCCTCGCGATGAACCAGGCCCTCGTCCCGGCCATGAACGAGGGTGGGCACATCGTCAACGTTGCCTCGATCGCGGGCATCGCGGGCAACCGTGGGCAGACGAACTACGGGGCGTCCAAGGCCGGTGTCATCGGCATGACCTCGAGCCTGGCCCGCGACCCGCAGGTACTGAAGAAGGGCATCACCGTCAACGCGGTGGCCCCGGGCTTCATCGAGACCGAGATGACGGCGAAGATCCCGCTGGCCACCCGCGAGATCGGTCGCCTGACCAACTCCCTCTCCCAGGGTGGTCTGCCGGTCGACGTCGCCGAGACCATCGGCTGGTTCGCCTGGGACGCCAACCGCGCCGTCACCGGCAACACCGTGCGCGTGTGCGGCCAGATGCTGCTGGGGGCCTGATGACCGTCGAGACGCTGCGCAGCCGCCCCGGGCTGGGGCCGATCTACGCCAGGGCCGCACTGCCCGGCAGCACGTCCGGTACCTCCCTGCCGGAGACCGCCCTGCGGCTGGAGGGCTTCCGGGTCGACCGTGGGGAGCTGCTCCGGTACGAGCGGATCTGCGGCTTCGCCAACAGCGACCTGCTGCCGCACACCTACCCGCACGTGCTCGGCTTCCCGCTGCAGATGCAGCTGATGTCCCGGCGGGACTTCCCGCTGCCGCTCATGGGCCTGGTCCATCTGCACAACGCGATCACCGTGCACCGGTCGGTGAGCTTCGAGGAGCCGCTGGACATCACCGTCCGGGCGGAGAACCTGCGCGCCCACCCCAAGGGCCGCCTCGTCGACCTGGTGACCGAGACCGAGGTCGAGGGCGAACGGGTCTGGGAGGGACGCTCGTCCTACCTGGCCAGGGGGCGTGGTGACGCCGAGGCCGACCGCGGGGAGCAGCCGCCGGCCTTCCCGACCGGGTACCCGGCCGCGACGTGGACCCTGCCGGCCGACCTCGGCCGCACCTACGGCCTGGCCTCGGGCGACATCAACCCCATCCACATGAGCGGGCTCACCGCCAAGGCGATGGGCTTCCCGAAGGCCATCGCCCACGGCATGTGGACCTACGCCCGCACGCTCTCGGCCCTCGGCGCCCGCGCCCAGGGGCCGGCCACGAGTCGGGTGTGGTTCCGCAAGCCGGTGCTGCTCCCGGCGAAGGTCGACCTCGTCATCGACCTCGGGCAGGACCCGCTCGTCGCCGGGCTGCGCAGCTCACGCCGGCCGGAGACCGAGCACCTGGTCCTCGCCCTGGAGTCCTGAGCACCTGATCGAGCGACGTCCCCGCACGCACGGCGTGCGGGGACGTCGCTCGTTCAGCCGCGGCCGGCGCGGATCTGCGCGATCCGGTCCCGGTACCACGCGTAGGAGTCCTTCGGGGTGCGTCGCCGGTCCTCGTCGAAGTCGACCCGGACCAGCCCGAACCGCTGGGTGAGCCCCTCCGCCCACTCGAAGTTGTCCAGCAGCGACCACACGAAGTAGCCGCGCACGTCCACCCCCTCGCCCACGGCCGCGGCCACGGCGTCCAGGTGCCCCTCGAGGTAGCGGATGCGCGCCTCGTCGTGGACGGTGCCGTCCTCGACGACGTCGTGGGTGGAGCACCCGGACTCGGTGACGTGGATCGGGGGCAGTGCCTCGCCGTAGCGCTCGCGCAGCTGCACGAGCAGCTCGGTCAGACCCTCCGGGGCGACCGGCCAGCCGAAGGCGGTCCGCTCCCGCGCGGGTACGGGGGCCAGGGCGAAGGGGATCCCCTCCGGCACGTCGAAGGGCACCCCGTCGGGGTCGGCCGCGACGGCGGCGGCGACGGCGGGGGAGCCGGGGGCGCCCGCGGTCGTCGGGTTGTAGTAGTTGACCCCGTAGGCGTCCAGCGGCTCGCTGATGATGCGCAGGTCCTCGTCGACGGGTCCGGGCATCCCCTCGCCCATGCCGTTCGGGTACTCCCCGAGGAGGATCGGTTCGGCGAAGGCCCGGTTGTGGATGGTGTCGTAGAGCTCGGCGGCCGCGAGGTCCTCCGGGGCGTCCGAGGCAGGGCGGACCGGGGTGTGGTTGTTCGCGGTCCCCACTGCGGCGGCACCGCAGGCGCGCAGGGCACGGGTGGCCAGCCCGTGCGCGAGGAGCAGGTGGTGGCCGGCCGCGAGTGCCTCGAAGCCGAGCTCGTGACCGGGGGCGTGCTCACCGACCGCATAGCCGAACATCGTCTGGATCACCGGCTCGTTGACCGGCAGCCACATCCCGACCCGGTCGGCGAGGCGCTCCCCGACGATCGCCGCGTACTCCCCGAACCGCTCCGCGGTCTCGCGGGCGAGCCAGCCCCCCTTCGCCTCGAGCGCGGCGGGCAGGTCCCAGTGGTACAGCGTGACGAAGGGAGCGATCCCCGCCGCGAGCAGCGCGTCGACCGCCCGGTCGTAGGCATCGAGGCCGGCCGGGTTCGCCGGGCCGGAGCCGTCCGGCTGGATCCGGGGCCAGGCGAGGGAGAAGCGGTAGGCGTCCACGCCCAGGCCGGCGAGGAGCGCGACGTCCTCGTCCCACCGGGCCAGGCTGTCGCAGGCCACCGCCCCCGAGGTGCCGTCGACGATCGTGCCGGGGCGGGCGCAGAAGTCGTCCCAGATGCTGCGGCCCCGCCCGCCGACATCCACACCACCCTCGATCTGGTAGGCGGAGGTCGAGGTGCCGAGGACGAGGTCGCGGGGCAGACGGGCGGTCACGGGTACTCCTTAGTCGACGCTGCGGATCTTGTGGATGAGGAGGGAGGCGGCGACGCCGAGCGCCGCGGCGAGCAGGTAGAGCGCGCGGTAGCCGGCCGCGTGCGTGGAGTGCGCCGCGTACCAGGTGATGATCGGCCCGGCGATCGCCGGGGCGAGCACCTGCGGCAGGGAGTTGGCGATGTTGATGACCCCGAGGTCGCGCGCCCGGTCACCGGCCCGCGGCAGCACCTGGGTGATGAGCGCGAAGTCGACCGCGAGGTAGACGCCGTACCCGAAGCCGAGGACGACGGCGCCGACGAGCGCGGCCGGCCAGGTCTGCACGAAGGCCAGCAGCGCCGCGGCGCCGGACATGATCAGGCCCGACCACATGACGAAGGGCTTGCGCCGCCCGACCCGGTCGGAGACGGCACCGGCGACCACCGCGGTCGCGACGAGGACGGTGGCGTAGACGAGGGTGAGCACGAGGACACCGAGCTCCGGGTCCTCGACCCCGACCGCGTCGGTGAGGAAGAAGAGCAGGTAGAAGGTGCAGATCGAGTTGGCCACCGTCGCGAGGAAGCGGGTGATCCAGGCCCAGGCGAAGTCCGGGTGGCGTCGAGGGGAGATCCAGAAGCCGGCGAAGAACTCGAGGACCCCCTGCCGGGGCAGTGCTCCGCGGGGGATCGGGCGGTCCCCGGAGCGCAGGGCGAAGGGGGCGACCGCCACGACGACGAGGACGGCCAGGACGAGGTAGGCGGCCGCGATGCCCGCGACGACGGTCGCGACCGCGGTGCCGATGACGATGCCGAGGGTCTGGGTCGTGCCGACGACGCCGCTGACCACCCCGCGCTGCTCGACCGGCACGAGGTCGGGGACGGCGGCGGTCACCGCGGCGAGGGTGGCGTTGAGGCCGAGCTGGACCAGGCACCAGCCGAGGACCATGACGAGCACCGAGTGGGCGCCGGCGAGGACGGCGAGTCCGAGGGCCCCGACGGCGGCTCCCCCGACGACCCACGGGACGCGTCGGCCCAGCCGGGAGGTCGTCCGGTCGCTGAACGCCCCGGCGAGCGGGTTGGCGACGGTCGAGACGGCCGCCCCGATGCCGGTGACGAGGGTGAGCGTCGCCTCCTTGTGGTCCGGGGTGAGCGAGGCGGCCTGGAGGCCGAGGAGGACCTGGATGGGGCCGAACCAGCCGGCGCAGAGAGCCACGCCGGCCAGGCCGAGGCGGGCGATCCAGCCACGGCTGACGGGCGTCGTGGGCCCGGCGAAGGGGTCGTGACCGTCGACGGTGACGGCCGGGGGTGGCGGCATGCCCGCAGGCTACCGGTCAGTAGGTCGCGATGGGGCCGGTGCGGCCGATGGCCGCGACGACGGCCGAGACGGCGGGCAGGTGCTGGGCGCCGGCGCGGTGGACGACCTGGTGCCGACGGGCCCTCGTCCCGGCCGCCGGGAGGGAGACCACGCCCGGGTGGGTGTAGGCGCGCAGTGCGGTCTCCGGCAGGAGGGCGACCCCCAGCCGCTGGGCGACGAGGGACTGGACGAGGACGTAGTCGTCGGTGGTGTGTCGGATGTCGGGGGAGAAGCCGGCCGCCTCGGCCGTCTGCAGGAGGTGGGCCCGGCACCTCGGGCATCCGGCGATCCACACCGCCTCGGCGAGGTCCTCCGGGCGCGGTGCGGACCGGGCGAGCGGGTCCTCACGGGCGAGGACGAGACGGATCTCGTCGGAGCCGACCGTCGTGGCGAGGACGTCGGGGCCGATGTCCTCGGCGGCGCCGTAGGAGAAGGTGAGGGCCACGTCCGCGTCCCCGGCGCGCACGAGCTCCAGGGCCTCGGGCGGCTCGGCCTCGGTGAGGTCGACCCGCAGGTGGGGGTGCTCGTCGGTCAGACGGCGCAGGGCCGGGGGCAGCATGACGGCGGCTCCCGAGGGGAAGGCGGCGACGCGCACGCGTCCGGTCGCGCGGTCGGCGAAGGCGTCCACCTCCGCCCGGGCGTCGGCGAGACGGGCGGCGACGGCGTCGGCGTGGGTGAGCAGCGCCCGTCCGGGCTCGGTCGCCTCGACGCCGCGCGGACCGCGCAGCAGGAGAGGCATGCCGACCGACCGTTCGAGGGCGGCGAGGTGCTGGCTCACCGCCGGCTGGGTCCAGCCGAGCGAGCGGGCACCGGCGCTGATGGACCCGGCGCGCACGACCTCGCGGAAGACGAGCAGTCGCTTCGGGTCGAGGGGAGGTCGCTCATCCATGATCAAAGCATGGCTTATGGCCCTGACAAGCAGGACGGGGATTCCGCGGTGCTGCGCTCCTCGCGAGGATGGTGGACATGATCCTCGACGCCCCCGCCCCCGCCGCCGCACCCACCGCGCCCTCCGCCGACCACGAGCCCGCCACGCGCAAGGTCGGGCTCATCGGCGGGATGAGCTGGTACTCGACGATGGAGTACTACCGGTGCGTGAACCGGCACGTCCAGGACCGCCTCGGCGGGCACCGCAGCGCCCGGCTGACGATCGAGTCCCTCGACTTCGACGAGGTGCGGGCGATGCAGGTGGCCGAGGACTGGGAGGCCGCCGGCGACGCCCTGGCCGCCGCCGGCGAACGGCTCCAGGCCAGCGGCGCCGAGGCGGTCGCGATCTGCACCAACCTCATGCACAAGGTCGCTCCCGCCGTGGCCGCCCGCACCGACGTGCCGCTGGTGCACATCGCCGACGCCGTCGCCGACCGGCTGGCCGCCGACGGGGTGGGCACCGCCGCCCTCCTCGGCACGCGGTGGGTCATGGAGGAGGACTTCTACGCCGAGCGTCTCGCCGCGCGCGGTGTCGAGGTGGTCGTGCCGGAGCGGGCCGACCGCGAGCTCGTGGACCGGATCATCTTCGACGAGCTCACCCGGGGCACGGTCACCGACGCCTCGCGCGCGGAGTACGTGCGGATCATGACCGGCCTGGCCGAGCGAGGCGCCCAGGCGGCGGTGCTGGCCTGCACCGAGATCGAGTACCTCTTCCGCGACGGCCACGCGGCCCCGCTGCAGCTCGTCGACTCGATGGCCACGCACGCCCGGGCGATCGCCGACGTCTGCCTGGCCCCCGCGGAGCCGCGCTGAGGCAGGTCAGCCGTCCCGAGGGTGGTGGTTGTCACACCCCGGTGCCATGCTCTGCAGATGGCACACGGAGACATCACGCACATCGACATCCCGGTCGCCGACCTCGCGTCGGCCTCCAGCTTCTACTCCGGGCTCTTCGGCTGGCAGATCGCCGCGCCGCCCGGCTTCGAGGACTATCCGATGTGGCAGGCCCCGAACCAGATCAGCGGCGGTGGCCTGGCGCCGCGCTCAGAAGGCTTCACCCAGCCCCGCTCCTACGTCGAGGTCGACTCGATCGAGGACACCCTGGCCGCGGCCGTCGCCGCCGGCGGGAGCGTCGTGATGGACAAGTCGCCCATCACGGACACGAGCTGGTGGGCGATCCTCGCCGACCCGGACGGTAACCACATCGGCCTCTACGAGGGGACGACCGAGGTGTGAGCCGCGCCGTCGGCAGGCGGCGGGAGGTGCTCAGCCGAGCATGATCCCGGCGATCGCCGCGCTCATGAGGTTCGCCAGGGTGCCGGCCGCGATGGCCCGCAGGCCGAGCGAGGCGATGTCGCCACGCCGGTTGGGGGCCATGCCGCCGAGACCACCGAGCAGGATGCCCAGCGAGCTGAGGTTGGCGAAGCCGGTCAGGGCGAAGGTGATGATCGCCTGCGTGCGCGGGCTGAAGGTCTCCACGACCGGGCCGAAGCTGGTGAAGGCGACGAACTCGTTGACCATGACCTTCTGCCCGACGAAGGAGCCGGCCTGCACCGCCTCGGACCACGGGACGCCGATCATCGTCATGACCGGGGCGAAGACGTAGCCGAGGATCGTCTCGAAGGAGAGGTCGGGGTTGCCGAACCAGCCCCCGACGCCCCCGATGATGACGTTGAGCAGCGCGATGAGGGAGATGAAGGCCAGGAGCATCGCCCCGATGTTGATCGCGAGCTTGGCGCCGTCGGCGGCGCCCGCGGCGGCGGCGTCGATGACGTTGCGGTGCTCGCTGTCCTGGCCCGGGTCGAGCCCGCCGGCCGGGACGGGCTGGGCGGCGGCCTCGGGGTCGGTCTCGATGTCGTCGTGAGCGAGGTTCGCCGGGTCCTCCGGCACGATGATCTTCGCCATGAGGAGGGCGCCGGGGGCGGCCATGAAGCTCGCCGCGATGAGGTAGTCCAGCTCCGCCCCGAGCAGCGAGTAGCCGACGAGCACCGACCCGGCGACGGTCGAGAGTCCACCCACCATGACCGCGAAGAGCGCGGAGTTCGTCAGGCCGGCCAGGTACGGCCGCACGATGAGCGGCGCCTCGGTCTGACCGAGGAAGATGTTGGCGGCCGCGTTCGTCGACTCGGCGTGCCCCGTACCGAGCACCTTCTGGAGGGCGCCACCGATGACCCGCACGACCTTCTGGAGGATCTTCAGGTGGTAGAGCACCGCGGTGAGCGAGGCGAAGAAGACGATGACGGGCAGGACCTGCAGGGCGAAGACGACCCCTTCGCCCTCCTTGGGCAGGAGCGGTCCGAAGAGGAAGGAGATGCCCTCGTTCGTCGAGTTGATGACCCCCTGGAAGCCTTCCGAGAGCCACGCGAGGGCGTCACGTCCCCACGGGACGAAGAGGACGAGCCCGCCGAAGCCGACCTGGATCGCCAGGGCGGGCAGGACGGTCCGCAGCCGGATGGCCCGGCGGTTGGTCGAGAGTGCGACGGCGATGAGCAGCAGCCCGAGCATGCCGCCGAGTCCCCAGATCACGTGCATGGTGTGCGCCTCCTCTGTACGTGCACGGCGCACCACCATCGCAGATCAGGGGCCGTGGGGGCGGCACATCGTCACCGCGTCGCCGGTGCGCACCGTGCCGGGCACGAGCACGTCGGCATCCACGCCGAAGGGGATCTGCCCCATCGGCCGCGGGCGAGCGGCCAGCGTCGCCAGGTGGTTCGTCTCCCGCCCGTCGCGGGGTCGATGTCGATGACGCGGCACCGGGGGAGGGTGGAGCGCACCCGGATCACCGCCTCGTCGATGGCGACCTCGGCGCCGGGGGCCGGGACCCGGTCCGCCTCGAGGGTGAAGGTGGCCCGGAAGCGGGCCGGGTCCTCCTCGCCGAGCTCGGCGACCTCCCCGGTGCTCGCGAGGCTGACCGGCCCCGCGTGGATGAGCCGCGGATGCTCGACCGTCCGCAGCACCCGCTCCTCCTCGAGGTCCACGAGGCAGAAGATCCGGTCGCCGACCGGGCCGCTGCGCTCGAGCCGGATCGCGGGCAGCGCGGCGTGGCGGGCCCCCTTGAGGACGGTGATGCCGGCGCGGGAGACGTGCATGCCGCAAGTCTTCCCGAGTCGCCCTCCCCACAACGGGGTGGGGCCCACCCCCTTCGCGGCGATAGAGTTCGACGGGTGCCCAGCACGGGCGCCCTCGCAACCGACCCAGGAGAGCCAACGTGTCAGCCCAGATCACCATCCATGTCGCCGGGGACGAGCGATCGGTGGCCGAGGGCACGACCGCGGCGGAGCTCTTCGAGGGCGACCGTGAGGTGCTCGTCGCCCGCGTGGGGGGCGAGCTGCGCGACCTCGCCCACGTCCTCTCCGACGGCGATGTCGTCGAGCCGGTGACCGCCCAGGAGCAGGACGGCCTCGACGTCCTGCGCCACTCCTGCGCCCACGTGCTCGCCCAGGCCGTCCAGCAGGTCCACCCCGACGCGAAGCTCGGCATCGGCCCGCCCGTCCGGGACGGCTTCTACTACGACTTCGACGTCGAGGAGCCCTTCACGCCCGAGGACCTCAAGGCCCTCGAGAAGGCGATGCAGAAGATCATCAACGAGGGTCAGACCTTCCACCGGCGGGAGGTCTCCGACGAGGCCGCCCTCGAGGAGCTGGCTGACGAGCCGTACAAGTGCGAGCTCATCGGGCTCAAGGGCGGGGCGGCCGACGACGCCGCGGAGGGCGCCGAGGTGGAGGTCGGCGGCTCGCAGCTGACGATCTACGACAACCTCCGCCGCGACGGCTCGGTCGCCTGGGGCGACCTGTGCCGTGGGCCGCACATCCCGAGCACCAAGCTCATCGGCAACGCCTTCAAGGTGATGCGCTCGGCCGCCGCCTACTGGCGCGGGAGCGAGATGAACCCTCAGCTGCAGCGGATCTACGGCACCGCCTGGCCGAGCAAGGCGGATCTGAAGGCCTACCTCGAGCGGCTCGCCGAGGCCGAGAAGCGTGACCACCGCAAGCTCGGCCGCGACCTCGACTTGTACTCCTTCCCCGACGAGATCGGCTCCGGCCTGCCCGTCTTCCACCCCAAGGGCGGGGTCATCAAGCGGGAGATGGAGGACTACGTGCGCCGCCGGCATATCGAGGAGGGCTTCGAGTACGTCGGCACCCCGCACATCGCCAAGGAGGGCCTCTTCCACACCTCCGGCCACCTGCCGTACTACGGGGAGGGGATGTACCCCCCGGTCGACGTCGACGGGATGGACTACCGCCTCAAGGCGATGAACTGCCCGATGCACAACCT
>CAYSGN010000040.1:0-23142 GCA_964430615.1 uncultured Janibacter sp. | reverse complement strand
CCCTAGGGAAGTTGCGTGCGGGCCGTCATCTCCCCCGGGGATGTGCACCCAGGGGCGGCCTTCCCCGGGGGGCGTCAGTTCGTGGGGGTCTGCGCCAGGCCCGAGCACTCGTTGCGCGCGTCCTTCTCGTCGAGCAGCCGCTCTGCCTCGGCGCCGGTCTGCTCGATCGGCAGCCCCTCGTCGCCGACGATCATCGGGGTCCACTCGGCGTCGGTGACGACGCTCTTCGTCCGCTCGGCCGAGGGCTTCGACCGGGCGGCCTGCGCGTCGACCGTCAGGGTGAGCACGCCGGTCTCCTTGTCGTAGGGGCGACTGGAGTACCAGACGAAGTTGCCCAGGCCGTAGCCGATGTAGGACTTGCCCTGCCAGCCCGACCCCTGGAAGCGGTGGGCGTGACCGCCGACGACGATGTCTGCGCCGGCCTCCTCGAGGTCCTTCGCCGCGTCGATCGAGCGCTGGTCGGGACAGTTCTGGTAGTCCAGCCCCCAGTGCAGGTAGACGACGACGAGGTCGTGGTCCTTCGCGGCCTTCTCGACGGCGGCGACCATCCTGTCGGTCGGCAGGTTGCTCGCGATGCCGGGCGAGTCCTTGCCGACGGTGTAGTTCGTCAGGGTCTCCTCGCGCACCTGGGAGGCGCCGAGCACGGCGACCGAGACATTGCCCGTCTCGGTCTCCCACGGGGCGTAGGCCTCCTTGGCGTTCTTCCCGATACCGACGAAGGGGACGGGGCTGTCCTTCTTCGCGGCGAGGGTGTCCTCCAGGCCCTCCGGGCCGTAGTCGACGGCGTGGTTGTTCGCGAGCGAGACGACGTCCACGCCGGCGTTGTCGATGGTCTCGAGGGCCGACTCGGGAGCGCGGAAGTTGAACTTCTTCGGCATCGGCGACCCTCCCTCGGTGATCGCGGTCTCGAGGTTGAACATCGCCAGGTCGGCCTTCGAGAGGTAGGGCCGGAGCGACTTCAGTCCGTCCGGGGCGGTCGCGAGCCCGGAGACCCGGTCCTGGAAGTGCACGTCACCGGCGAAGGCGAGGGTGATCTCCTTCGGCCCGGTCGGGGTGGGGGAGACGCTCGAGGAGGCGCTCTTCTCCCCCTTCGCCGAGGAGGACGACGCGGGGTCCTGCCCGCCGTCGGCGGAGGTCCCGCAGGCGGTGAGGGCCATGGCGGTCGCGGCGAGCAGGGCGGTGGCCCGAGGTGCAGACATGCCGGCGAGTGTATGGGCCCGCACTGCGATACCCGTGGGTCGAAGAAGGAACGCGGCCCCCGTGTCGCGTTCCTTCTTCGACCGGCGAAGGGAGGCAGCGGCGCCGTCGGCGTGGCTCCGCGCGGTCGGTCACCCCCCGTGATCTGCCTCAGGTGTGCTTCGGCGGCCGGGCGATGATCGGCAGGATCACCCCGACGAGGGCGATGACCCCCATGACGGAGAAGGCCAGGGTGTAGGCCTTGTCCTCGCCGATGAGCCAGGAGATCAGCAGCGGCCCGACGATCCCGCCGATCGACCACCCGATGAGCATGAGCCCGTAGATCGCACCGGAGTGCCGGACCCCGAAGAAGTCACCGGCGGTCGCCGGCAGGGTGCCGAAGGCCCCGCCGTAGCAGGTGTAGACGATCGCGGCGAGGACGTAGAAGAGGACCATGTTGCCCACGTGCGGGATCGCGAGCAGCGCCAGGCCCTGGAGGCCGAGGATCCCGACGAAGGCCGACCGGCGCCCGATCTTGTCCGAGACCGCCGCCCAGAGGATCCGGCCGCCGCCGTTGAAGAGGCCCATGATGCCCACGAGCGTCGCCGCCGCGGCCACGCTGAAGCCGGCGATGTCGGTCGCGGCGTCGGCGGCCACCGAGATGAGCGAGATGCCGGCCGTCACCGAGACCGTGAGGATGAGCGTGAGCAGGTACCACTGCGGGGTGCTCATGGCCTCCTGCTGGGTGAAGTCCTTCCCGACCGGGGGCGCCGAGGGCTTCGAGCTGTCCCCCTGCACGGCGGCCACCGCGTACCCCTCGGGAGGGTTGCGGAAGGTCGAGGCGCCGATCGACCCGGCGACGAGGTAGGCGACGCCGAGCCAGAGGAAGGCCTTCGTCGGCTCCGCCTGGTACCCCTCGATCCCGGAGATGAGCCGGTTCATCAGGGGGGAGGTGATGACGGCGCCGAAGCCGAAACCACCGACCGCGATGCCGGTGATCAGCCCCCGCTTGTCGGGGAACCACTTCTGCAGCATGGCGATCGGCACGATGTAGGCCAGGCCGAGGCCGAAGCCACCGAGCACGCCGTACCCGAGGACGAGCAGCCACAGGTCGGAGGTCTCCCGGGCGAACCCGGCGAGGATGATCCCGATCGAGTAGATGACGACGCCCGAGAGGGCCACGACCCGTGGGCCGCGCTTGTCCTGGATCCGTCCGCCGAGGAAGGTCCCGACGAAGAGCATCCCGATGACGACCTCGAAGGGGATCGCGGCCTGGACGGTGGAGAGGTTGAAGTTGGACTCCTCCGCCTGGAGCGCGCGGCTCATCGTGCTCCACGCGTAGACGGCGCCGATGCTCAGCTGGACCAGGACGCCGCCGGCCAGGACGAGCCACCGGTTGCCGACCCGGGTCGGGACCGATGTGGGTGCGGTGCTGCTCACACGGACCTCCTCGTGACAGGTCCCGGGAGGCTGCCCGGGTCAGCCCACGGTGACGATGCTGTCGTCCACCTGCCCCTGGGCGCGGCGCTGCGCGAGCCGACGCTTCTGCGGGTCGACGGTGTACCTCGGGTCCGTGGCGCTCACCATGCCGGCGTCGAAGACCCCGAAGCGGGTCAGCGCCGAGGCGGCGACGAGGGCGGCGCCGGAGGCGATGGCCATCGCCCGGCTCCGTCCGGCCAGCAGGCTCCCCACGCCTCCGGCGATCGTCAGGGCGCGGGCCAGGCGCAGCCTGGTGCCCGCGGCGCCGGTACGGACCGGCTCGTCGAGGCCCTCGTCGGTGAGGTGGCCCTCGAGCCGGTGCATCGCGGCCAGCTCCGTCGCGGCCCCGATGACGGCCAGGCGCCGGGCCGGCCCGGCCTCGCGGGTCGGGGTCAGGACCATCTGCAGGCCCCCCGAGGCGAGGGCGGCGGACCCGACGAAGACGAAGGGGAGGTGACGCCGGCTCTCGAACCACACCGGCGTCGAGGTGTTCGTCAGCAGCACCGAGGTGTAGGCGGCCAGGGGCGGCGCGAAGAGCGCCTGCCCGAGGGAGGAGGGGGCGTCGACGACGCGCCCCAGACGGGCCAGCGTGCTCAGCGGACCCCATCCCTGCTCGGGCACCAGCCGGGCGACCTCGGCCGCGGTCGTCAGCCCCGAGAAGAGGCCGTAGCCGGAGAGGATCCACGTGCCGACCGACATGGGGGAGGTGAGCTTGACCGTGCGCATCATGTTGAGGAAGCGCTCCGGTCGCCCCAGGTCCGCCACGAGCAGCCCGCCGCTCGCGGCCGTCGCGACGATGGCCGTCCACCGGCTGCGTCGCCGTAGCAGCTCGCGACCGGTGAGCGTCGCGCCTGCGGCGAGGACGCCGGTCCCCCCGGCGAGACCGCCGGTGAAGAGGTAGGCGGGGATCGGCCACTCCCACGGGAGCGGCTTGATGACCGGCTGGCCGTAGTAGCTGGAGAACTGCGCGTCCGGCACCGCGGGTGCCTCGCGCCGACCGCCACCGTCCCGGCTGAGCCAGCTGCGCCCGCCCTTCGCCACGGCCTGCGCCGCACCGGTGGCGGCGCCGCGCACCGAGCTGCGCCGGCGCGTGCGCGCCTCCTCCGGCGGTCGGTAGCTGTCGAAGGGGGAGAGGCTCACGACCCACCTCCGAGGAAGGCGGCCGCCGCCGCGGCCAGCAGCCCGAGGCCGGCCACGCCGGCGGCGCGGAAGGCCTCAGGGAGCGTGGCGGTCGGGACGACCGGGTCCGGCGGGAGCCCGTAGACCTCCGGCTCGTCGAGGAGCAGGAAGACCGACCCGGTGCCACCGACCCCGTCATCGGGGTTGGCACCGTAGAGCCGGGCCTCGGTGACGCCCTGCCCGTGCAGCTGGGTGACGCGCGCGTTGGCGGCGGCGACCATGTCGGCGTGGTCGCCGAACCTGATCGAGGTCGTCGGGCAGGTCTGGGCGCACGCGGGGGTCTGGTCGTGGGCGAGCCGGTCGTAGCAGAGGGTGCACTTCTGCGCGATGCCGACGTTGGGCACGTGCCCATCGCCGGTGACCGAGACGGCGCTGTCGGTGCGCCGCTCGATGACCCCGAAGGGGCAGGCACCGACGCAGTAGCCGCACCCGTTGCAGATGTCGTCCTGGACGACGACCGTGCCGAACTCGGTGCGGAAGAGCGACCCGGTGGGGCAGGCGTCGAGGCAGCCGGCGTGGGTGCAGTGCTTGCACACGTCCGAGGACATCAGCCACCGGAAGTCGGGCATCGGCCCCAGCATCGTCGTGCCGGACTCCGCCGCGGTCTTCTCGCTGAGCATGTCGGTGAGTGCGGGGCCGTGCTCCTCCGGCGGTGGCGGGAGGGAGGCCGCGGGCGGGCCCACCGACGGCATGCCGAGGTCCACCAGCTCCTTGCCGGACTCCCGGGCGGCCGCGATCCGCTCCTGGCTCTGCTCGACGAAGGCCACGTGCCGCCACGTGCTGGCGCCGAGGTCGCCGGTGTTGTCGTAGGAGTTGCCGGAGAGCCCGAGGTCGTCCATCGGGATCGCGTTCCACTCCTTGCACGCGACCTCGCAGGCCTTGCACCCGATGCAGATCGAGGTGTCGGTGAAGAAGCCCTTGCGCGGCGGGGGGTCGGGCCACCCCGAGTCGGTCGCCGGCTCGGTGTGCCCGGACAGCTGGCGGGCCAGGTAGCCCATCACCGGTCTCCCTTCGTCTCGGGCCTGGAGGCCTCGCGGCGCGCCTGCACCTCCGGCGACACCTCGCTGACCTTCTCGTTGCTCGTCTCGGCCGTCGAGCCGGCCCGGGACTGGTACTCGGCGACGAGCCGGAGGAGCTCCTCGCCGCGCGGTCGGCGGCCCGGCCGGATGTCGCAGGAGCCGACCTTCGACTCCTGGATCTGCACGTTCGGGTCGAGCACGAGGCCGAGCAGGTCGTTGGCGCCGTCACCCTCGACGACCGCGTCGCCGCCGACGCCCCAGTGGTAGGGCAGGCCGATCTGGTGGACGGTGCGTCCCGTGATCGTCAGCGGCTTCATCCGGTCGGTGACGAGGACACGGGCCTCGATGGCGCTGCGGGCGGAGACGATCGTCGCCCAGTCGCCGTTCTCGAGGCCCTTCTCCTCGGCCAGCTGCGGGGAGACCTCGCAGAACATCTCCGGCTGGAGCTCGGAGAGGTAGGGCAGCCAGCGGCTCATCCCACCCGCGGTGTGGTGCTCGGTGAGGCGGTAGGTGGTGAAGACGTAGGGGTAGACACCGGCCCCCGGGTCGTCCGCCGAGGGCGCCCACAGGTTGTCCTTGCGCGGGAAGGTGACCCGGCTCGGGTTGCTCTGCTGGGTGTAGAGCGGGTTGGCGACCGGCGACTCCTGGGCCTCGTAGTGGGTGGGCAGGGGGCCGTCGACCATGCCCTTGGGTGCGAAGAGCCACCCCTTGCCGTCCGCCTGCATGATGAAGGGGTCGTCCCCGGCGAGCGCTGCGGGACCCGTCGCGTCCGGGCCGGGGCGGGCTCCGGGGGCGCGGTCGAGCGGGAAGTCCGGGACGTCCTTGCCGGTCCACCGCCCTTCGTCCTCGTCCCACCAGACGTACTTCTTCCGCTCGCTCCACGGCCGCCCCTCCGGGTCGGCGGAGGCGCGGTTGTAGAGGATGCGCCGGTTCATCGGCCAGGCCCAGCCCCAGTCGTGGGCGACCGGGTCGTCCTCGGTCGCCGGCTCCCGCTTCGCGGAGCGGTTGACCCCGCCCGCGAAGACGCCGGTGTAGATCCAGCAGCCGCCGGAGGTGGACCCGTCGTCCTTCATCTGGGTGAAGGAGTCCAGCAGCTGCCCGGACTTCTCCCCGGTGAGGTGGTAGCCGTTGATCTCGCGCAGCACCGCCTCGCCGTCGACCTCGCCGTGCTCGTCGCGCGGGTAGTCCCAGGTCAGGTCCAGCAGTGGTCGGTCGCGCTCGTCGGTGGAGCCGGCGAGGCGCTCGCGGATGCGCACGCCCAGCTCGTGGAAGAAGTCCAGCTCGCTCTGCGCGTCGCCGGGCGGCAGCACCGCCTGGTGACGCCACTGGAGCATGCGCTGGGTCTGGGTGAAGGTGCCGGACTTCTCCACGTGGTTGGCCGCGGGGAAGAAGAAGACCTCGGTGTCGATGTCCTCGGTGCGCAGCTCGCCGGAGGCGATCTCCGGGGAGTCCTTCCAGAAGGTCGCCGACTCGATGAGCTGGAAGTCGCGGACGACGAGCCACTTCAGGTGGCTCATCGCCTGCCGCTGGAGCTTGCCGTGGGCCGAGCCGACCGCCGGGTTCTGCCCGATGACGAAGTACCCCTCCACCTCGTCGTCGAGCATGGCCAGGGTCGTCTGGTACGTGCCGTGGGCGCCGGTGAGACGCGGGAGGTAGTCGTAGCAGAAGTCGTTCTCCGGCTGGGCGGCGTCGCCGAACCAGGACTTGAGCAGGCTGGCGGTGTAGGCCGGCGCCTCGGTCCAGAAGCCCTTCTGGTGCGGGGAGGCGATGCTCCCGAGGAAGTCCTCGAGGGTGTCGTGCTTGCCGACCATCGGCATCGGCAGGTAGCCGGGGAGGTTGTTGAAGAGCGTGGGGATGTCCGTCGAGCCCTGGATGCTCGCGTGCCCGCGCAGCGCCATGATGCCGCCGCCGGGACGGCCCATGTTGCCCATGAGCAGCTGGAGGATCGCGGCGGTCCGGATGAACTGCGCCCCCAGGCTGTGCTGGGTCCAGCCCAGGGCGTAGGCGAAGGACGTCGTGCGCTCCCGCCCGGAGTTCTCCGTCAGTGCCCGGGCGAGCGCGTGGAACTGCTCGACCGGGATGCCGCACACGTCCGCGACCGTCTCTGGGGTGTAGCGCGAGTAGTGGCGCTTGAGCACCTGGAAGACCGTCCGGGGGTGCTGGAGGGTGTCGTCGCGCAGCACCTCCGCGTGGTGCAGCGCGGGCCCGGCGGCCCCGTGCAGGTCACCCGAGGCGCGGTCCGTGCGGTGCGCGCCGTGCTCGTGGCCACCGCCGGGCTCCTCGATGACACCGCCGCCCTCCTCGGCGTAGGCCCACGAGGCGGAGTCGTAGGTGCCGGTCTGCGGGTCGTAGCCGGAGAAGACCCCGTCGAGGTCCTCGGTGTCCTGGAAGTCCTCGCTGACGAGGGTCGCGGCGTTGGTGTAGGCCACGACGTAGTCGTGGAAGTACAGGTCGTTGCTCAGCACGTGGTTGATGAGTGCCCCGAGCAGCACGACGTCGGTGCCGGCACGGATGGCCAGGTGCATGTCGGCGACCGCCGAGGTGCGGGTGAAGCGCGGGTCGACGTGGATGACCTTCGCGCCGCGGGCCTTGGCCTCGGTGACCCACTGGAACCCGACCGGGTGGCACTCGGCCATGTTCGAGCCCTCGATGATGATGCAGTCCGAGTTGGCCATGTCCTGCAGGTACTGCGTGGCGCCGCCTCGGCCGAACGAGGATCCCAGACTGGGAACCGTGGAGGAGTGTCAAATACGCGCCTGGTTCTCGATCTGGATCGCCCCCGAAGCCGTGAAGAGCTTCTTCATGAGGTAGTTCTCCTCGTTGTCGAGGGTGGCTCCCCCGAGCGAGGCGATCCCCATCGTGCGCCGGAGCAGACGGCCCCGGTCGTCCCGCTCCTGCCAGGTGTTGGCGCGGGAGGCGAGATAGCGGTCGGCGACCATGTCCAGCGCCTCGTCCAGCTCGATCCGCTGGAACTCCGTGGCACCAGGTGCGCGGTAGAGGACGTGGGTCTGGCGCGAAGGGGAGTTGACCAGCTGCTCGCTGGCGGCCCCCTTCGGGCAGAGCCGGCCCCGGCTCACGGGGGAGTCCGGGTCACCCTCGATCTGGACGACCTCCTCGTCCTTGACGAAGACCCGCTGGCCGCAGCCGACGGCGCAGTAGGGGCAGACGCTCTGCACGACCCGGTCGGCGGTGCTCGTGCGCGCCTCGATGCCGCGCGTCCTGCGGGAGGTCACCGACGAGCCGCGGCCGAGGAGGTCCCCGGAGGCCAGCTGCCGCAGCACCGGCCAGCCCAGGAAGGTCGAGTCCTTGGGAGCCATCACGTGCTCCTCTCCGAGCGCCGGCGCCATGTGATGCCCCTCACCGTAGCCCCTTCTCGCGCTGTGCGGGAAGGGGGTTCGTGCTCGGAGGCCGCGGTCGGGGCGCACCGGCGCACCGGGCGCCCCGACCCGGCCTCCTGCCGCCGGGCCCCGCGCGGAGTCCGCGAAGGGGGACCCGCGCGCAGCCCCCTTCGCGGACGTCGAGCGAGGGTCAGCGGTGGGTCACCGCGGGCGGCGGGCGTGCAGCCCCCGCACCCGCTCGGCGAGGACCCGATCCGGGCCGTCGACGACGGCGTCGGGGACGACCTCGGAGATCCGCAGCGGTGCGATCGGGGCCGCGGGCAGGCCGAGCTCGGTGGTCCAGGCGAGCAGCTGCTCCGTCGAGCTCGCGCACACGATCCGGCCCAGCCCGACCCAGCCGTGCGCCGCGGCGCACATCGGGCAGTGCTCCCCGGAGGTGTAGACGGTCGCGGCGGCCCGCTCCGCCGGCGTGAGGTGCGCTGCGGCCCACCGGGCGATCGCGATCTCCGGGTGCTGGGTGGCATCGCCCCCGGAGACCCGGTTGTGGTCCTCGAAGAGCACGCTCCCGTCCTCCGCGACGAGCACCGAGCCGAAGGGCTCCTCGCCGGCGGCCACCGCCTGCTCGGCGAGGTCCACCGCCCGCTCCAGGTGCTCACGGTCCGCAGCGTCGATCATGGCGGCATCGTGGCACAGTCCGCCCCCGCCGCAGGCAGGTCGCGGCGACGGGGAGGATGGGGCGTCATGAGCTTCCCCTTCGCCGACCGGACCTTCGCGGCGGTCATCTTCGACAACGACGGCACCCTCGTCGACTCCTCGGGGTCGGTGCAGCGCTCGTGGCTGCGGTGGGCCCGCGAGCACGACGTCGACCCGCGACGGCTGGCCGGCTTCCACGGGGTGCCGGCGATGACGATCATCGAGCAGGTGGCGCCGCACGTGGACGTGCGGGAGGCCTTCGAGCGGGTCGAGGAGCTCGAGCTCGCCGACGTCGCCGACGTCGTCGCCCTCCCGGGCACCCTGGAGGCGGTCTCCGCACTCACCGGCACGCCGCCGCTGCACGCGATCGCCACCTCGGCGACCCGGCCGCTCGCGGAGGTCCGCCTCGCGGCGGCGGGGATCGCGCCGCCTCCCACCTTCGTGACCGTCGACGACGTGGCGCGGGGCAAGCCGCACCCCGACCCCTTCCTCCTCGCCGCGCAGCGGCTGGGCGTCGACCCGGCCGACTGCCTCGTCTGCGAGGACGCGCCGAGCGGCATCGCGGCCGCGGCGGCCGCCGGCTGCAGCGTCCTCGCGGTGACCACGACGACCGGTGCCGAGGACCTCACCGCCGCGGACCTCGTCGTGGAGTCCCTCGCCGCGGTGCGCTTCGAGCGCGAGGAGGGGCGGGTGCGCGTCACGCCGGCGTGAGGTCGCGGTGCGGGTTCCCCGTCCCGCCGGCGCGCGCGACGGTGGCACCATGTGACGCATGACACACATGGACACCATGGCGGTGCACGGAGGGCGTGAAGACCTCACGGCCCTCGGCGTGCACGTGCCCCCGCTCGACCTCTCCACGACGTACCCGGTCACCGACCTGGGCTCCGGTGGCGGCTCCTACGAGACGCTCGCGACGGGTGGCCGGCCCGACGACGGTGTGAGCTCGCTGGTCTACCAGCGGCTGTGGAACCCCAACGTCGACCGCTTCGAGAGGGCGCTCGCCGACCTCGAGCACGCCCCGGAGGGGGTCGCCTTCGCATCGGGGATGGCCGCCTTCGCCGCCACGCTCATCGCCTGCGTGTCCGCGGGCGCCCCGCACATCGTGGCCGTCCGCCCGCTCTACGGCGGCAGCGACCACCTCCTCGCGACCGGCCTCCTCGGCACCGAGGTCACCTGGGCCGACGCCGACGGGGTGGCCGAGGCGATCGCCGCCCGTCGTGAGGCGACGGGGGAGGAGACCGGCCTCGTCGTCATCGAGACCCCCGCGAACCCATCGCTCGACCTCGTGGACGTGCGTGCCGTCGCCGAGGCCGCCGGCGACGTGCCCGTCCTCGTCGACAACACCTTCGCCACCCCGGTGCTCCAGCAGCCGCTCGACCTCGGCGCGAGCCTGTCGCTGCACTCGGCGACCAAGTACCTCGGCGGGCACGGCGACCTCATGGGCGGGGTCGTCGCGACGACCCCCGAGTGGGCCCGGCGGCTGCGTCAGGTCCGCGCACTGACCGGCGCCCTGCTCCACCCCCAGGCGGCCTACCAGCTGCACCGCGGGCTGCAGACCCTGCCGGTGCGCGTGCGGGCCCAGCAGGAGAGCGCCCGCGCACTCGCGCGGTGGCTCTCGGGGCACGAGCGGGTCGCCGAGGTGCGCTACCCGGGCCTGGGCGGCGAGACGGGTCCGGTGGACACGGGACAGATGAAGGGGCCGGGCGCGATGCTCGCCTTCGTCCCGCGCGGTGGCTTCGAGGCGGCCGCGGAGGTGGTCACCCGCTGCGAGCTGATCACCCACGCGGTCTCCCTCGGGGGTGTGGACACGCTCATCCAGCACCCGGCCTCCCTGACCCACCGACCGGTGGAGGAGAGCGCCAAGCCGGGCGCCGACCTGCTGCGCCTGTCCGTCGGCCTCGAGGACGTCGAGGACCTCAAGGCCGACCTCGACCAGGCGCTGCGCGCCGGCTAGGCGCGGGTCCGGCGTGCGCCGGGTCGCCGCGAGCGGACCTACCGGCCCACCGGCTCGACGAAGGGGAGCCCGGTCACCATCCCCTCCGGGGCACCCGGCTCGGCGTAGTGCTCGACCCCGAAGGCCGCCAGGAAGGCCTCCGGCGGCAGCCCGAGCATGAACTGCACGTCCTCCTGGGAGGCGTGGGCCATCAGCGCCTCGCGCTTGCGGCCGATGACGTCGCCGACGTCCACGGCGTGGTGGATCTCCTTCTCCGGCAGCCCCATCGGGTTGCCGTCGTCCATCGGGGCGTCCGGGTCCATCTCCACGTCGAGGCCCGCCTCCCGGGCCGTCTCGAGGTGGCGGCGCATGAGGTCCCGGTTCATCGTGTTCTCCAGCAGCCGGGGGCGCCGGGCGGCCAGCTCGGCCGCCCGGTGGGCGACGTGGTGGACCTTGACGTGGTCCGGGTGGCCGTAGCCGCCGTGCCAGTCGTAGCCGACGAGGACGTCCGCGTCCTCCTCGTCGAGGATCCGCGCGAGACGCCCTGCGGCCTCCTCGAGGTCCGCGGAGTGGAAGGAGGTCGTCGCGCCGTTCTGCTCCCACCCGCTCATGCCGGAGTCGGTGTAGCCGAGCCACTCGACCCGGGCCGTCCCGGTCACCCGCGCGGAGGCGAGGGCCTCCTCCCTCCGGTGGTCCGCGACGGTGCGCCCCTCGGGCAGGTCCGCCGGGACCGTGCCGTGCTCCCCGCCGGTCGCGTAGACGACGACCACGCGGTGGCCGGCGTCGGTGGTGCGGATCATCGACCCGGCGGTCCCGGTCGCCTCGTCGTCGGGGTGGGCGTGGAGGAAGACGGTCGTGGTCACCCACCCATCCTGCACCGCCGGGGTGACGGTCGGGTACCGGCGGGGTGAATGCGGTTGCCACCCGTCGCCGGGAGGTGAAGAGTCGAGGCATGCGGACCCACCCGGAGGAGCACTGGCTCCCCGTCGACACCTACCTGAGCGCGATCGAGCGCGAGACCCGCCGGTTCCGCGAGGTCCTCGCCGAGCAGCAGCCGGGCACCGGTGTCCCCGGCTGCCCCGGCTGGGACGTCGACGACCTGCTGTGGCACCTCGGGGGCGAGGTCCAGCACTTCTGGGCGTGGGTCATCGCCCACCGACCGCAGGACCCGGAGGACTACGCGGAGCCGGAGCGGCCCGAAGGGAGGCCCCGCCTCCTCGCGGCCCTGGACCGGGCGCACGAGGACCTCATGCTCCGCCTGCGCAACGCGGACCCGGCCGAGGGCGCGTGGAGCTGGACGGCCGACCCGAGCCTGCACACGGTCGGCTTCACGATGCGACGGCAGGCGCACGAGGCGCTCATCCACCGGGTGGACGCGGAGATGGCCGCGGCCGAGCGCACGCCGCTGGATCCCGAGCTGGCGGCGGACGGCTTCATCGAGTGCCTCGAGGTCATGTACGCGGGGCTGCCCTCGTGGGGGAACTTCACGCCGGACGGCAGCCGGGTCGTCGTCGAGAGCTCGGACACCGGCCACCGCCTCGTGCTCGGCCTGGGGCGCTTCACCGGGCACGACCCCGAGGCGGACGAGGACCTGGACGAGGACGACGTGCAGGTCCTCGGGCGCGGCCACGTCGGCGAGCCGATCGACGAGCCGGACGTGTGGGTGCGCGGGAGCGCCGAGCTGCTCGACCTCTGGGTGTGGCACCGCGCCGGCCTCGCCGAGCCGACCATCGACGGGGACGAGGAGGTCGCCGAGCGGCTGCTGGCCGTCCTCGGCCAGGCGATCGACTGACGGCCCGCGGGACCCCGTCCACTGCGGGGGCCGCGCGGGGTGACGGCACGGCCGCCTCACCCCACCTCGACCGTCACCGTGTGCCAGCCGGTCGCCCCGTCCGGGACGACCCCCTGCTCCATGCCGGTCTGGGTCCGCCCGTCCGAGGTGGTCGCGCGCACGGTCAGCTCGTGCGCCCCCTCGGCGGCCTCCTCCCACGTCCAGGCCCACTGCCGCCACGTGTCGGCGTTCGGCACCGCCCCGAGGCGAGCCTCGTGCCAGGACCCGTCGTCCACCCGCACCTCGACCCGCTCGATGCCCGTGTGCTGGGCCCAGGCGACCCCGCCGACGCCGACCCGCCCGGGCTCGACCGACGCCCCCGACCGGGGCACGTCGATCCGTGACTGCACCTTGATCGGCCCGCGCTCGGCCCACCCGCGCTCGGTCCAGAAGGCCGAGATCCGGTCGAAGCGGGTCACCTCGAGGTCGACGAGCCACTTCGTCGCCGAGACGTAGCCGTACAGCCCCGGCACGACCATCCGGACGGGGAAGCCGTGCTCGAGGGGCAGCGGCTCACCGTTCATCGCGACCGCGAGCAGCGCGTTGCGTCCGTCGGTGAGCGCCGGCAGCGGTGTGCCGCAGGTCCAACCGTCCGCAGAGGTCTGCAGGACGGCGTCCGCGTCCCCGGAGACGCCCGCCTGCTCGAGCAGGTCGGCGACCGGCACCCCGCTCCACCAGGCATTGCCCACGAGCCCACCGCCGACCTCGTTCGAGACGCACGTGAGGGTCACCCACACGTCCGTCAGCCCCAGGTCGACCAGCTCGTCGTACCCGACCTCGATCTCCCGCTCGACGAGGCCGTGGATGCGCAGCCGCCACTCCTGGGGGTCGACCTCCGGCACCGCGAGGACGGTGTCGATCCGGTAGAAGTCCGCGTTCGGGGTCTGCCACGGGGCGACACCCGCGAGACCCACCGACGTGCCCGACGGCGACGGGGGCCGGCGGACCGGCAGCCGCAGCGTCCGCCGGGCGGCCTCGACCGCCCGGCGCCCCTGCCCGGCCACCCGTCCGGCGACCGCCAGGCCCGCGGCCCCCACGGCACCGACCCCTACGAGCACGAGGAACCGACGGCGGCTCGCCGGGGCACCCTGGGGCGAGGCCGCGCCACCCGGTGCCTCGTCGTGCGCGGCGTGCGGGCCGCGCCCCTCGCCCCCCGCCGGGGAGCCCGTGCCCGGCACCCGTCGCACGAGCGCCACGAGCACGAGCACGGCCACGACCACCGCGGCGGCGAGCGTGACGAGGTCGTCGGACCCGCCGCCGCGCATCACCGACGCCATCACCGCGACGACACCGAGCAGGAGCAGGACCGCCACACCCCGCAGCAGTCCGCCGACGGCGAGCACCCCGGCGAGGGCGCCCAGGAGGAGCACGGCGAGCACCGTCCCCGTGACGAGCAGCGGCTTGTCCGCCGTGCCCACGAGCTGGATCGTGCCCTCGGCGAGCCAGCCGGGGACGATGCTGATGACCGCCTCGCCGACCGCGAGGACCGGGGAGGTGCCCCGGTGGAGCACCCCGCCGACGAGCTCGGCGACACCGAGGCCCACGGCCGTGGCGACCGCCCCGGCGAGCGCCGCCCACCACCGGCTCCGGTGCACGGGCGTCCCCCTTCGTCCTATGCCGCGACCGGCTCGGCCACCGCTGTGGCCGGTGCCAGCTCGCGCCGGCGCCGGGCCGCCCACCCGGGGCCGCGCAGGAGGAAGCCGAACCGGTCCGCCCAGCTCGGCGCCGCCGCGACGTCGCGGGCGATGTCGCGCCACTCGTGGGTCGCGATGACGGCGGGGTCGAAGCTGTCGATGTTGCGGGTCAGCCCGTAGACCACCCGCTCGTCCTCCGGCTCGAAGGTCCCGAAGAGCTTGTCCCAGACGATGAGGATCGAGCCGTGGTTGCGGTCGAGGTACCGGCGCTGGCTGCCGTGGTGGACACGGTGGTGGCTGGGGGTGTTGAGCACCTTCTCCAGCCGGCCGATCGAGCGCACCGCCTCGGTGTGGATCCAGAACTGGTAGATGAGGTTGAGCGCCCGGGCGTCCTCGATGTAGCGCGGCGGCACCCCGAGCAGCGCGAGCAGCCCGAAGGGCACCGACATCGTGAAGCCGTCGGCGACCGGCTGCCGCAGCGCGGTCGAGAGGTTGTAGCGCTCGCTGCTGTGGTGGACCACGTGCACCGCCCACAGCCACCGCGACTCGTGGGCCAGGCGGTGGTTCCAGTAGTAGAGGAAGTCCCAGCCGGCGATCGCGAGGAGGTAGGCCACCGGGCCGCTGAGCCGCAGCGGCGTGTGCCGGGAGAAGCGGGTCGCGGAGGTGGCGGTCGCCCACACGGACGCGGCGGCGACGGCGGTGGAGGCCACCGCGGCCACGGCCGAGGGGCCGGTCAGCTGCCCGAGCGCGTCCACCCGGGAGCGCACGGGCACCGGTCGGGTCCGCGCCGGGAGGGTCCCGGCCTCGGGCAGCTCGCCGCCGTTCTCCCGTCGCTGCCGGATCACGTCCCCGACCGTGGTCACCGCGCCCGCCGCGGCGCCCACGACGAGCAGCGCCGTGCCCCACGTCGTGCGGCCGGGGGCCAGGCGCCGGATCACCGGGCCGGTGACGAAGGGGGCGAGCAGGCTCCCCACGCCCATGGTCAGGCTGGCGATGGTGTCGTTGAGCTCGTAGTCCCCGGCGCGGGTCTCCCCGGGTGGCACCGGGTGGCGGCGCAGCCATGCGTACTCCGCCCCCATCGCGCCGATGAAGGCGGGGATCGCGAGGACGGTGAGGTCGGGACGGCGCATGACACTCCTTCGTGGGCCGGTACCCACCACCGTAGATCGGCAGGTGACGTGCCGGTAGCCCCTGGCCGGCTCCGTGCGCGTCGTCGGGCGCGCCGGGTGCGGGGGTCGGTAGCGTGACGGCTCGACAGGCATCCACGACCGAAGGGCACGAGCCATGTCGACCCCTGCCGAACCTCAGGAACGTCCCCGACTCGAGCTCTACGGCGGCCGCTGGACCGCGCTGGTGCCCGCGCTGGTCTTCATCGCGGTGATGGTCTTCCTCTCCGCGAACGAGCGCGCGGCCGTCCCCGCCTTCTGGGTGGGCGGTTTCGCCGCGCTCGTGGTCGGGCTGGCCCTGGCCCGCAACCGCACCGCCTTCGCCGAGACGGTCGTCCGTGGGCTCTCCGACCGCACCGGCGCCGTCATCATCGTCGCCTTCGTCTTCGCCGGGGTCTTCGGCACGGTCATGAAGTCCGCCGGCCTGGTGGACGGGCTGCTCTGGGTCGGTCTGCAGACCGGCTTCACCGGGGCGGCCTTCACGGTGCTGACCTTCGTGCTCGCCTGCATCTTCGGTGCGGGCACGGGCACGAGCGTGGGGACCGTGCTGGCCATGGTGCCGGTGCTCTACCCGGCGGGCGTCGCACTCGGGGCGGACCCGACGATGCTCGCCGTCGCGCTCATCGCCGGCGGTGCCTTCGGGGACAACCTCGCCCCGGTCTCGGACACGACGATCACCTCGGCCTACACCCAGGACGCCGAGATGGGCGACGTCGTCCGTACCCGGCTCCCGCTCGCCCTCGCAGCGGCTGCGGTCTCGGTCGTGGTCCTCGCCCTCACCGGCGGTGGCGGGACGGTCGAGGAGGCGACGCTGGCCAACGAGGCGGACGCCATCGGGCTGATCCAGGTGGTGCCCTTCGTCCTCGTCATCGTGCTGGCGATGCTCCGCCAGCACATCATCGTCTCGCTCACCTGGGGCATCGTCAGCGGCCTCGGGCTCGGCCTGGTCACCGGCACCCTCGACCCGGCCGACATCTTCAGCATCCCTCCGGACCGGGAGAGCTCGACCGGCCTGATCCAGGACGGGATCCAGGGCGTGACCGGCGTCGTCGTGCTCGTCCTGCTCATCATGGCCCTCGCGCAGGTGCTCGCCGAGAGCGGCCTGATGGCCGCCGTCCTCAGCCGGCTCGAGGCCAGCGCGGCCCGCGGCGTGCGCAGCGCCGAGCTGACGATCATCGCGATCACGATCCTCTTCACCATCCCGCTCGGCGCCAACGCGCCGGCGATCCTGCTCGTCGGGCCCACGATCGGCAAGCCGCTCGGGGAGCGCTACGCGCTCAGCCCCGCACGCCGGGCGAACCTGCTCGACTGCAGCGCCTGCACGGTCTTCTACATGCTCCCCTGGCACAACGCGGTGATCGTGTGGTTCTCCACGGTCGCCACGACGGCCGGGGACCTCGACCTGCCCGCCCCGGACATCACCGCCGCCTTCCTCAACCCCTACGCCTGGGCGCTGCTCGTGGTCATCGTCCTCTCCGCCGTCACCGGGTGGAACCGCAGCTACGCGCCCGTGGCCGAGCCGGAGGCCACCCCGTGAGCGAGGAGCCTGCGGTGGGGGAGCAGACAGGGGCGGTCCCGGCGACGGGGGCGGTCTCCGGTCCCACCTCGGTGGTCGGGGTCCTCGGGGGGATGGGCCCGGCGGCGACCGCGCACTTCCAGACCCGGCTCGTCGCGCTCACCGATGCCGCGACCGACGCCGCCCACCCCACGGTGGTCACCTGGTCCGACGGCGGCGTCCCGGACCGGGTCGCGGCCCTGCGCGGCACGGGACCGAGCCCGGTCCCGGTGCTGCGCGCCGGGCTCGCCGTGCTCGCCGGTGCCGGGGCACGGGTGCTCGCGGTGCCGTGCAACACCGTGCACCCCTTCCTGCCGGAGGCGCTCGAGGGCTCCCCGCTCCGCCTCGTCGACATGATCGAGGCGGCCGCCGACGAGGCAGCGGCCGCCGGCGTCGGCACCGCCGCCGTCATCGCGACCGCCGCCACCCTGGAGCACGGGATGTACGAGCGGGCACTCGCCGGGCGCTCGGTCCTCGCCCACACCCCTGGCGAGCGGACGCAGTCCGAGGTGCTGGAGCTCATCGCCGCGGTGAAGGCCGGCGTGCCCGTCCGGGACCTGCTGCCCCGCTACGAGGCGACCGTGCGGGACCTCGCGGAGGCGGGCTGCGACGGCGTCGTCGTCGCGTGCTCGGAGATCTCGGTCCTGGCGGCCGCGGTGTCCGCCACGGCGGAGGCCACCGCGGCGACGGGCCACGGGCGGGCCCGTGCCGGGTCGCCGGCCCCGTCCGTCGCGACCGTCGATGCCGTGGACGCACTCGCCCGGGCGAGCCTCGTGGCTGCCGGGAGCCGGCCACGAGCGTGACGACGACTGCTCGCCGGGGCCGTCTCAGTCCGCGGCGTCGAAGCGCGCGTCGAGGTGCCCCCGGAGCACAGCGTCGTCGAGGGTGCCGCCGCGCACCATGACCCCGTAGGAGAGGCCGCCGGCGCCGTCCGGGTCCTCTCGGGCCTCGACGATCGAGGCCTCGAGGTCGGCGAGCAGGCGGTCGACGACCTCGGCGTGCCGCGGGAAGGTGACGAAGTGCAGGCTGGGCGGCCGGTCCTGGGTGTCGATCCACCAGCCGCGCCGCCCCATCGCCCCGGCCAGCGCCGGGATGGACAGCCCGGGGTGGGTCGCGGCGAAGACGCCCATCGGCGGGTCGCCGATGATCTCGAAGCCGTGCCCGCTCAGGCCCTCCCGGATCCGCCTCGCCGTCGTCATCACCTCACCCACGAGCTGGGCGTACCCGGAGCGGCCCAGCGCCCGCATGGCGGTCCAGGCCGCGGCCGCCGCGCCGACCGGTCGGGTCCCGACGACGCCGGAGGCGGCGTAGGCGCCCCCCGGCCACCCGGTGGAGACGAAGTAGCTCGCGTGCCGGAGCTCGGGCTCCGCGAAGAGGAGCACCGATGCCCCCTTCGCGCCGTAGCCGTACTTGTGGAGGTCCACCGACACCGAGGTCACCCCGGGCACGTGCAGCCCGAACGCCGGCGGGGTGGTGCCGGCGGCGCCGAGGAAGGGGAGGAACAGCCCGCCCATCGCGGCGTCCACGTGCACGCCGACGCCGCGTGCGGCCGCCTGCTCGGCGACCTCCTCGATCGGGTCGACCACGCCGAAGGGGAAGCACGGGGCGGACAGGCAGACCGCGGCGGTGTCCTCGTCGACGGCGGCCATGAGCTCCTCGACGTCCGGGAGCCCGTCCGGGCCGACGTCCACGACGGTGACCTCCAGCCCGAGGTAGTCGGCGGCCTTCCAGAAGCCGGGGTGGGCGGTCACCGGCATCACGAGACGACGGCCGCGACCGGCGTCCCGGTAGCCCTTCATCGCGACCATGATCGACTCGGTGCCGCCGGTGGTGAAGACCCCGTGGGAGTCCACGCCGGGTGCGATGACGGAGGCGACCATCGCGACCACCTCGGACTCGAACCGCTGGGTGGAGGGGAAGGCGGAGGCGGAGAGGGCGTTCTCGTGGGCGAAGTCCGCCGCGGCCTCGTCCACGAGGTCCTGGTGCCAGTCGGGGGAGTCGTAGACGAGCGACCAGCTGCGCCCGCCGCGCCAGTCCACGTCGCCCGCGCGTGCGTCCGCCCACGCCGCGCGCACCTCGTCGGGGGAGAGTCCGTGCTCGGGAAGCATCACCGCTCGACCATATCCGGCGCCCCTCGGCCTACCGCGCCGCCACCGTGGCGGCCCGGTGGTCCGCGCCGAGGGTGGCGCTGGCCCGCCAGGCGCCGAGGGTCGCGACGGCCAGACCGAGCGGCACGACGACGAGGAGCGAGTCGTGCAGCCCGATCGCGGCGGGAGCCACGCCCGCCCCGCCGCGGGCGAGGAGGTCGCTCAGCACGCCGGTGATGATCGGCCCGAGGGTGGCGCCGACGATGTTGAAGGAGGCGAAGTAGACGGCCAGTGCCGTGGCCCGGATCCCCGGCGGCACGACGTCGGCGATCGCTGGTGAGGCGGCGGCGGCGAAGAGCTGGCTGCCGGTCCAGCCGAGGGTGAAGACGACCACGAAGGGGAGTGCCGTCCCCGGCCCGAGGAGGAGCGCGCCGAGCGTCACCGGCACCGACAGGGTGAAGGCGATGGCCCCGACCCGCAGCCGGCGGCCCACGTCCTCCCCGTCGACGGCCCGGTCGGAGAGGACCCCGCCGAGGACGAGCCCGACGATGCCGGCGAGCCCGAGGACGGCCCCGGCGCCGAGCGAGGCCGAGGCGATGCCGAGACCGTGGTAGCGCTGCAGGAGCGGGACGACGAAGGTGGCCACGGAGTAGGTCGCGACCTGGAGCCCGATCCCGGAGACCATGAGCCAGCGCACGGTGGGGATGCGCAGCACCTGCCGGACCGGCTGGGCGTCGGCGAGCGCGGCCAGGCCGGAGTCCGCGGCGCGCGTGTCGGCCGCGCCGCGGACGGGCTCGGGCAGCAGCAGCATCGCCCCCGCGAGCAGGATGCCGGGCACCGTGGCCACGACGAAGGGGATCCGCCAGGACCCGGTGGCGGCGACGATCGGGCCCACGGTGAGGAAGGCGGCGAGCAGCCCGAGGGGGATGCCGAGGGAGAAGATGCTGATCGCCCGGCCACGGTGCTGCGGCTCGTGGGTGTCGAAGAGGAGCGAGTTGGCCGCCGGGCCGTAGGAGGCCTCGCCGACCCCGACACCCAGCCGGCAGAGGAAGAGCATGAGGAAGCCGACCGCGAGGCCGCTGCCCAGCGTGAAGAGGCTCCACGTGAGCAGGCCGACCGCCATGATGACCCGGCGCGGGTGCCGGTCGGCGAGCCGGCCGATGAAGACCCCGGCGACGGCGTAGACGATCGTGAAGGAGCCGCCGAGGACACCGATCGCGCTGTCGGAGAGGCCGAACTGCTCCTTGAGCGGGTCGACGACGACGGCCGGGATCGTCCGGTCGTAGAAGTTGACGAGGTTGGCGAGGGTGAGGACGGCCAGCAGCCACCCGCGCCGTCGTCGTGACAGCACCTGCGTCGGTGCTGCGCCGCCTCGATCCATGTCCGGGATCATGCCTCCTAGGATGCTGCCCATGAGTCAATCGCGTGCGGAGAAGGACAGCATGGGCACCATCGAGGTGCCCTCCGACAAGTACTGGGGCGCGCAGACGCAGCGCTCGCTGGGCAACTTCGACATCGGGCGGGACACCTTCGTCTGGGGGCGCACGATGATCCGCGCCCTCGGCACGCTGAAGAAGTCCGCCGCCCGGGCCAACGCCCAGCTCGGGGAGCTGCCCCAGGACGTGGCCGAGCTGATCACCGGTGCCGCGGACGAGGTCATCAAGGGCGACCTCGACGAGCACTTCCCGCTCGTGGTCTTCCAGACCGGCTCGGGCACGCAGTCGAACATGAACTCCAACGAGGTCATCTCCAACCGCGGCATCGAGATCGCCGGCGGCGAGATGGGCAGCAAGTCCCCGGTCCACCCGAACGACCACGTCAACCGCGGGCAGTCGAGCAACGACACCTTCCCGACGGCGATGCACATCGCGGTCGTCCTCGACCTCAACGAGCGCCTCTACCCGGGCGTGACCCAGCTGCGCGACACCCTCGACAAGAAGGCCGAGCAGTACGGCGACGTCGTCATGGTCGGACGCACCCACCTCCAGGACGCCACCCCGGTCACGCTGGGTCAGGTCATCGGCGGCTGGGTCGCGCAGATCGACTTCGCCCTCGACGCCGTCCGGCACGCGGACCTGCGAGCCCGCGAGCTGGCCATCGGTGGCACCGCGGTCGGCACGGGGCTGAACGCCCACCCGGAGTTCGGCACGCTGACCGCCGCGAAGATCAGCGAGGAGACGGGCCTGGACTTCACCCAGGCGGAGAACCTCTTCGCCAGCCTCTCGGCGCACGACGCGCTCGTCGAGGTGAGCAGCTCCCTTCGCACCCTCGCCGGCGCGCTGATGAAGATCGCCAACGACGTGCGCTGGTACGCCTCCGGCCCGCGCAACGGCATCGGTGAGCTGGCGATCCCGGAGAACGAGCCGGGCTCCTCGATCATGCCGGGCAAGGTCAACCCGACCCAGGCCGAGGCGATGACCATGGTCGCCACCCGCGTCTTCGGCAACGACGCGACCGTCGGCTTCGCGGGCAGCCAGGGCAACTTCCAGCTCAACGTCTACAAGCCGGTCATGGCCCACGCCGTGCTCGAGTCGATCCGCCTCATCGCCGATGCGTGCGTCTCCTTCGACGAGCACTGCGCCGTCGGCATCGAGCCGGTCACCGAGCGGATCGAGGAGAACCTCTCCCGCAACCTCATGCTCGTGACCGCCCTCAACCGGCACATCGGCTACGACAAGGCTGCCGCCATCGCGAAGAAGGCGCACAAGGAGGGCACCAGCCTCCGGGAGGCCGCGATCGCCTCCGGCGACATCTCCGGTGAGGACTTCGACGCCTGGGTCGTGCCGGTCGACATGACCCACCCGAGCGCCGGCTGACGGGGCTCACCTCTCGCGTCCCAGTGGTCCACCCGGTGATCGGGTGACCCGATGCTCCCCGCCTGCGCACGGGTCCCGGACTCGCGCGCAGGCGGGGAGACGCTTGTCGAGCGGATGCGGCGCGGGCTGCGCGGACCCTGCTCGAGCGGCTCAGTCGGTCGGTGGAGCCGTGCCCGAGCCGGTGTCGTAGTCGCCGAGCAGCTGCGCCAGGCGAAGGGGGCCGCGCGCCTCGTCGTGACGTCCCGCCCGCTGGAGGGTGCGGCCGAGGAGGAGGTGGGCGTAGGCGTCGTCGGGAGCTTCCGCGAGCACCTCGCGTGCGGCGGCCTCCGCACGACGCAGCTGAGCGGTCTGGAAGTACGCGCGTGCCAGGAGCAGATGCACCTCGGCGGTGCCGTGGCCGACCGGGTCCTCGCCGGGGTGCGGTGGCGCGTCCGCGGAGCGCGCTGCGGCGAGGTCGGTGAAGAACTCCTCCAGCTCGCGGACGGCCGAGGCGTAGTCCTCGGCCGCGAAGTGGGCCTTGGCGCGCTCGTAGCGCTCGTACCCACGGAACTCGGGAGTCGGGCGCGGGGTCGTCATGTCCGGGGAACACCACCCTCCGAGGGGTCATTCCGTGGACCCCTCCTGGTCGTCGCGGTCACGTGAGTCGCACAAGGGCCCAGGAGAGCCCCCTCATACCCGGGCGGCGAACTCGGCGACCCAGCGCCCCAGCTCGCGGGCGCAGCCGTCCACCGCGGCCGACCAGTCGTGCGCCGTCTCGTCGGCGTTGTCGCTGACGACCTTCACCAGGTGCACCGGCACCCCGAGCTCGGTGGCCGCGAGGGCGATCGCATAGCCCTCCATGTCGACCAGGTGAGCCTGCTTCGCGAGCGCGGTGCGTACCGCCGGATCGGTGACGAAGAGGTCCCCGCTCGCCAGCACCATCTCGTGACCCCCGGGCAGGTCGAGGACCTCCCGCGGGTCGAGACCGAGCCGGCGGATCGGCTCGGCCGAGAGGTCGTGGTTGATGACCGTCCCGATCTCGTGCAGCCCGCCGACGCCGTCGCGCAGCGCGCCGGCGGTGCCGACGTTGACCACGACGAGCTCCTCCCTTCGCGGGTGCTCGCAGATCGCGCGCGTCACGGTGACCGCCGCCAGGCTCTTGCCGACCCCGGTGACGAGGACCTCGACGTCGTCGGGGACGTGGGCGGCTTCGGCGGCGATGGCGGCGACGACGAGGAGATGCATGGTCGCAGGCTA
>CAYSGN010000039.1:0-23681 GCA_964430615.1 uncultured Janibacter sp. | reverse complement strand
GTAGAGCCCCAGTCTTCCAAACTGGCTACGCGGGTTCGATTCCCGTCGCCCGCTCCACCCACCGCCCCCCGATCTCATGCAGGGGGGATCACTAAGGCCAGCCTTGCCTGAGCCGGGTGTATCTTTCGAAGGTGCTAGCGAACTACCTCATCGGATTGCGCGAGGGCCTCGAGGCCGCGCTCGTCGTCAGCATCCTCATCGCCTACCTCGTCAGGTCCGGGCGCACCCAGCTCCTCCCCCGCATCTGGGCCGGTGTCGCCCTGGCCGTCGCCATCAGCCTCGCCTTCGGCGCGCTGCTCACCTTCGGGCCCCGGGGCCTGACCTTCGAGGCGCAGGAGCTCATCGGCGGCAGCCTCTCCATCGTCGCGGTCGGCTTCGTGACGTGGATGATCTTCTGGATGGCCCGCGCCTCCCGGAGCCTGGGTGCCCAGCTGCGCGGTCGGCTCGATGCCGCGAGCACCGGCAGCTGGTGGGGGCTGGTCGTCGTCGCCGTGCTCGCCGTCGGCCGCGAGGGCCTCGAGACGGCCCTCTTCCTGTGGGCCTCCACCCAGGCGATGACGAGCGGCGCGAACGCCCAGTCCCCCTGGTCCCCGCTCGTCGGCGCGCTCCTGGGCATCGTCACCGCCGTCGTCCTCGGGTACCTCATCTACCGCGGGGCGATCTCGATCAACCTCGGCACGTTCTTCACCTGGACGGGGGTCTTCCTCGTCTTCATCGCGGCGGGGGTCCTCAGCTACGGCGTCCACGACCTCCAGGAGGCCCGCTTCCTGCCGGGGCTGAACACGCTCGCCTTCGACGTCTCCGACACGATCGACCCGAGCTCGTGGTACGCGACGATCCTCAAGGGGGTCTTCAACTTCACCCCGGCCACGACCGTCCTCCAGGCCGTCGCGTGGGTCGGCTACGTCGTGCCCGTGCTCGTCCTCTACCTGCGCCGCACCCGGCACCCCTCCCCGGCTCCGGCGCCCACCACCTCCACCCCCGCCACGACCCGCTGACCCCGCGTCGGCCCTCGCAGAAAGTCCACCTCATGAAGCTGCGTCCGCTCGCCACCGGAACCGCCCTGGCCCTCCTCGTCCCGACCGTGGCCGCCTGCACGAGCAACTCCCCCGGCACCGGCGAAGGGGGTGAGCGCACCATCGAGGTCACCTCCAGCGACGACGCCTGCGAGCTCTCCAGCACGGAGGTTCCCGCCGGGCCGGTGACCTTCGAGGTGACCAACTCCGGGTCGAAGGTCACCGAGTTCTACCTCCTCGGGGAGGACGGGATGCGCATCGTCGGCGAGGTCGAGAACATCGGCCCGAACCTCAACCGTCAGCTCGTGCTCACCGTGCCGGCGGGCAGCTACACCACGGCGTGCAAGCCGGGGATGAAGGGGGAGGGCATCCGCGCCGACTTCACCGTGGAGAAGTCCGAGGACGGCACGGTCGACGCCGCCGACGACGCGACGGTCGAGCAGGCGGAGCAGAACTACGCCACGTACGTCACCGACCAGTCCGACCAGCTGCTGCAGAAGACCCAGGAGTTCGTCGACCTCTACACCGCCGGCAAGGACGACCAGGCGCGTGCCCTCTACCCCGAGGCCCGCGAGCACTGGGAGCGCATCGAGACCGTCGCCGAGTCCTTCGGCGACCTGGACCCGAAGATGGACGCTCGTGAGGCCGATCTCGAGGAGGGCCAGAGGTGGACGGGGTGGCACCGGATCGAGAAGGACCTCTGGCCGCCGGAGGACGAGAAGTACACCCCGCTCACGGACGCCGAGCGGGAGACCTACGGCAAGGACCTGCTGAAGAACACCAGGACCCTCGACCAGCGGGTGCAGAAGAAGACCTACCCGATCGACCAGATCGCCAACGGCTCGATCGGCCTGCTCGAGGAGGTCGCCAACGGCAAGATCACCGGTGAGGAGGAGATCTGGAGCCACACCGACCTCTACGACTTCCAGGCCAACGTCGACGGCGCCCGCGTCGCCTACGAGGGCGTGCGCCCGATCCTGCTCGAGCGCGACAAGAAGCTCGCCGAGGAGCTCGACACCCGTTTCGACGACCTCCAGTCCGAGCTGGACGAGCACCGCGAGGGCAAGGACGGGTTCGTCTCCTACACCGAGCTCAGCAAGCCGGAGGTCAAGGCGCTCTCCGACAAGGTCACCGCGCTCTCCGAGCCCCTCTCGAAGCTGACGGCGGCGATCGTGTGACCGAGGAGCAGGACCCGGGTCGGGCCGACCCCGACGAGGGGCCGACGGGGACCTCCCGCGGCTGGACCCGTCGGGCCGCCCTCGTCGGGGGCGGCGGCGCGCTCGGTGCCGCCGCCGGTCTCGCCGGCGGCTTCGTCGCCGGGCGGGCGAGCGCCGACGACGGTGGCGGGTCCGGCCCGGCCTCCTTCGCCCTTCGCGGCGAGCACCAACCCGGCATCACGACACCGGTGCAGGACCGGCTGCACTTCGCCGCCTTCGACGTGACGACCACGTCTCGGGCACGCCTGGTCGGGATGCTCCGGGAGTGGACGCGGGCCGCCACGCGGCTCATGGACGGCCGCCCGGCCGGTCCGGTGGGCCCGACGCAGGGTGGCTACGACATGCCGCCGGACGACACCGGCGAGGCGATCGGGCTGCCGCCCTCCCGCCTGACGATCACCTTCGGTTTCGGCCCCTCCCTCTTCGTCGACGCCGACGGCACGGACCGCTTCGGTCTGGGCAGGCGCCGACCGAGGGTCCTCGAGGAGCTGCCCCACTTCCCCGGTGACGCGCTCGACCCGGCCCGCAGCAACGGCGACATCTGCATCCAGGCCTGCGCCGACGACCCGCAAGTGGCGGTGCACGCGATCCGCAACCTCGCCCGCATCGGCTTCGGCACGGTCTCGGTGCGGTGGTCCCAGCTCGGCTTCGGGAGGACCTCGACCACGACGAGCGGCGAGGAGACCCCCCGCAACCTCTTCGGCTTCAAGGACGGGACGGCGAACATCACCTCCGACGAGACCCGGGCGCTGGAGGAGCACGTCTGGGTCCACGACGGGGACGACCCCGCAGCGAGCTGGCTCTCCGGCGGGTCCTACCTCGCCGTGCGCCGGATCAACATGCGCATCGAGACCTGGGACCGGCAGGGTCTGGGCCCCCAGGAGGAGATCATCGGCCGGACGAAGGGGAGCGGCGCCCCGTTGTCCGGGGGCGAGGAGCACTCCGAGCCGGACTTCGCGATGAAGGGCACCGACGGGCCGATCGTGCCGGTGGACTCGCACGTGAGCGTGGTCCACCCCGACCACAACGATGGCGCCCGGATCCTGCGGCGCGGGTACAACTTCGTCGACGGCTCCACCGAGCTCGGCGAGCTCGACGCGGGCCTCTTCTTCCTCGCCTACGTGCGCGACCCCGCCACGCAGTTCATCCCCATGCAGACCGCGATGGCGAAGCAGGACGCCATGATGGAGTACCTGAGGTTCACCGGTTCCGCGCTCTTCGCGATCCCGCCCGGGGCGCGCGAGGGCGAGTTCGTCGGGGAGGCCCTCTTCGCCTGAAGGGCGCTCAGCCCTGGGCCGCGAGGACCCGGAACTCGTGGATCTCGCGCCCCGCCGCGCGGCCCTTGTCCTCGAAGCCGACCGTCGGTCGCCACGTCGGGCGCTCCCCCTCGGTCCAGGTCAGCCCGCCGTGGGCGGCCAGCTGCTCACGCACGTGCTGCGCGTAGACGAGGTGGTCGGTGGCGACGAGCAGGTGACCGCCGGGGCGCAGCCGGTCCAGGAGCAGGTCGAGCGTGTCCTGCTGGACGAAGCGGCGCTTGGCGTGACGCGCCTTCGGCCACGGGTCGGGGAAGAAGAGGTGCACGGCCTCGAGCTGGTCGCTCGCGACGCTGCGCAGGAGGTACTCGATGGCATCGCCCCGGACGACGCGCAGGTTCGCCACCCCGGCCTCCTCCGCGGCGGCCATCATCCGCGCGACACCGGGGACGTGGACCTCCGCGGCGACCAGCCCGTGCTCGGGGTGGGCCTGCGCGTAGGCGATGGCGGCGTCACCGTGGCCCGAGCCGATCTCGAGGACGACCGGCAGGTCCCGCCCGAAGGCCGCCACGACGTCGAGCGGCCCCTCGGGCACCGCGTAGCGCGGCAGCAGGGTCTCCATCCGCTCCTCGGTCAGCGCCGACATGCGCCACCGGGGGGTGAAGGTGCGCACCGTCGCCCGGTGCCGCCCGTCCGGGGTGAGCGGGGTGTCCGTGAGCGGTGAGGTGTGCGGGCCGCGGTCCGAGGAGGTCACGACGGGAGAGGATATCGGGCGCGGGTGAGCGTGCTCAGTCGCGCCAGATGACGACGGCGGCACGGTCGTCGGAGACCCCGGCGCGGCCGTCCGCGACG
Source organism: uncultured Janibacter sp. (assembly GCA_964430615.1). GTDB lineage: Bacteria > Actinomycetota > Actinomycetes > Actinomycetales > Dermatophilaceae > Janibacter. Next base: position 19,343 of record CAYSGN010000039.1, on the reverse strand, counting down.
AGGGTGTCGGCCAGCCCCGTGAGACCGCGGCACACCCGGGTCTCGGCCTCCCCGAGCATCCAGTCGATCCCGTCCTCGAGGCAGCGCGCGCGGGACTCGATGACCCCGTCGGTGTAGACGAGCAGCGCATCGCCACGCCCCAGGACGATCTCCGTGCGCGGGTAGTCCGCGTTGCGCACGATGCCGAGGGCCGGCCCGCGGTCGGCCTCGATCTGCTGCCAGCGACCCGACCCGGCGTCGTAGTGCATGGCCGGCGGGTGACCGGCGGAGGCGATCTGCGTCACGCCGGTGGCGAAGTCGATGACGACGTGGACGGCCGTGGCGAAGCCCTCGGCCCAGTTGTCCCGGTCGAGGAACTCGTTGGCCATCGGGAGCACCCGGTGCGGCAGGGCCGACCCGATGACGCCACCGATGGCGCCGGCGAGCACGAGGGCGCGGGTCCCGGCCGCCTGCCCCTTGCCGCTGACGTCGGCGAGGACCATCTCCACCGCCTGACCGCCGCCGCGCGGCGCGGTGACGAGGAAGTCACCGGCGAAGGCGCCCCCGTGGGCCGTCGCGATCGAGCGCTCGGCGTGCCAGCCCGGGGGAAGTGCGGGGATGTCGCCCATCGCGTGCAGCCGGGAGCGCAGGTCCCCCAGCATCCGGTCCCCGGCGAAGGTGTCGACGCCGTGGTGCGCCCGGGAGACGGCCACCCCGTAGAGCAGTGCGATGGAGACCAGCAGCGGGACGTAGGAGGCGACGTTCTCGCCCGAGATGTAGATCGACCAGCTCGCCGCGGCGAGCGTCGTCGCGAGGACCAGGCGGGCCTGCCCGACATTGCACAGGGTGGTCGCGAGCAGGCACCCGGGCAGCAGCGCCCCGAGGGGCAGGGCCGTCGGCCAGATGCGGTGACCGATCGTCACGCCCGCGACCCCGACGAGGAGGATGACGAGGAGCAGGGTGCCGTCGATGGCCGCCCTCCTCGGGGTCCTGACCCGGACGGCGATCGGGCGACCGTCCCCCCACGCAGGGGCCCTGCCGGGAAGGATCGCTGACACAGATGTTTCTCCCCTTGGTGGCGTCCCGCTCCCTCGAGCGGCTCTGAGGGCACCTTAGATGCCAATCCTCCTGCGGGGAAGGGATCGTGACCGTAGAGAGACATCCGGCCGGGCGGGCCTCAGGGCAGCGGTGGCAGCGTCCCGTCCGCCTCGTAGGCACTGACCATGTCGATGCGCCGCTGGTGACGCTCCTCGCCGGTGAAGTCCGTCGCGAGGAAGACCCGGACCATCTCCTTGGCCTCCTCGATGGTCTGCATCCGCCCGCCGAGGGAGATGATCTGCGCGTCGTTGTGCTCGCGGGCCAGCCGGGCCAGCTCGACGTCGTAGCACAGCGCCGCCCGGATGCCCTCGACCTTGTTCGCCGCCATCTGCTCGCCGTTGCCGGAGCCGCCGAGGACGATCCCTCGGCTGCCGGCGTCGGCGGCGACCGCCTGGGCCGCCCGGAGGACGAAGACCGGGTAGTCGTCGGCGGCGTCGTACTCCGCGGGGCCGTGGTCGGTGACCTCGTGCCCCTCCGCCCGGAGGAAGGTCAGCAGCTCCTGGTGGAGCTCGTGGGCGGCGTGGTCGCCACCGATGTGGACGCGCAAGGGCTCTGCTCCTGGTGTGGGTGGGTGGGTCAGTCGAAGATCGGCTCGCGCGTGCGGCTGCGCTTGAGCTCGAAGAAGCCGTCGGTCGCGGCGACGAGGACGCAGCCGTCGAAGAGCCGGCCGGCGTCCTCCCCCTTCGGGGCCGGTGAGACGACGGGGCCGAAGAAGGCGACGTCCTCGACGGAGATCACCGGGGTACCGACGTCGTCGCCGACGAGCTCGATGGCCCGGTCGTGGCTCTCCTTGAGGAAGGCGTCGTGCGCGTCGGTGTCGGCCGCCTCGATGAGCTCGCCCGGCAGGCCGACCTCCTCCAGCGCCTCGACCGTGGCCACCCGGAAGTCCCGCTGGCCACCCAGGTGGATACGGGTGCCGATCGCGTCGTAGAGCGGCTTGGTCACCGCGTCGCCGTGAGCCTGGCGGGCGGCGGCGATGACCCGCACCGGGGTCCACCCCCGCCGCATGGTCTCGAGGTAGTCGGCGTCCAGGTCCCGGCCCTCGTTGAGGATCGAGAGGCTCATCTGCGACCAGGTCACCTCGACGTCCCGGACCTTCTCGACCTCCATGAGCCACCGTGAGGTCATCCACGCCCAGGGGCACAGGGGGTCGAACCACATCTCTGCTCGTCGTGCACTCATGGCGGCCATCGTCGCACGCTCCCACGCGGTCGGAGATCCGGCCCACGTCGTGACAGCATGGGGCGACGTCGATCCGAAGGAGCAGCACGTGCCCGGGAAGAACCTCACCCGCGAGGAGGCCGCCGAGCGCGCGGCGACCGTCCAGGTGGACACCCACGAGATCACCCTGGACCTAACCACGTCCGACTCGACCTTCGCGACGACGAGCACGATCCGGTTCACGGCGAAGGGCGGCGCCACCACCTTCGTCGACTTCATCGGGGAGTCCGTGGACGCCGTCGAGCTCAACGGCACCCCTCTCGACCCGGCCGAGGTCTACGCCGACCACCGGGTCCGCCTCGAGGGGCTCGCCGAGGACAACACGGTGACCATCTCGGCGACCGGGACGTACATGAACACCGGTGAGGGCCTGCACCGTTTCGTCGACCCCGTCGACGGCGAGGTCTACCTCTACTCCCAGTTCGAGGTCCCCGACAGCCGCCGGATGTACCCCGTCTTCGAGCAGCCGGACATCAAGGCCAGCTTCGCGCTCACCGTCACCGCCCCGGCGCACTGGGAGGTCATCTCCAACTCCCCCACCCCGGAGCCGACGCCGCTCGAGGGCCGGGAGGACGTGGCGACCTGGGCCTTCGCCCCGACCGAGCGGATGAGCAGCTACATCACCGCGCTCATCGCCGGCCCCTACGACGTGGTGCGCGACTCGGTGACCTCCCGCGACAAGGAGGTACCGCTCGGCATCTTCTGCCGCCGCTCGCTGACCCGGTACCTCGACGCGGACAACCTCTTCGCGCTGACCAAGGCCGGGTTCGCCTTCTACGAGCAGGAGTTCGACCGGGCCTACCCCTTCACCAAGTACGACCAGGTCTTCACGCCGGAGTACAACATGGGCGCGATGGAGAACGCCGGGGCGGTGACCCTCCACGAGATGTACGTCTTCCGCTCCAAGGTGCCCGACGCGCTCGTCGAGCGCCGCGCCCTGACCGTCCTCCACGAGCTGGCCCACATGTGGTTCGGCAACCTCGTCACGATGAAGTGGTGGAACGACCTGTGGCTCAACGAGTCCTTCGCCGAGTGGGCCTCCACCACCTGCCAGGCGGAGGCCACCTCGTGGACCGACGCGTGGACGACCTTCGCCACCCACGAGAAGGCCTGGGCCTACCGCCAGGACCAGCTCAGCTCGACCCACCCGATCGTCGCTCCGATCCGTGACCTCGACGACGTCGAGGTCAACTTCGACGGGATCACCTACGCCAAGGGCGCCTCGGTCCTCAAGCAGCTCGTCGCCTACGTCGGGCGGGAGGCCTTCCGGGACGGGATCCGGGCCTACTTCGCCAAGCACGCATGGGGCAACACGACCCTCGACGACCTGCTCGACGAGCTCGAGGCCACCTCCGGGCGCGACCTGCGCACCTGGTCCACGCTGTGGCTGGAGACCGCCGGCGTGGCGACGCTGCGCCCGCACGTCGAGGTCGACGACCGCGGCCGCGTCGTCGACGCGGTCATCGAGCAGACCCACGCCGAGGGCTTCCCGACGCTGCGTCCGCACCGCCTGGCCGTCGGCTGCTACGACCTCGTCGACGGTGCGCTGACCCGCACCCACCGGATCGAGCTGGACGTCGACGGGGAGCGCACGCCGGTCGCGGACCTCGTCGGCCGCCGGCAGCCGGACCTGCTGCTCGTCAACGACGACGACCTCACCTACGCCAAGCTGCGCCTGGACAGCCGCTCCCTCTCGACGCTGCTGGCCCACCCGCACGCCTTCACCGAGTCCCTGCCACGCTCGCTCGCCCTGGCCTCCGCCTGGGACATGACGCGCGACGGGGAGATGACCGCCCGCTCCTACATCGAGCTCGTCATGCCGGTCATCGACGGCCTGGACGACTCGACGCTGCTGCGCACGCTGCTGGCCCAGGTCGCCACGTGCGTCGTCTCCTACTCCGCCCCCGAGCACCGCTCCGAGCTGCGGCGGCAGGTCGTCGTCGGCCTGCGAGAGCTCGCCGAGGCGGCCGCCCCCGGCAGCGACGCCCAGCTCCAGCTGGTCACCGCGCACGCCGGCATGCTCGCCGCCGGTGACGACACCTCCTTCGTCGCAGGCCTCTACGACGGCAGCCGCGAGCTCGAGGGCCTGGCCGTGGACGCGGACATGCGCTGGACGCTGCTCACCGGACTGACCGCGGCGGGCGTCGCCGACGCGGACGCCGTCGCGGCCGAGGCGAAGGGGGACAACACCGCCACCGGCCGCGAGCGCGCCGCCCGGGCCACCGCGAGCATCCCCACGGCCGAGGCCAAGGAGGGCGCCTGGCAGGCGGGTGTCGTCGCGACGGACACCCCGAACTCCGTCGTCGACGCCCATGCCCTCGGCTTCGGCCGCGCCGCGGACCCGACGCTGCTCTCCCCCTTCGTCTCGCGGTACCACGACGTCCTCGAGCAGGTGTGGGCCGAGCGGACCCACGCGATCGCCGAGGGGATCGTCCTGGGCTTCTACCCGATGGCGCTCGCCGGGCCGCGGCTGCTCGACACGACGCAGGCCTGGCTCGACGAGCACCCCGACGCTCCCAACGGACTGCGCCGTCTCGTCGCGGAGAGCCGTGACGCGGTCGCTCGTGCGGTGGCCGCCCAGGAGCGCGACGCCCAGGAGTAGCCGATGGACCTGCCCCTCCTCCAGCGCATCGGCATCACCGGCGAGCAGTTCCTGCACTGGCTCGCCGGTGCGCCGCTGCGCATCGTCCTCACGCTGGTGCTCGCGGTCCTCGCCCGGGCGCTGGCGCACCGCGCCATCACGGGCCTCGCGGACCGGGCCCTGGCCTCGCGGGAGGCCGACCGGTCCCGGAGGGACCAGCACGCGCGCGGTCGCGGCGGCACCGCCTCGGAGCGCTACCGCCAGCGGATGCTCACGACCGCCTCGCTGCTGCGCAGCATCGCCACCTTCGTCATCACGGTCGTCACCGCCCTGACGGTGCTCGCCCTGCTGGACATCCCGCTCGGGCCGCTGCTCGCCTCGGCGGGTGTCGGCGGCGTCGCGCTCGGCTTCGGCGCGCAGTCCCTCGTGCGCGACTACCTCTCCGGGGTCTTCATGATCCTCGAGGACCAGTACGGCGTCGGGGACTACATCGACACCGGCGAGGCGATCGGCACCGTCGAGGAGGTCACGCTGCGGGTCACCCGGCTGCGCGACCTGGACGGTGTCGTCTGGTACGTGCGCAACGGCGAGATCCTGCGGGTCGGCAACCGCACCCAGGGGTGGTCGACGGTGATGGTGGACGTGCCCTTCTCCTACCGGGAGGACACCGACCGGGTCATCGGCATCATCCGCGAGCAGGTCAGCGGGATGGACGAGGACCCCGCGTGGCACGGCGTGCTGCGCGAGGCGCCCAGCGTCCTCGGGGTCGAGTCGATCACCGGCGGCACGGTGACCGTGCGGGTCTTCGCCACCGCCGCCCCGAACGAGAACTGGGGCATCCAGCGGGAGATCCGCCGACGGGTCAAGGAGGCCTTCGACCGCGAGGGCGTCGCCGGGCCGCCCATCCCGCTGTCCGGGGGCGAGCACTCGATCTGAGAAGGTGGGGCGGTGTTCGCCCAACCCGGAGACAGCTTCTACGCGCAGGTCGGTGGTCACGAGACCTTCGTCGCCCTCGTGAGCAGGTTCTACGAGGGTGTGGCCGAGGACCCGGTCCTGCGCGCCCTCTACCCCGAGGAGGATCTCGGCCCCGCCGAGGTGCGTCTGCGGATGTTCCTCGAGCAGTACTTCGGCGGCCCGAACACCTACAGCCAGCAGCGGGGCCACCCGCGGCTGCGGATGCGCCACGTCCCCTACGCCGTCACCCCGGACCAGCGCGACCGGTGGATGCGGCACATGCTCGCCGCGATGGACTCCCTCGACCTGCCCGAGGCGCACGACGCGGCGATGCGGGACTACTTCCGCCGCGCTGCGGACATGCTCGTCAACGCCGATGAGGAAGGGAACCCGCTGTGAGCTCGACCGGGCCCGCCGGCCGGACCGTCCACGAGATCCACGCCGCCGACCAGGCGGAGGCGCCGTGGTGGCGCGACGCCGTCATCTACCAGGTCTACCCGCGCTCCTGGGCCGACGCCGACGGTGACGGCATGGGCGACCTGCGCGGCATCACCTCCCGCCTGGAGCACCTGCGCGACCTGGGCGTCGACGCGGTGTGGCTCTCCCCCTTCTACGTCTCGCCCCAGCGTGATGCGGGCTATGACGTCGCCGACCACCGGGACGTCGACCCGCTCTTCGGCACCCTCGCGGATGCGGACGCGATGATCACCCGGGCGCACGAGCTCGGCCTGCGCATCATCGTCGACCTCGTGCCGAACCACACCTCCTCGGAGCACCCGTGGTTCGCCGAGGCCCTCGCGGCGGGGCCGGGGAGCGCCGAGCGCGACCGCTACGTCTTCCGTGACGGGGTCGGGCCGGACGGCTCCCAGCCGCCCACGGACTGGCTGAGCAACTTCGGCGGCCGGGCCTGGACCCGGGTCGCCGAGCCCGACGGGCGTCCCGGCCAGTGGTACCTGCACCTCTTCGACCCCAGCCAGCCGGACCTGAACTGGCAGAACCCCAAGGTGCGCGCCGACTTCGAGGGGACGCTGCGCTTCTGGCTCGACCGCGGCGTCGACGGCTTCCGGGTGGACGTCGCCCACGGTCTCGTCAAGGACCCGGCCTTCCCGCCCTTCGGCCGTCACCCCGGCGGGCTGCTCGAGGTCACCTCCGAGGCCCCCTTCTGGGACCAGGACGGGGTGCACGAGATCTACCGGTCCTGGCGGGCCCTGCTCGAGGGGTACGGCTCCCCTGAACGGATCATGTGCGCGGAGGCGTGGGTGCGCCCGGCCCACCGGGCCGCCCGCTACGTCCGCGAGGACGAGTTCCACCAGTCCTTCAACTTCGAGTTCCTCGAGACCCCCTGGCTGGCCGGGCCGCTGCGCGAGGTCATCGCCGGCTCCCTCGCCGCCAACGACTCCGTCGGGGCGGTCTCGACGTGGGTCCTGAGCAACCACGACGTCGTGCGCCACGCCAGCCGGCTCGGTCTGCCCCAGGGCGAGCCGCGCCCCAACGGGATCGGCGCGCAGGACCCGCAGCCCGACCCGGCGCTGGGTCTGCGGCGGGCGCGTGCCGCGACCGCCCTGATGCTCGCACTGCCGGGTGGCGCCTACCTCTACCAGGGGGAGGAGCTCGGACTGCCGGAGCACACGACGCTGCCCGACGAGCAGCGGCAGGACCCCACCTTCGCCCGCTCCGGCGGCGCCGAGCTGGGCCGCGACGGCTGCCGGGTCCCGATGCCCTGGACGACCGGGGCTCCCGCCCTCGGCTTCAACGACACCGGAGCCACCTGGCTGCCTCAGCCGGAGGTCTACGGCGAGCTCGCCGTCGACGCCCAGAGCGGCGTGGCCGGGTCCACGCTGGAGCTGTACCGCGCGCTGCTCGCACTGCGCCGCGAGCGCTCCCTCGGCCTCGCCGCGCTGGCCGAGGTCGAGGGCCTCGGTGAGGACGTGCTCGCCTACCTCGCCACCGCGCCCGACGGGACCCGCACGCTGGTGGTCGCCAACCTGTCGCCGCAGCCGGTCCCCCTCCCCGAGGGGGCGCGCGTGCTCCTCGCCTCCGACGAGCTCACCGACGAGACCGTCCCCGTGGACGTCTGCGTGTGGGCCGCCGTGGACTGATCGCGACTACGGTGGTCACGTGAGACCCGCCTCCGACTTCGCCTACTTCGCCGACGCGACACCCGTCGGCCTGGCCCACCGCGGCGGGTCCACCTTCGCCCCCAACGTGGGTCGGGAGAACACCCTCGCCGCCTTCGGCCAGGCCGTCGAGATGGGCTACCGCTACCTCGAGACGGACGTGCACGCGACCGCGGACGGGCGGCTGGTCGCCTTCCACGACGAGGTCCTCGACCGCGTCACCGACACGGAGGGGGCGATCGCCGCCCTGCCGTGGAGCGAGGTCTCCAGGGCGAGGATCAACGGCACCGACGCCGTCCCGCTCATGGAGGATCTGCTCGAGGCCTTCCCGCAGGCCCGCTTCAACATCGACGTCAAGGCCCCGCAGGCCATCGGGCCGCTCGTCGACCTCGTCCGCCGTCACGACGCGATCGACCGGGTGTGCGTCGGGTCCTTCAGCGACTCCCGGCTGCGCGCGGTCCGCAAGGCCCTGGGGCCCCGGCTGGCCACGTCCGCCGGACCGACCGGGGTGGCCTCGCTCCGGTTGCTGCCGTCGGTGCTCTCCCGGCTGCTGCGCTCCCCCGCGCAGGCGCTCCAGGTCCCGGTGACCCACCGTGTCGGGCCGGTCACCCCCACGGTCGTCACCCGGCGGCTCGTCGAGACCGCCCACCGGCTCGGCAAGCACGTGCACGTCTGGACCATCGACGACGCCGCGGAGATGCACCGCCTCTTCGACCTCGGGGTCGACGGCATCGTCAGCGACCGGATCGACACGCTGCGGGACGTGCTCGCGGAGCGCGGCAACCCCCTTCGCCCCTGACCTCCTCGAGCCAGGTGGGTCACCCGGCGCCTCGGGACCCACCCGTACGGCGCACGACGGGACCACCCGCACGTGCGGACGACCGCGCCGGGTCACGCCCCCCGCAGGGCCCCGACGACCTGCTCGACCGCGGTCGGACGACCGGCGACGCTCCACACCGTGCCGCGGACCTCGACCTGCTCGGCGGCCCCACCGGCGGCCCGCACGAGGGCGGCGCCGGGCAGCCAGTCCCACTCGGGCACCGACTGCTGGGCCCACGCCCCGATCCGCCCGGCGGCCACGGCGGCCAGGTCGCAGGACCCCGACCCGAACATCCGCACGGTCGCCGCCGCGGAGATGGCCGCGAGCCAGGGTTCCCGCAGGTCGTCACGGTCGAGCACACCCGGGTGCAGGTAGGTCGCGATCGCCACGTCGCCGAGCGGGAGGTCGTCGAGCTCGCCGATCGGCACCCCGCCCAGGGTCGTCGGCAGGTCGCGGCCGCCGAGCCAGGCCTCCCCCGCCGCGGGGTGGTGCACGGCGCCGAGCAGCACGTCCTCACCCGTCCGCAGTGCCAGCGCGCTGCACCACGTGTCGAGTCCCGCGAGGAAGTTGTACGTCCCGTCCACCGGGTCGATCACCCAGGTCCGCCCGGACCGCGAGGGCGTGGCCGCGCCCTCCTCACCGACGATCCCGTCATCGGGCCGCAGCCTGGTGAGGGTCGTGGCGACGAGCTCCTCCGCGGCGTGGTCGGCCTCGGTGACGACGTCGGAGATCGAGGTCTTGCTCCGGCCGCTGACCCCGTCGGCGCGCATCCGCCGGGCCAGGAGCGCCGCCCGGCGGGTCAGCTCCGCCGCGAGGTCGGCGTCGCCGATCCCGACGGGGAGGTCATCGGTCGTCACGGGCTCCTGCTCCATACCGCCCAAGACTAGGCGGGGGCGGCCCCCGGCGGCCCGGGCCCACCGGGGCCCGCGTCAGCGGCAGACGACGAAGCCGCGTGGGGTGGTCAGCCGGGTCCACGGCCCCGCCGCGTGCACGTCCGCCCGTGCCTCCGGAGCGGTCCGCAGGAAGCCGAGCACGTGCAGTCCGTAGGCCCCTCCTGCGGGGACCGGCGGGACGGTCGCGGTGGACCGGCCCCAGACCCGCGCGCGCAGGTCGGCGACGGCCGCGGCACCGGATCCCTCGGGGGCGCCCTGCGCCACCTCGGCGATGCCGGCGAGCGCGGTCTCCTCCAGGTCGGCGTCGAGCACCCGACCGACCGGCTCCCAGCCACCCCGGGGCGGGCTCAGGGCGCGCCAGGTGGGGTCCGAGGTCACCGGCGGCTCGGGCACGTCCCTGCCCCCACGGGCGAGCCGGTCGGCCACGGCCGTGACCGGCACCGTCACGTCGTGCACGAGCTCCTCGGCGAGGGCGAAGGTCCGCAGCCCGAGCACGAGACCACCGCTGCTGATGCCCCGCCCCGGCAGCACGCGGGTCCAGGCCGCGAGGACCGGACCGACCGCCTGGAGGCGCACGTCGCCGTCCGGGTCGGCCTGCCGGGCCCGGGCGAGGTAGGTCCGCAGATCACCGGCGCTCGCGTCGTCGGCGAGACGGAAGGTCGTCATCGCCGGCGCCGACGCAGCGGCACCGGGTCCCCCCGGTGGGCCCCGAGGACCGCCCGCTCGTCACCGGTGAGGGAGCGCGGGGCCTGGCGCTCGGGGTCGAAGGCGACCTGGGTCGACTCCGCCCGCAGGTAGAGGGTCGAGTCGGGCTCGCTCGTCTCACGCATCTCGTAGCCGAGGTCCCAGCTGGCGCCGCCGATGTCGGTGACCCACAGGTCGATGTGCACCGGCTCGGGGCGGTAGTGCAGCTGCCCGAGGAACTCGACCTCCTGCCGGGCCAGGAGCACCGTCATCCGCGGGCTGCTCTCACCGGCCCACCCCTCGAACCACCTGGTGAAGGCGCGGATCCTCGCCTCCTCGAGGAGGCGGTGGAAGACGACGTTGTTCACGTGGCCGAAGGCGTCCATGTCGCCCCACCTGAGGAGGACCTCCACGCCGAAGGGAGGTGCCGCGGTGGTGGGTGCGTCCATGTCCACATCCTGGCAGAGGGCCACCCGCTCGTCCCCAGGCACCCCGCGCCCCTCCTGCGCCGTCAGGGGCCTGGCCTAGCGTGGCCGCATGACCTCCTCCCCCACCACGTCCCTGGCCGACGACGCGACCCGGGTGCTGCGCCAGCTCGTCGGCCGCGAGGACGCGACCTTCCGCGACGGGCAGCTCGAGGCGATCGAGGCCCTCGTCGACGGCGGACGCCGGGTGCTCGTCGTCCAGCGCACCGGGTGGGGCAAGTCCGCCGTCTACTTCGTCGCCTCACGGCTCCAACGGGCGAAGGGGGCGGGCCCGGCCCTCATCGTCTCCCCCCTGCTGGCGCTCATGCGCGACCAGATCGCCGCGGCCCAGCGGGCCGGGGTGCGGGCGGTGTCGATGAACTCCGCGAACGCCCAGGAGTGGGACGAGGTGCGTGCCCGGCTGGCGGCCGACGAGGTGGACGTGCTGCTCGTCAGCCCGGAGCGGCTGAACAACCCCCGCTTCCGCAGCGAGCAGCTCCCGGACCTGACGAGGCGCTGCGGCCTGCTCGTCGTCGACGAGGCGCACTGCGTCAGCGACTGGGGCCACGACTTCCGTCCCGACTACCGCAGGATCAAGGATCTGCTGGGCGAGCTCCCCGAGGGGACCCCGGTGCTCGCGACGACCGCGACGGCGAACGAGCGCGTCGTGCGCGACGTCGCCGAGCAGCTCTCGGTCGGGACCGGGGCGGGGGCGCTGACCATCCGCGGCCCGCTGGCCCGCGACAGCCTGCGTCTGGCCGTCCTCCCCCGGGCGGGCACGGACCACCACCTCGCCTGGCTGAGCACGCACCTGGACCAGCTCGAGGGCAGCGGCATCGTCTACACCCTCACGGTGGGTGCCGCCGAGGACGTGGCAGCGGCCCTCCAGCGCGCGGGCCACGAGGTGATGGCCTACACCGGCAGGTCGGGCGCCGAGGAGCGGGCCGCGATGGAGGCGGCGCTGCGCGGCAACGAGGTCAAGGCACTCGTGGCCACGAGCGCGCTCGGCATGGGCTTCGACAAGCCGGACCTCGGCTTCGTGGTCCACCTCGGCGCCCCGTCCTCGCCGGTGGCCTACTACCAGCAGGTCGGCCGCGCGGGCCGGGCCACCGAGCGCGCCGACGTCGTCCTGCTCCCCGGGCACGACGACACCTCGATCTGGAAGCACTTCGCCTCCGCCTCGATGCCCCGGGAGGACCAGGCCGCGGCCGTGCTCACGGCGCTCGGCGAGTCGACCCGACCGCTGTCCACCGCCGCCCTCGAGACGATCGTCGACATCCGTCGCACCCGCCTGGAGCTGCTGCTCAAGGTGCTCGACGTCGACGGAGCGGTGCAGCGGGTCCAGGGTGGGTGGACCTCCACCGGGCAGCCCTGGGAGTACGACGCCGAGCGCTATGCCCGGGTGGCGGCGGCCCGCGAGGCCGAGCAGCAGCACATGCTCGACTACATCTCCACCCGTGAGTGCCGGATGGCCTTCCTCCAGCGGGCCCTCGACGACCCCACCGCGCACGACTGCGGACGCTGCGACACCTGTGCGGGCCCGTGGATCGACGCCGGGGTGGCGCAGGACGCGCTGGGCGAGGCGCGCACGAGCCTGGACCGCGCGGGCGTGGACCTCGACCCCCGCGCGCAGTGGCCCACGGGCATGGACCGGCTGGGGGTGCCGGTCAAGGGGAAGATCGCCCCCGACGAGGCGCTCTCCCCCGGTCGCGCCCTCGCCCGGGTCACCGACCTCGGGTGGGGTCCGCGGGTGCGCGAGCTGCTCGCCGAGGACCAGCCCGTCCCGGAGCCGGTCGTGCGAGCGGTCGTGCGGGTCCTCGCCGAGTGGGGGTGGGACGCCCGCCCCGTCGGGATCGTCGTCGTCCCCTCCCGCGGCCGACCGACCCTCGTCACGTCCCTCGCCGAACAGCTCGGTGAGATCGGTCGGCTACCCGTGCTGGGCACCCTCGACCTCGTCGACGGCGGACCGGTCGGCGAGCCCGGTGGTAACTCCGCCTACCGGCTCGCCGGGGTCTGGGAGCGCCTCACCGTCGGTCCGCAGCTGGCCTCGGCACTCGACGGCCTGACCGGTCCGGTGCTGCTCGTCGACGACGTCGTGCACTCCCGCTGGACACTGACCGTGGCGGCTCGTGCCCTGCGGCGGTCCGGCGTCCCGGAGGTGCTCCCGCTCGCCCTCGGGGTCGACGGCTGACCACCGACGCCCGTCGGCGCCAGGCGCTCGCCACGGGGTCCGGCCCGCTCGCTCCCCGACGACCGCCTCCGCGGTGGCCACCCCGCTCATCGCCTACTCTCTACCTGACCCGAAGGAGACCGCGTGAGCCCCGATCCCACCATCGCCGAACGACAGGCCCGCTCCATGGCCGACCTGCTCTCGATCCTCCAGCTGCGCCGGCTCGGGACCGGCACGATCACCGTCAGCGGCGCCGACGCCTCGGTCGGTGTCGGCGCGAGCGAGATCGACGTCTACGAGGGCGAGAGCATCAAGCAGCCGCACAACCGGGTCTACGGCGGACAGGTGCTCGCCCAGTCGCTCATGGCGGCCAACCTGACGATCCGGGAGCAGCACCCCGACCGCCTGCCGCACTCGCTGCACGCCTACTTCCTCCGCCCCGGCGACGACACCCTGCCGATCCGCTTCTCGGTCGAGCGGATGCGGGACGGGCGCTCCTTCTCGGCCCGGCGGGTCCACGCCCTCCAGCACGACAAGCCGATCCTCTCCCTCACCGCCTCCTACGAGGACCCGGCGGGCGGCCTGGACCACCACGACCCGATGCCCGACGTCCCCGGCCCCGAGGAGCTGACCTCGATCGCGGACAAGTACGCCGACGTGGACCATCCCCGCGCCCAGCACCTCGTCGCCCGTCCCGTCGAGCACCGGTACGTCGAGGACGACATCTCGATGCCCCACACCGGCCCGCGCGAGGCCCGTCAGCACGTGTGGTTCCGGCTCGTGCAGGACGTCGGGGAGGACCCCTTCATGCGCGCCTGCGTCCTCGCGTACATGTCGGACTACACCCTCCTGGAGTCGACCCTGCGCCGGCACGGCCGGGACTGGACCGACCGCCGCCTCCGGGCCGCCAGCCTCGACCACTCGATGTGGTTCCACCGTCCCGTCGACCCCGCCGACTGGATGCTCTACGCACAGGAGTCCCCCTCCGCATCCGGCGGCCGCGGCCTCGGTCTCGGCAGGGTCTTCGGCCGCGACGGCACCCTCGCCGCCACGATCGCCCAGGAGGGCATGGTGCGGATCAAGGAGGACTGACCGCGCAGAACCCCTGCGTTAATTCCTCTTAATACCTCGGAACTCCTCCTCCCAAGACTCGCCCGAGACCTCGACGACGCCTGCGGGACCGCGGGCCCGCAGCGCGCTCGACCCATTGCGGCAAGGCGGAATTACGCTACGAGAGTGTCGCCTAATTCGGGGGCGGCCCAGGATGGGGGGGTGCCTGTGCCAATTCATTTCTATCTGGCACAGTGGGCGGTGTGATGGGGCGTGAGCAAGACCACGGGACGGGCCCTGACTCGTCCGGTGTCGGCCTGCTGCGCTCCGCTGTGCGGCGTGACATCGTCGACCAGCTGCGCCAGCTCATGGGGGCCGCGCGCACCGAGGGCCTGAGCGCACGGGAGATCGGTGAGCGCGTCGGCCTGCACGTGACGACGGCCCGTTTCCACCTCACCCAGCTCGTCGACGCCGGGATCCTCACCGACCACACCGCCCGCACCCCTGGCGCCGGCCGGCCGACGAAGCGCTACGCCATCGCCCCCTCGGCCGTGGGGGTGGCGGGCGACGACGCGGGTCACCGAATGCTCGCCGAGCTGCTCGTCGAGGCCATGGCCTCGCCCGAGGGCCTGGCGGGACGCGACCCGGAGGACATCGGCGCGGCCTGGGCCCGGCAGCACGCCCTCGAGAGCACCGGACGGACCGAGGACGGACGCACCCCGGCGACGACCCCCGGCGAGTGGCTGGGCAAGATCGGCGCGCTCGTCGACGTGCTGCGCGCGTGGCACTACTCCCTCGACCTGCGCATGGAGAACTCCGGTCGCAGCGCCCGGATCGATCTGCTCGGCTGCCCCTTCCGTGCCCTGGCGCTGGAGCACCGCGAGATCGTCTGCGGCATCCACCGCGGGCTCATGCGCGGGACCCTCGACGTCGTCGGTGAGCAGGCCGCGGAGCTGACCCTCACCCCCTTCGTCGAGCCAGAGCAGTGCGTGGCGCTCGTGACCACGAGCGCGGACTTCACCCCAACAGGAGGCACCACATGACCGCGACGAGCGGACGCCCCGACACCGAGCTGCCCCGATCCGCCGGACTGGACGGCTCGCTCTCGTCCGCCCTGGTGGGCACCCGTCGCTTCTTCACCCGGGCGGGCATCTCCGAGGACCAGCGGGCGATGTTCATCGAGGGTGGTCGAGCGGGTGACGTCTTCTACCGGGACCGCTGGAGCCACGACAAGATGGTGCGCTCGACGCACGGCGTCAACTGCACCGGCTCCTGCTCGTGGAAGGTCTACGTCAAGGACGGGATCATCACCTGGGAGGCCCAGCAGACCGACTACCCGAGCACCGGCGCCGACCGGCCGGAGTACGAGCCTCGTGGGTGCCCCCGCGGCGCGGCCTTCTCCTGGTACACCTACTCCCCCACCCGGGTGCGCTACCCCTACGTCCGGGCGGCCCTGCTGGACCTCTACCGGAAGGCCAAGGCGACCTACGGCGACCCGGTCGTCGCCTGGGGGTCGATCGTCCAGGACGAGGCGGCCTCGCGCAGCTACAAGCAGGCCCGCGGCAAGGGCGGGCTCGTGCGTGCCTCGTGGGAGGAGGCCGTCGAGATGATCGCCGCCTCCCACGTCTACACGATCAAGCGCTGGGGCCCGGACCGCATCGCCGGCTTCTCCCCCATCCCCGCGATGTCCCAGGTCAGCTACGCCTCGGGGGCCCGCTACCACGAGCTCATCGGCGCCCCGATGCTCTCCTTCTACGACTGGTACGCCGACCTGCCCAACGCCTCGCCGCAGATGTTCGGGGACCAGACGGACGTGCCGGAGTCCGGCGACTGGTGGGACGCGGGGTACCTCATCATGTGGGGCTCCAACGTGCCCCTCACCCGTACCCCGGACGCGCACTGGATGACCGAGGCCCGCTACCGCGGGCAGAAGGTCATCGCGATCTCCCCGGACTACGCCGAGAACGTCAAGTTCGCCGACGAGTGGGTCGCTGCCGCGCCGGGCACGGACGGCGCCCTGGCCATGGCCATCGCCCACGTGGTGCTCAAGGAGTACTTCGTCGACCAGCAGGTGGAGTTCTTCACCCGCTACAACCAGCAGTTCACCGACGCCCCCTACCTCATCACCCTCGACCCGGACGGCGAGGCCTACCGTCCCGGCAAGTTCCTCGTCGCCGGCGACTTCGACCACCCCGAGTCCGGCTCCGAGAACGCGATGTGGAAGACGACCGTCGTCGACGAGGTCACCGACGAGGTCGTCGTCCCGAACGGCTCCATCGGCCACCGCTTCGGCGAGGACGGGGTGGGCACCTGGAACCTCGACCTCGGCGAGGTCCGCCCCCGCCTGAGCCTCTACGACGGTCCGGGCACCGAGTCCGTCGAGGTCTCCTTCCCCCGCTTCGACAACGTCGAGGGGCGCCTCGGCCGGGAGACCCGTGGGGTGCCCGTCCGGCGGGTCGGTGACCGGCTGGTCACCACCGTCCTGGACCTCATGCTCGCCCACTACGGCGTGGCCCGCGAGGGACTGCCCGGGGCCTGGCCGAAGGACTACGAGGACCCGGGCGTGCCGGCCACGCCGGCCTGGGGCGCGGAGATCACCGGTGTCCCGCCGCAGCAGATCGAGCGCCTCGCCCGGGAGTGGGCGCAGAACGCGATCGACACCGAGGGCCGCGGGATGATCATCATGGGCGCCGGCGTGAACCACTGGTTCCACGCCGACCAGGCCTACCGCACGATGCTCGTGCTCACCACGCTCACCGGCTGCCAGGGTCGCAACGGCGGAGGCTGGGCGCACTACGTCGGCCAGGAGAAGGTCCGACCGCTCATGGGCTTCCAGCAGATGGCCTTCGCCCTGGACTGGGTGCGCCCGCCCCGCCACATGAACCAGACGGCGTACTGGTACGTCAACACCAGCCAGTACCGGTACGACACCTTCACCGCGGAGGAGATCAACGGCTCGACCGGCGCCTTCCCGGGGCAGACGACGATGGACCTGCTCGCGCAGGCGACCCGGCTGGGCTGGGCCCCCTCCTACCCGCAGTTCGACCGCAGCTCGCTCGCCGTGGCCGACGAGGCCGCCGCGGCGGGCATGGAGGTCGGGGACTACGTCGCCCGCTCGCTCACCGAGGGCAGCCTGAGCTTTGCGATCGAGGCGCCGGAGGACCCGGACAACTTCCCTCGGGTGCTCTCCCTGTGGCGGGCCAACCTCCTCGGCTCCTCCGCCAAGGGCAACGAGTACTTCCTCAAGCACCTGCTCGGCACCGACAACGCCGTGCGTGCGCGCCAGGCGCCGGAGGACATGCGTCCCCAGGACGTGGCCTGGGTCGACGAGGTGCCCGAGGGCAAGCTCGACCTGCTCATGACGATCGACTTCCGCATGACGAGCTCGACGATGCTCTCGGACATCGTCCTTCCCGCGGCGACGTGGTACGAGAAGCACGACCTCAACACCACGGACATGCACCCCTACATCAACTCCTTCAACCCGGCGATCGCCCCGCCGTGGCAGTCCAAGAACGACTGGGACGCCTGGAAGGCGATCGCCAAGCGCTTCTCCGAGATGGCCGAGGACCACCTCGGCACCCGTACCGACGTCGTGGCCAAGCCGCTCTGGCACGACACGGCGGAGGCGATGGCGGCCGTGCACGGCCGGGTCCTGGACTGGAAGGACGGCGAGGTCGAGGCCGTCCCCGGCAAGACCCTCCCCGTCCTCGTGCCGGTCGAGCGCGACTACCCCGCGACGTACGCGCGGATGACCTCGATCGGCCCGCTCCTGGAGAAGGTCGGCATGGTGACGAAGGGGGTGAAGTACGACCCGTCGCCGGAGATCGAGAAGCTGCGGCACATCAACGGCACGGTGCCCCTCGGCCCGGCCAAGGGCCAGCCCAAGCTCGACACGGACGTCGACGTCGCCCAGGCGATCCTCTACCTCTCCGGGACCTCCAACGGGCGCTTGGCGACGGAGGGCTTCATCGACCTCGAGAAGCGCACCGGACGCCAGCTGCACGACCTCTCCGCGGAGCACGAGGGTGCGCAGATCACCTTCGCGGACACCCAGAAGGCGCCGGCACCGGTCATCACCTCCCCCGAGTGGTCCGGCAGCGAGTCCGGCGGCCGGCGCTACGCCCCCTTCACCCAGAACATCGAGCGGCTCAAGCCCTTCCACACCCTCACCGGGCGTCAGCAGTTCTACCTCGACCACGACTGGATGCTCGGGATGGGCGAGGAGCTGCCCACCTACCGACCACCGCTGAACATGCACCGGCTCTTCGGCGA
Source organism: uncultured Janibacter sp. (assembly GCA_964430615.1). Taxonomy (GTDB): domain Bacteria; phylum Actinomycetota; class Actinomycetes; order Actinomycetales; family Dermatophilaceae; genus Janibacter. The sequence goes on along the minus strand of CAYSGN010000039.1, from coordinate 1,037 downwards.
ACGCTCCATCGGTGAGACCCACCAGGGGCAGGACGAGGAGGTCTCGGTCGCCGTGCGCTACCTCACGCCGCACAACAAGTGGTCGATCCACAGCGAGTACCAGGACAACCTCTTCATGCTCAGCCTCAGCCGGGGCGGCCAGGCGATCTGGCTCTCCGACGTGGACGCCGCGAAGGCGGGGATCCGCGACAACGACTGGATCGAGGCGGTCAACCGCAACGGCGTCGTCGTCGCCCGGGCGATCGTCAGCCACCGGATGCCCGAGGGGACGGTCTACATGCACCACGCCCAGGACCGGCTCATCGACGTGCCGCTCAGCGAGACCAGCGGCAAGCGAGGTGGCATCCACAACAGCCTGACGCGGATCCTCATCAAGCCCAGCCACCTCATCGGCGGCTACGCCCAGCTGGCCTACTTCTTCAACTACATCGGGCCGACGGGCAACAACCGCGACGAAGTGACGATGATCCGCAAGCGCTCGAACCAGAAGGTGGAGTACTGACATGAGAGTCATGGCACAGATGGCGATGGTCATGAACCTCGACAAGTGCATCGGCTGCCACACCTGCTCCGTGACCTGCAAGCAGGCGTGGACCAACCGGGCCGGCACCGAGTACGTGTGGTTCAACAACGTCGAGACGCGTCCGGGCCTGGGCTACCCCCGCACCTACGAGGACCAGGAGAAGTGGAAGGGCGGCTGGGTCCGCACCCCGAACGGTCGCCTCAAGCTGCGCGCCGGCGGCCGGATCAACAAGCTGCTCAACATCTTCTCGAACCCCCTCATGCCGAGCATCCAGGACTACTACGAGCCCTGGACCTACGACTACGAGTCGGTGCTCAACGCGCCCACGCAGAAGCACTTCCCCGTCGCCCGCCCCTACTCGCTGATCTCGGGCAAGCCGACGAACATCACGTGGTCGGCCAACTGGGACGACGACCTCGCCGGCAGCGGCGAGCACGCCGTGAAGGACCCGATGCTCAAGGGCATCGAGGACAAGGTGAAGTTCGAGTTCGACCAGACCTTCATGTTCTACCTG
>CAYSGN010000038.1:0-23931 GCA_964430615.1 uncultured Janibacter sp. | reverse complement strand
CGAGGCCGACGCGACGAGCTGACCCCATCGTCCCCTGGGCCCACATTCCCCTAGGGGGAAGTCCCCTCCAGGGCCACATCCCCCTAGGGGAAGTCCCTTCCCTGGACCGCTCGTCGCACTTTCCCAGGGATGTGCGCACGGGTGGTGGGCAGCTGCCCGCACCGCGCCCACCACCACAACCACGACGAAGGGCGCCGCACCGGATCAACCGGTGCGGCGCCCTTCGTCAATCACGTCCGGGCTGGATGGCCCCCCGACGCGCGCGCGATCAGCGCGTGGAGAGGTCGGGGTGGAAGCGGTCGGCCATCCGCGAGTCGTACCGGGGGTGACGACGGGGGGCGATCCGCATCTGCTCGTGCTCGGAGCCGTGGGTGTGGACGTGGCGGGTCTTGTCGGAGCGGAGGGACTTGAGGTGGTTCATCCAGTTCTTCATGGCTCTACTATCTCGAGGTCGAACCATCCTTTTCAAATTCATACTCTCTTCGCTTCATGTACCTTTGCTTAATGATCGGTTAGGGTGGTCGGCATGATCGACGCCCACCGACTCCGGATCTTCCTGTCCGTCATGGCCTCCGGCTCGGTCAACGCCGCCGCCACCCACCTGGGCTACTCCGCATCGGCGGTCAGCCAGCAGCTGTCCGCCCTGCAAAAGGAGACGGGGCTCACACTCTTCACCCGCCACGGGCGCGGGATCGAGCCCACGCCGGCGGCGCACACGCTCGCCGAGGAGAGCGAGCGGCTCATGTACGAGCTCAAGCGCGTCGACGCGATCGTCGACGACCTGCGCGAAGGGGGCACCGGCTCGCTGTCCATCGGCTACTTCGCCTCGGCCGGCTCCCGATGGATGCCTCAGCTGGCCAAGCGCCTGCAGGCCAAGCTGCCCGAGCTGACCCTCCAGATGGTGCTCACCGAGGGCTACCCGATGGGCGAGTCCCCACCGGTCGACATCGACGTCGTCCCCGCGGACCCCTCGACGTCGGTACGACCGGGCCACCTCGTCACGCCACTGATGTCCGACCCCTTCGTGGCCCTCGTGCCCAAGGACCATCGGCTCGCGGGACGGCGACGCATCGAGATGGCCGAGCTCGCCGAGGAGCAGTGGGTCAGCAACGACATCTCGGCGGGCATCACCCAGGACATGGTCGACCGCGCCTGCCGCGCAGCGGGCTTCCGCCCGCGCTACCACGTCGAGGCACAGGACCACTACACGGCGATCGCCTTCGTCGCCGCGGGCGTGGGCATCACCGTGCTGCCCGATCTCGCCAGTCGCTCCCTGCCGAAGTCGGTGCGCAAGCTGCACCTGACCAAGCCCACCCCGATCCGGGACGTCGTCGCCCTCACGGCCCCGGTCGCCCGCTCCAACGAGGCCGCCCGCCTGGCCGTGGAGCTGCTCGAGAACATCGCCGCCGCGAGCGCCCGGCGCGGCTGACCCCGTCGCCGCCCCGCGCCGCCGGCGCCTGATCCGCCTCCGGTCCCGGGGAGATGCTCATGAGGCGGGCCCGTCGCCCGGACGGTGGAGCACGGCCGCCAGGTGCGGGATCCGCAGGCCCCACGGGCCGGCGGTGTCGATCCGGAGCAGCTGGTCGACGAGCAGCGGTGAGCGCGCCAGCGCGGCCTCGGTGTCGCGCGCCGGGTCGCAGCCGCGGTCCAGGGCTCGGCTGCAGGGAGCGACCAGCCGCTGCCCCGCGCGCAGCCACGTCCCCCTCGCCGCGGCGACGTGCTCGAGGACGACGAGGCGGCCGCCCGGGCGCAGCACCCGGTGGATCTCCGCCAGCGCCCTGTCCTGGTCGTCCACCGAGCACAGGGCCACGCAGCACACGGCGGCGTCCACGCTCCGGTCCGGCAGCGGCATCGCCTCGGCCCGCGCCTGCACCACCCGGGCGCCGGGGCGCCCCTCCACCCACCGCCGCAGACGGCGGACCGACCCGGCGCGCGGCTCGAGAGCGGTGAGGCGGACAGAGCGCGGCAGCGAGCTGCTGCTGCTCCCGTCCCCCGCGCCGACGTCCAGCACGTCACCCCGCACGCTCGGCAGCACCAGGCGTCGCCAGCGGGAGCGCAGCTCCATGACGCCGGGCACCTGACCGGCGACCTCGAGATCCGTGAGCCGCGGGGAACTGTACGCCGTATAAGTCATGTCGCGACCTTACGCCGTACAGTCGTCGGCGTGAAGAGAGTTTCCAGGTCGGCGACGGGCGACCGGTCCGGCCTGTCCTCGGAGCGGATCCTCCAGGTCGCGGTGGCCACGGCCGACCGCTCCGGTCTGTCGGCGGTGTCCATGCGGGGGCTGGCGCGGGAGCTGGGGGTGACGCCGATGGCGCTCTACTGGCACTTCGCGGACAAGGACGCGCTCCTGGACGCCATGGCCGAGCAGGTCGTCGAGGAGGCGCACTTCGCCGACGACCCCGAGGCGGCGTGGCAGGAGCGCTACCGCCACGTGCTCGTCACGCTCGTCGAGCTCCTGCACACCCACCCGTGGATGGGCCGCCTGATCATCGAGCGCCTCGTGCCCCTGCCGAACTACCTCAACGCGCTGGAGATCCTGCTCGACGCCCTTCGCCAGGCCGGGCTGACGACCCGCGACGGCGCGGTGCTCGTCCAGCAGTCCGTGCAGACCGTGGTGAGCCTGGTCGAGTACGAGCCCCGGCCGAAACCCGACGGGGACGACGACGGCGAGTGCGAGGACCGGGACAAGCTCGCGGCCCTGCCCGCCGATGACTTCCCCAACGTCCGGGCCGCGGCGCTCCCGCTGAGCACCCCGGAGAGCCCGGAGGAGTACTACCGGCTCGGCCTCGACACGATCGTCGGTGGGATCGTGTCGATCGCGCAGGCCGCCGTCTCGCGGTGACGCGCGGCCCGGGTCGTGCACGACCCGAGATCGTCACCGCAGGTCGTGGTGCACCCAGACGTTCGGCTCGACGTAGACCGCGTGGTCGTTGGCCAGGTCGACGTGGACCGGCGCGAGGCCGCCCGGCACCTCGATCGCCCCGTCCGTGTCGAAGGGGAGGCCCGTCCAGTCCCGCCACTGGTCCAGGGTCCCCGGGATGGTCATCGAGAGCGGCGCGACCTCGACGATGCGCCCGCCGAGGCGGGCGTGCACGCGCAGCCACGGGTCGGCCGGGAGCCCGTCCTCGCGGGTGCGCCGGGCGTAGTCCTCGGCCCCGGCCCACGGCTCGAGCGCCTTGCGGGTCGGTCGCACCGGGGCGACGAGGTCCCGCGTGCCGAGCCCGGCGTACCGCCGGCGCGCCTCCTCCAGGAGCGGACGGCTCAGCCCCTCACCGCGCCGGTCCGGCGCCACCCGCGCCTCGATGAGGCTCACCGTGGAGAGGTCGGGGGTCTCTCCCTTCGTCGCCACGGTCTCGGCCCGCTGCAGGGCATGGTCCCACCCGCGCGGCGGCAGGTCGGCGACGTCCCCGTCGAAGGGCACCGCGTGCAGCCGGGCGACCGGCGCCTGCCCGTCGAGCACCACGAGGTGCAGCTGTGGGAAGCCCTCCACGACGGCCTCGTAGGCGGTGTCGGACACCGGGTCCTGGAGCATGAAGGTCGGCCAGTCCCCCGGGATGTCCCAGAAGGCGTCGACGAGATCCGGCCGCTCGGCGAGTGAGTGGGTCTGCACGCAGCCATCCAAGACCGCGAGGCCGCGTCGCGCCACCGGATTGTCTGCCCGGCACCGCACGGCATGAGGGGCCCGAAACGTAGGCTCGCCCCATGACGGACCTCGACTTCCGCAACCCCTACCGGCACGGCTTCGCGCGCGTCGCGGCGTGCACGCTGCCGGTGACGCTGGCCGATCCCGTCGCCAACGCCGAGGCGACGATCGAGCAGGTCCGCCGCCTGGACGAGGACGGGGTGGCGGTCGCGGTCTTCCCCGAGCTGGGCCTCACCGGGTACTCGATCGACGACCTGCTCCTCCAGGACGTCCTGCTGCGCGACGTCGAGTCCGCGCTAGCCCACCTCGCCCGGGCCACGACCGACCTGCGGCCGCTCGTCGCGGTGGGGGCCCCCCTTCGCCACGGCCACCGCCTCTACAACTGCGCGGTCCTCCTCCACCGCGGCGAGGTCGTCGGCATCACGCCGAAGTCCTACCTGCCGACCTACCGGGAGTTCTACGAGAAGCGCCACTTCGCCGCCGGCGCGGGGATCATCGGCGAGCACTTCGCCCCCACCTTCGCCACCGGCGCCGACGCGGACCTGCTCGACCAGGTCCCCTTCGGCACCGACCTGCTCGTGCACGTCGACGACGTGCCGGGTCTCGTCGTGCACGCCGAGGTCTGCGAGGACATGTGGGTCCCGGTCCCGCCGAGCCACGCGGCGGCCCTGGCCGGCGCCACCGTGCTGCTCAACCTCTCCGCCTCCCCGATCACCGTCGCCCGCGCCGACGACCGGCACCTCATGGCGCGGTCGGCCTCGATGCGGTGCGACGCCGCCTACGCCTACGCGGCGGCGAGCGACGGGGAGTCCAGCACCGACCTCTCGTGGGACGGCCAGACGATGGTCTACGAAGGGGGTGACCTGCTCGCGGAGTCCGAGCGCTTCCCGCAGGGGCCGCGGGCGAGCATCGCCGACGTCGACCTGGACCGGCTGCGTCACGAGCGGATGCAGCAGGGGACCTTCGACGACAACGGCCTCGCCGTCGGCGTCGGGGACCCCGGCTGCCGGGAGATCCACCGCGAGCTGGGTCTGCCCGACGTGCGCGGGCTGCGGCGGGCACCGGACCGCTTCCCCTTCGTGCCGGACGACGAGGCCCGTCTGGCCCAGGACTGCTACGAGGCCTACAACATCCAGGTGACCGCCCTCGGGCAGCGGCTCCGGGCCATCGGCGGCGCGAGCTGGCAGCCGAAGGTCGTCATCGGCGTCAGCGGTGGGCTCGACTCCACCCACGCGCTGCTCGTCGCGGCCAAGGCGATGGACCGGCTGGAGCGCCCGCGCACCGACATCATCGGCATCACCATGCCGGGCTTCGCGACGAGCGAGCGGACCCGGACCAACGCCGTCGCGCTCATGGACGCCCTCGGCATCACCTGGGAGGAGCTGGACATCCGCCCGGCGGCGACCCAGATGCTCGCCGACATGGGCCACCCCTTCGGCACCGACCCCGACGCGGACCATCCCGAGGAGGTCTACGACGTGACCTTCGAGAACGTCCAGGCCGGGCTGCGCACCGACTACCTCTTCCGGATCGCAAACCAGCGCGGGGGCATCGTGCTCGGCACCGGTGACCTCTCCGAGCTGGCCCTCGGCTGGTGCACCTACGGCGTCGGCGACCAGATGAGCCACTACGGGGTCAACGCCGGGGTCCCGAAGACCCTCATGCAGCACCTCGTGCACTGGGTCGCCGACACCGCACAGCTGCCCGAGGTCTCCGAGACGCTGCGCTCGGTGCTGGCGACCGAGATCTCCCCCGAGCTCGTCCCGAGCAAGGACGCCGGCCGCCCGCAGTCGACGCAGGACCGGATCGGGCCGTACGCGCTCCAGGACTTCACGCTCTTCCACGTGCTGCGCCGGGGGTACCGCCCGAGCAAGATCGCCTTCCTCGCCGAGCAGGCCTGGTCCGACGAGACGAAGGGGGCCTGGCCCGCCTCCGTGCCGCCGGAGGAGCGCGGCGCCTACGACCTCGCGACGATCCGGCGGTGGCTGCTCGTCTTCGTGGAGCGATTCTTCGCCAACCAGTTCAAGCGCTCCGCGCTGCCCAACGGCCCGAAGGTGCTCCCCGGCGGCACCCTGTCCCCCCGCGGGGACTGGCGGATGCCGAGCGACGCCGGCGCAGCGCGGTGGCTGGCCGACGTCGAGGACGGCGTTCCGCAGGTGTGACCGGGACGGACGAAGGTGCGGTCAGTCGACGCCGAGGCCGGGGGTGTCGTGGGCCGTGTCGCCCTTCGTCGAGTAGGAGTAGGTGCCCATGCCCATCTTGGACATGACGACTCCCACGGCGATCGTCACGACGGCGAGCACGCCGGCGATGATGCCGAGCGTGGCGTTGAGCCAGAGGACGGCCGCGCAGCCGACGGCGCCGGCGATCAGCCCGAGCACCATGACCGTGTACCACGCCGGGTTCGTCATGTGCCCGAGATCCTCGGCGGCGTGCGGGCCGGACGGGGGATGGGAGAGGCGCACGTGGTTACTCATGCGGGCATTCTCCCACGAGCGTCCAGCCCGTCGGCACGAGCCACCGTCCTGACGACGACGAGCCGCGCACCCACTAAAGTGACCAGCGGGTAACCACCCGACGAAGGGAGCCCGCACGTGAGCCGCGCGACCCGCCAGGGACGCATCGACACCCTGGAGAGCCACCCGCCGAACCCGGGCATGGGCTGGTCCGGGCACACCTTCCCCCACCCGCCGGGCCGGCGCCGGGTCGTCGGGGACGTCATGGCCGGCAACCCGCTGACCCCGGTCCAGAACATGCTCGCGGCCGGGCGGGACCTCGGACCGCTCTTCGAGATGGTCGCCTTCGGGCGGAAGTTCGTCTTCGCCACCGGCGTCGACCTCGTCGGGGAGCTGTGCGACGACCACCGGTTCACGAAGGTGCTGGCCCCGGGAGTGCACGACCTGCGGATGTTCGTCGGTGACGGCCTCTTCACCGCCTTCACCGACGAGCCGAACTGGCGCCTGGCCCACGACCTGCTCGTGCCCGCCTTCAGCAAGGCGGCGATGCGCGGCTACCACGCGATCATGGACGCGGCCACCGACGAGCTGCTCGGGGTGTGGGACGAGGCGGCCGGCGACGGCCTGGCGGTCGATGTCTCCCCCTGGCTGACCAAGCTCACCCTCGAGACGATCAGCCGCAGCGCCTTCAGCCACACCTTCCACAGCTTCGAGAGCGAGCAGGTCGACCCCTTCGTGACGACCTTCGTGGCGTCGATGTCCCACGCGGCAGCCCGCTCCAACGTCGCGTCCCTGCCCGTCGTCGGCCGACGGATGGCTCGCCGCAGGGACCGCCGGGCGCTCGAGCGGCACACCTACATCGACGACCTGCTCGCCCGGATCGTCAGCGAGCGGGAGGCACGGGGCGGCCCGCAGGAGGATCTCCTCGGCCGGATGATGCACGTGCCGGTCGACGACGAGGGGTCGCTGCTCGACGCCGCGAACGTCCGCCACCAGATCCTCACCCTCCTCGTCGCCGGGCACGAGACGACCTCCGGCGCGCTCTCCTTCGCGCTGTACCACCTGGCGCGCGAGCCCGAGGTCCTCGCCCGGGTGCGCGCGGAGCTGGACGAGGTCCTCGGCGAGGACCCGGGCGTCGGCCCGACCTTCGAGCAGGTGCCCAAGCTGCGCTACCTGCGCAGGGTCGTCGACGAGACGCTGCGGCTCTGGCCGACGGCGCCCGGCTTCGCGCGCGCCCCGCGGGAGGTGACGACCATCGGCGCGGACGGCTCGGCCGGTGTCCCCGGCGGGCTGCGGATGACGACCGAGGACTCCGCGCTCGTCTTCATCCCGCTGCTGCACCGCGACCCCGCGGTGTGGCCGGACCCGGAGGTCTTCGACCCGGACCGCTTCCTGCCCGAGCACATACGGGCCCGGCCGGCGCACGCCTACAAGCCCTTCGGCACCGGCGAGCGGGCCTGCATCGGACGCCAGTTCGCCCTCCACGAGGCGGTCGTCGTGCTGGCCAAGCTCCTGCACCGCTTCGACATCGGTGCCGACCCCGGCTACGAGCTGACGATCACCGAGCGGCTCACGCTCATGCCGGTCGGCTTCCGGCTGGGGCTCACCCGCCGCTGAGGGCCGCTGTCAGGAGTCGCCGTCGCGCACGCGCGCCTCGGCGAGGTCCCGTCGGACGACCTTGCCGTTCGCGGTGCGCGGCAGGGCCTCGAGGACGCGCACCTCCCGGGGCCGCTTGTACGCAGCGAGCCGTTCGGCCGCCCGGGCCAGGACCCGCTCGCGCAGGCCGTCGGGGGCGCCCTCGACCGCTCCGTCGGCGGTCGGCACCACCCACGCGCAGACGACGCTGACCCCGTCGCCGACGTCGAGCGCGGTCACGGCGACCTCCCCGACGCCGGGGGTACCGGCCAGCGCGTCCTCGACCTCGACGGGCGAGACCCGGTAGCCCATGACGTTCATGACGTCGTCCGCGCGTCCGTGGTAGGTCAGATAGCCGTCGGCGTCCAGCGCGGCGAGGTCGCTCGTGACGAACCACTCGCCACGCAGCACCTCCGCCGTCTCCTGCGGGCGTTGCCAGTAGCCGAGCATCAGCCCCGGGTCGCTGCGGTGCACCGCGAGTCGTCCGACCTCGCCGACCGGCAGCTCGAGCGGCTCGTCCCGGGCCGGCCCCGTCGCCTCCCCTGCCGTGGCACCCGACGCGCTCGGCGCGTGCGACCCGAGCGACTCCGGGTCGAGGACCGCGACCCGGCGGCCGGGCTGGGCCCGCCCCGGGCTGCCCGGGCGCACCGGCGTGCCCGGCCCGCTCGAGACGAAGGTCGAGACCTCGCTCATCCCGAGCGACTCGTAGAGCGGCACACCGGTCGCGTCCTGCCACTCCTCCCACAGCGCGGTCGGCAGCGCCTCGCCGGCGACGAGGGCGGCGCGCAGGGAGGAGAGGTCCCACCCGGTGGGGTCGCCGTGGCGCAGCAGGTGCCGGTAGACCCCGGGCACGGCGGCGAGGTGGGTGGCCGTGTGGGAGGCGACGATCCGCGGCCAGACGAGGCCGTCGCGGGGGCCGTCGTAGACGACCGCGGTGGCGGCGTTCGCCCACGGGTCGGTGAGTCCCACCCCCAGGGTGTAGGTCCAGTTGAGCGCACCCGCGTGCAGCATCACGTCCCCTTCGCCCAGGCCGTACCACCCGCGGTACATCGGTCGCCGTCCCCAGGCGCTGCGGTGGGCGTGGGTCACCCCCTTCGGTCGCCCGGTGGTGCCGGAGGTGTAGGTGATGAAGGCCGGTCGGTCCGGGTCGCCGACCGCGTGCCCGGCCCGCTCCGGCGCCGCGACCCACTCCCGGACCGCCTGCGGGCCGACGACGGGCACGCCCTCCGGCACGGTGAGCGGCAGCTCCGGGTCGAGCGCGACGGCCGCGGCTGCGCAGTCGGCGAGCAGCAGGGCGGCCTCGTCCGCGGTCAGCTGGGCGCTCGTCGGCACGGCGACGAGCCCGGCCGCGATCGCCCCGAAGAAGACGAAGGGGAAGTCCGCCCGGTTGCCCATCCGCAGCATCACCCGGTCCCCGGGCGCCAGGCCGAGGTCGAGCAGGCCGGCGGCCACCGCGCGCACGGTGTCGTCGACCTGCGCGAAGGTCCAGCGGGACTCCCCGTCGCCGTGGACGACGACGAGGGCGGTGCGCTCCGGGGCCCTGGCGGCCGGGTCGGCCACGCAGTAGGCGGACATGCCGAAACGCTCCGGCACCGCCTCACCGGGGGCCGGCTCGACCGGCCAGCGGCTCACTGCTCCTCGTGCACGAGCGGGTCGGCCCCGAAGAGCCGGCCGTCCGGCTTCCCGAGCGCGGTGATCGCGGCGACCTGGTCGTCGGAGAGGTCGAAGCCGAGGACCTCGAGGTTGGTGCTCTGGCGGTGGGGGTCGGCGGACTTCGGCAGCGGGAGCGACCCGAGGTGCAGGTGCCAGCGGAGGATGACCTGGGCGGCGGTGACCTCGTGCGCGGCCGCGATCTGCTGCACGACCGACTCGTCCATGGCGCTCGTGCGCCCGAGCGGGCTCCATGCCTGCGTGGCCACGCCGCGCTCGGCGTCGGCGGCGCGCTGCTCCACCTGGGGGAAGGCGGGGTGCAGCTCGATCTGGTTCGAGGCGGGCGTCGCGCCGGTGGCGGAGATGATCTCGTCGAGGTGGCCGGCGGTGAAGTTGCTGACGCCGATGGAGCGCACGAGCCCGCGCTCCTTGGCCTCGATCAGGCCCTCCCAGGCGCGTACGAAGACCCCCTGGGAGGGGTTCGGCCAGTGGATGAGGACGCTGTCGAGGTAGTCCAGGTCCATGACCGTGAGCGAGGTCTCGATCGACTTGCGGGCGCTCACGTGGTCGCGGCCGGGCACCTTGGTCTGGATGAAGACGTCTCCGCGGTCCAGCCCGCTGGCGCGCACGGCCTCGCTGACCTCGCGCTCGTTGCGGTAGTTCACCGCCGTGTCGAGGAAGCGGTAGCCGACCTCGAGCGCCGAGGCCATCGCGCGCATGCCGGCGTCGCCGCGCAGCGGGTAGGTGCCGAAACCGAGGACCGGGACGGAGGTGCCGTCACCGAGGGTGCGGGTGGGGAGCTCAGCCATGCCCTCCAACGTAGGCGACCGTGCACGCCCGGCGAAAGCGCCGACCCCGCGCTCCCCGCCCACCCCCCGGAATGCGCCGAACGCCGCTCGACGTCCATGGAGGGGGCTCCGCGCGGAGCGGGTCCGGGCAGTGGGCGGGGTTCGGCGGGTGGGTGGGTCAGGTGGAGGCGCCGAGGAGGGTGAGCAGGTCCCCCTTCGCCTGGGTGTACTCGGTCTCGAGGCGCTCGACGAGGTCGGCCACCGGGATGACCCGGTCGACGCCGGCGACGCTCTGGCCGGCGCTCCAGACCTCCTTCCACGCCTTGGGTGTCGGCCCCTCGGTCGGCTCCTCGTGCGGGTTGGTCACGTGGGCGAGGTCGACGCGCTCCGGCGCCGCCAGACGATCCGGGTCGAGCCCGGCCGCGACGATGCTCGGGCGCAGGAAGTTCGCCGGGATCGTGCTGATGGACGGCGTGTAGACGATGTCGCCGGGGCCCGAGTCGCAGAGCATCTGCTTGTACTCCTCGGAGACCATCGACTCCTCGGTCGCGAGGAAGCGCGTGCCCATGTAGGCCAGGTCGGCGCCGGCGGCCTGCGCGGCGAGCACGTCCCGACCGGTGCTCAGCGCACCGCCGAGCACGAGCGGCCCGTCCCAGACCGCGCGCACCTCGGAGATCAGGGCGAAGGGGTTCGTGGCGCCCGCGTGCCCACCGGCACCGGCGGCGACGAGGATGACCCCGTCGACCCCGGCCTCCGCGGCCTTGCGGGCGAAGGTGGCGTTCGTGACGTCGTGGAAGACGAGACCGCCGTAGGAGTGGACCGCGTCGACGACCTCCTTGGCCGCGCCGAGGCTGGTGATGACGAGCGGCACCCGGTGGGCGACGATCCGCTCGAGGTCGGCCTCGAGTCGCTTGTTCGTGCGGTGGACGATGAAGTTGACGCCGAAGGGGGCCGGCGTGCGGCCGTCGTCACCGGGCTCGGCGAGGGCCTCCTCGATCTGGGTCAGCCACGCGTCGAAGTCCTCGGTCGTGCGCTGGTTGAGCGCGGGGAAGGTGCCGAGGACCCCGGCGCGACAGGCGCCGATCACGAGGTCGGGCCCGGAGGCGAGGAACATCGGGGAGGCGATGACGGGCAGCCGCAGCCGCCCCTGGAGCTGATCGGGGAGGGTCATGCCCACATTGTGCGCACCCGGCGGCGCTGGGTGCGCACGTGGTCCGAGTTCGCCTGGCCCAGCCCCCTCCGAAGAACTTCCCCTAGGGGGATGCGCACCTGAGTGCGAATCCCCCTAAGGAGATGCGGCCCGGGAGAGAACTCCCCCTAGGGACATGCGGGGTCAGCGTTTGGCGGCCAAGGACATGGCCCGACTCATCAGGGGCCAGTAGTGGCTCGGGCTGAGGCGGGCGAGGGCGTCGAGGGCCTTCGCGTCGTTGCCGATGAGCAGGCGGGGGCGGCGGTAGACGGCCGCCTCGATCGTCTCCTCGGCGGCCTGGTCGGCCGGGTAGCGGAGCATCTTCGCGAAGGCCTTCCGGTTGCGCCGGGCCTCGGCCTCGGGCACGCCTGCTGCGATGCGCGCGTTGTTCGCGATGTTCGTGCGGATGCCACCCGGGTGCACGACGGTGACGCCGACGCCGGCCCCCGTCGAGGCCAGCTCGGAGCGCAGCGACTCGCTGAAGCCGCGCAGCCCGAACTTGCTCGTGCAGTAGGCGCTCTGCCCCGGCGGGCCGACGAGCCCGAAGAGGCTGGAGGTGTTGACCACCTGCCCCTCGCCGTTCTCGACCAGCAGCGGCAGCAGCGCCCGGGTCACCCGGATCGGCGCGAGGAGGTTGATCTCCAGCAGCCAGTCGAAGTCCGCCGCACCGACCTGCGCGAACTCCCCACCGACCGCGACACCGGCGTTGTTGAAGATCATCGTCAGGCCCGGGTGGGCGTCACGGATCCGGGCGATGGCCGCGTCCGTGGCCGTCCGGTCGGACAGGTCGACGACGCAGGCGTCCACACCCGCCCCGGGCGTCGCCCGTCGGATGTCCCCGGCCACCCGGGTCAGACCGGTCTCGTCGCGGTCGAGGACCACCAGGTCCGCCCCGCGGCGGGCCAGCCCCTTGGCGATGTGCTCGCCCATGCCACCGGCGGCACCCGTGACGAGCGCCGTCCCACCGGCGACGACGAGCTCGGGGCGCCTCACCGGGTCGCCTCCACCCTGGCGGCCGTCGGTCCCGACGGGGCCGCCGCCCCGGCGGGGTCCTCGGCCCCCGACGCATCTCCGACCGCACCGGCACCGCCCGAGGACACGAGGGACCCGGCGGTCGTGGTGTTGCTCGAGGACCCGGGCAGGTCGAGCTGCTCCGGCGCCTGCGCCCCGGAGGGGAGGTGGACTCCCTTCGCCCCCACCGGCACGAAGTGCATGTCCTCGGTGACGTCGGCACGGGCGAAGGCGATCTTGTCGCGCACGTAGTTCTGCGGCATCGACCACGGCGCCCGGTCCCCCACCTTCGGGAAGCGGCCGACGACACGCTGGATGTACCCCGCCGTCAGGTCGAGGATCGGCCCGGGCACCAGCCCGGCCGGGGCCACGGGCACCGCGATGCCGAGCCCGTGCTCGCGCATGTGCCGCACGAGCCGCGCGACGTAGCGGCTGACCAGGTCCGCGCGCAGGGTCCACGAGGCGTTGACGTAGCCGACGGTCATCGAGGCGTTGGGCACACCCGAGAGCATCAGCCCGCGGTAGGCGAAGGTGCGCGACAGCGGGACCTCCTCGCCGTCGACGGTGAAGGTAGCCCCACCGAAGAGCTTGAGGCTCAGGCCGGTCGCGGTGACCACGACGTCCGCCTCGACGACGCGGCCGTCGGTGAGACGCACGCCCTCTCGTACGAAACGGTCGATGTGGCCGGTCACCATCGAGACGCGGCCCTCGCGGATGTCCGTGTAGAGGTCGCCGTCGGGCACGGCGCACAGCCGCTGGTCCCACACGTCGTACGGCGGGGTGAAGTGCTCGTCGATGACCTCCTGGGGGAGGAAGCGGCGCAGCTCGGCGTGCACGATCCGCTTCGCGGCGCCCGGCCGGACCCGCGAGAGCTGGTAGAGGAAGGTCTGGAGGGACAGGTTCTTCACCCGGGTCAGGCGCTGGACGGCCGCCGGGCCGAGGTGGCGGCGCAGCCGCTGGACGAAGGGGTCGACCGAGGGCTGGTCGAAGACGTAGCTCGGCGTGCGCTGGAGCATCGTCACGTGCTGCGCCGTCTGCGCCATGGCCGGCACGACGGTGACCGCGGTGGCGCCGGAGCCGATGACGACGACCCGTCTGCCGGCGTGGTCGAGGTCCTCGGGCCAGAACTGCGGGTGGACGACCTCCCCCGCGAAGTCCTCGAGCCCCTCGAAGCCGGGGTCGTGCGCCTCCTCGTAGTCGTAGTACCCCGAGCCGAAGTGCAGGTACCCGGCGACGATCTCGCGCGGCCCGTCGGCCGTGGCCAGGTGCACCGTCCACTCCTGGTCATCGGTGGACCACGCGGCCGAGGTCACCCGGGTGCCGGTGTGGACGAGCTCCTCGAGGCCGGTCTCCCGCGCGGTCTCGCGGATGTAGTCGAGGATGTCACCGCCCTCGGCGATGGCCTTGCGCCCGGTCCACGGGCGGAAGGGGAAGGAGAGGGTGAACATGTCCGAGTCCGAGCGCACGCCGGGGTACCGGAAGAGGTCCCAGGTGCCCCCCGTCGCCTCGCGCCCCTCGACGATGGCGAGGTCGATGCCCGGGTTGGCCTCCCGGATGCGGTGCGCGGCACCGAAGCCGGAGATGCCCGCTCCGACGACGAGGACGTCGACGCGCTCGGGCAGGGTGCGTGGGCTGGTCTGTGTGGTCATCCGCTCGCTCCCGGTCGTGAACTTCACTCGCGAGTAACATACGCCACCTGCCTGGGTGGCGCACCGCGCTCAGCGACCGGGGACGCGCAGCAGGCAGGCCCCCGGCTCGGCGAAGGGGGTGAGCTCGGCCTCCCCCGACGCCCCCTCGGGGCCGAGGAGGCCGTCGACGAGACCGAGGTGGACCTGGCAGATGACGTCCGGGTTCTCCACCGCGAGGTCGAGGAGCGGGCAGGTGGTCAGCCGCAGGGTCTCGCCGTCCCGGACCGGGCCGAAGCCGAGGTCGGTCATCGCGGCGTCGATGTCGGCAGCCTCCTGCGCCGAGCCCGGGGAGTGCATCCGCTCCCCCCAGGAGCGACCGATCTCCCGGGCGCGGGCGCGCACCGCAGGGCCCGCGCCCCGCTTGACGAGGTCCGCGGCGAAGGCGCCGGCGAGGGCCTGGTACTCCTCGGTCCGGGCGCCGGGCCGGGGACCGGCCTCGTAGAGGGAGGCCGGTCGGCCCCGACCCTCGGCGGGCGCCGTGGTGACGATGACGAGCTCCCGGTCGATGAGCTGGGCGAGGTGGCTGCGGACGGTGTTCTCGTGGGAGCCGACGGCCTCGGCGACCTCGCTCACCCGCATCGGCCTCGACCCGTCGCGCAGCGCCGCGAGGACGGCACGCACCGCCGCCCCGAGGTCGGACGGATCCGCCTGGGGTGCGGGCCTGGGGCCGAGTTTTGGATTTTCCACGGTCATTAATGTAGTAATTGAGGCACGGGTGGGGCAAGCACCCTCCGATCCTCACACACCCGAAGGGACTCCTCATGAGCACGAACCTCCCGATGGCTGACGACAACGACGTCCCCACCCTCGACGTCCGCCCGGTCCCGCGCTCGATCCGCCACGCCACCGTCATCGGCGCCCTCTCCGCGATCCGCCCCGGACGCTCCCTCGACCTCGTCGCCCCGCACGACCCGCAGCCGCTGCTGCGTCAGATCGAGGGCCTCGAGCCGGACACCTGGACGGTCACCTACCTCGTGACCGAGCCGGAGGCCTGGACCCTGCGGCTGACCCGCGCCGAGGCCTGACGCCGCAGCACGAACCCGATCCCCCCATGACCTCCCGACCCGGCGGACGTCCAGGCGGCACCTGGACGATGCGCGATCGCCCCGGAATCCTCTGGATGGCCGCGGCTGCGATCACCGCCTTCGTGCACCCCTTCGTCCCCGAGTCCACGTGGCTCATGGTGCACATGATCGCCCTCGGCGCGATCACCCACTCGATCATGGTGTGGAGCACCCACTTCGCGACGACGCTCCTCAAGACCGGGCCGCAGCTCGACGAGCGCACGACGCAGAACCGCCGCCTGATCCTGCTGCACCTGGGCATCGTCGCGGTCGTCGTCGGCATCCCCACCACCTGGTGGTGGCTGACGGCGGCCGGCGCCACCGCCATCGTCGTCACCGTCGTGTGGCACGCGGTCCAGCTCTTCCGCCGGCTGCGCCACGCCCTGCCGGGACGCTTCCGCGTCGTCGTCCACCACTACCTCGCCTCGGCCGCCTTCCTCCCCGTCGGCGCGACCCTCGGGGTCCTGCTCGCCCGCGCGTACCCCGACGAGGTGCACGCCCGGCTGCTGCTCGGGCACTCGATCGTCAACGTGCTCGGCTGGGTGGGCATCACCGTCGCCGGCACCCTCATCACCCTGTGGCCGACGATCCTGCGCGCCCGCATGGACGAGGCCGCCGAGCGACGCGCCCGTCAGGCCCTGCCCGGGCTCGTCGCCGGTCTGCTCGTCGCGCTCACCGGCGCGCTGCTCGGCTGGCGCTGGCTGCTGCTCGCCGGACTCGTCGGCTACCTGCTCGCCCTGCTGTGGACCGGCCGCTCGCTCGTCGCTCCCGCCCGGGCCAAGCCGCCGATGCACTTCGCCTCGTGGTCGGTCGCCGCCGCCGGCTGCTGGTTCCTCGTCGGCATCCTCATGATCATCTGGCGGGTCGCCACCGCCGCGGACATCACCGCGATGACCACCGGTTACGGCAAGGTCGCCGCCGTGCTCATCGGCGGCTTCGGCCTCCAGGTCCTCACGGGCGCGCTGAGCCACCTCATCCCGGCCGTCATCGGCGGCGGCCCGAGCGTCGTGCGGGTGGGGATCGAGGCCTTCGACCGGCTCGGGATGACCCGCATCGTCATGATCAACCTGCCCTTCGCGCTGGCGCTGCTGCCGGTCCCCTCCGGCACGCGGGTGATGCTCACGCTGGTGACCCTGCTGGGCTTCGTCGCCTACCTGCCGATCCTCTTCGGCGCGATCAAGCGCCTCGTCGCGGCCCGCCGCGAGGCCGCCACCGCGATGCGCAGCGGTGCGCGTCCGAACCTCGCCGACGGACGTGCCGAGAGCGCCCGCGTGCTCGACCCACCCTTCCCCCGTGTCCAGCTCATGGCCGGCGTCACCCTCGTCGCCCTGGCCATGGCCGCGGGCCCGCTCCTCCAGCCGACCCTCGACGGGGGCAGCGGCTCGACCGCGGCTCCGGTCTCCGCGGTGGAGCCGACCGGCGAGACCACGCGGGTGAAGATCGCAGCGCAGGAGGACATGACCTTCAGCCCCTCACGGATCCGCGTGCCCGCCGGCAACCGGCTCGTCATCACCCTGACCAACACCGACGGGTCCACCCTGCACGACCTCTACTTCGACGACGAGCACAAGACCCGACGCCTGGCGAAGGGAGAGAGCGCCACCCTCGACCTCGGCGTCGTCGGCGAGGACCGCGAGGGCTGGTGCACGGTGACCGGGCACAAGGCGATGGGCATGGTGCTCGAGGTCGACGTCACGGGCGGCAGGGCCGCCTCCGCCGGGGCGGGCGACGCCGGCGACGAGGGCGCGCAGGGCCAGCAGCACGGTGACCACGAGGAGGACGCGGGCGGTGCCCCCTTCGCCCTCGACCCGGGCAGGACGTGGCCCGAGGACTTCACCGCCGACGACGCGACGCTCCCCCCGCTCGGCGACGAGCGCACCCACCGGGTCACCCTGCGGGTGCAGGACAAGAAGATGCAGGTCGCGCCCGGGGTCACCCGGACCCGCTGGACCTTCGGGGAGAGCGCGCCCGGGCCGGTGCTGCACGGGCGGGTCGGCGACCGGTTCGTCGTCACCCTCGTCAACGACGGCAGCATCGGGCACTCCATCGACTTCCACGCCGGGGCCCTCGCGCCCGACAAGCCGATGCGCACGATCGCCCCCGGCGAGAAGCTCACCTACACCTTCACCGCGGAGCGGGCGGGGATCTGGATGTACCACTGCTCGACGATGCCGATGACGACGCACATCGCGAAGGGGATGCACGGTGCCGTGGTCATCGAGCCGCCGGATCTCCCGGAGGTCGACCGCTCCTACGTGCTCACCGCCTCCGAGCTCTACGGCGGCGACGACACGGACCGGTCACCGGCCGCGACGACCTTCAACGGGCGAGCCTTCCAGTACGACGCCGACCCGCTGGAGGCCGAGGTCGGTGAGCGGGTGCGCTTCTGGGTCCTCGACGCCGGACCCAACCGCCCGATGTCCTTCCACGTCATCGGCGGGCAGTTCGACACGGTGTGGAAGGAAGGCGCCTACCGTCTCGGGGGGCCCGAGCAGGTCGGCGGGGAGGACAGTGGCTCCCAGGCCCTCGGGCTCATGCCCGCCCAGGGCGGCTTCGTGGAGCTGACCTTCCCCGAGGCGGGGCACTACCCCTTCGTCAACCACGCGATGGCCGACGCCGAGAAGGGCGCCCACGGCATCGTGCGCGTACGCCGCTGACCGGGACGTCTAGGTGGATGCCGCCCCGGTCGGCGCCTGCCCCTGCCCGTTCGCGGCGGCGCGGGCGATCGTCGCCACCGCCACCTCGACGACGCGCTCCGGGTCGTCGATCTGCGGGCAGTGCCCGCATCCCGGCAGGGTGACGTGGGTGGCGCTCGGCAGACGGCGGCGGGCGGTCTGCGCCTCGGAGGGCAGCAGCAGCCGGTCGGTGTCGCCCCAGGCGACGGTCGTGGGGACCTGCACGTCCTTGGTGAAGCGGGAGAAGGTCGCCCGCGCGAGGTGCGGCCAGAAGCCCTTGGCCCGGCGCAGGTTGAGGGTGTCCCCGATCGCGGTCTCCAGGTCGACCTTCTCCGGGTGCACGTAGAGCGCCCGCAGCGCGAGGGCCTTGAGGCGCTCGTTGCCGTTGAGCCGGCGGTGGACGCTCTCCGGGAGGTAGCTGCCGATCTTCATCACGAGCAGGTTGAGCCCGACGTTGGGCAGGTGGTGCGGCGGGAAGAAGCCGGCCGGTGAGTACACCGTCGCCGACCGCACGCTGCCCCGGGCCGCCAGCTCGAGGCCGATGAGGCCGCCGAGGGAGTTGCCAAGGACGTGCGGGCGCTCCACCCCGAGGCCGGCGAAGTACCGCTCGAACTGCTCGGCCGTGCTGCGCATGCCGTAGTTCTCCGGGCGGACCACCGCCGGCGAGAGGCCGTGCCCCGGCAGGTCGACGACGTAGACGTCGTGGCCCTGGTCCGCGAGGAGCCGGGGCACCCGCCCCCACGCCTCCCGACGGTGGCCGATGCCGTGGATGAGGACGATCGGCTCCCCCGCGCCCTCGATCCGCGTGTACTCGATGCTGCTCTGCATGGCTCCCGAGGTTACTGCTGGGTCACCTGGGGGGCCAGGGCTGGTCCACGGGGTGGCCCAGGCCGCACCCGGACGCCGCCGGCCCCCGCACGCGGTCGGCGAAGGGGCGCCATGTGGGCGCCCTTCGCGGACTCCGCGCCGGGGGTCGGCGAGGAAGGGGAGGGGACTCAGTCCTCCGTCGGGTCGGCCTCCTGGTCGGCCTTCGTCGGGTGCACGGTGCCGTGCACGTGCTCCGGCGGGGCATAGAGGGAATAGACCTTCAGCGGCACGTCACCGATGTTGGTGATGTTGTGCCACTGGCCGGCGGGGACCATGACGATGTCGTCGTCGCCGACCTCGCGGTCGAAGGAGAGGTCGTCCTCCGCGGGGCCGAGCTGGGCCCGACCGCGACCCTGCTCGACCCGCAGGAACTGGTCGTGGTCCTCGTGGACCTCCAGGCCGATGTCGTCACCGGGGGCGATGGCCATGACGGTCAGCTGCATGTTCGAGCCGGTCCACAGGGTGGAGCGGTAGTTGGCGTTCTGGAGCGTCGCCTGCTCGATGTTGACGACGTAGGGGTCGGGGCCGTGGTCGCTCAGGTCGATCTGGTCGCTCATGCTGGTCTCCTCGTGGTGTGGTCGGCGGGGTCGGTCCGCCTCGAGCTGGCTGTGGGCGAAGGGGAGGGGCCCGCCGTCGGGCGGCGGGCCCCCACCGGTCAGGCGCTGGCGCCCACGGTGTCGGGGACATCGATCTGGTCGCCCTCGGCGAGCTCGCCGTCGGCCACCTTGGTCGCCGCGACGGCGCTCTCCTCGTCGGGGGCGCTCGTGCGGATCAGGTGGTCGAAGGCGCTCAGCGAGGCGGTCGACCCGGCGCCGAGCGCGGTGACGATCTGCTTGTAGGGCTCGATCGTGCAGTCGCCGGCGGCGAAGACCCCGGTCATCGACGTCGTGCCGACGCCGTCGATGACGATCTCGCCACGCTCGGAGAGCTCGACGCTCTCGCCCAGCCACTCGGTGTTGGGCAGCAGGCCGATCTGGACGAAGACGCCCTCGACGTCGAGCTGCTCGGACTCGCCGCCGTCGCGCGGCTCGATGCTCAGCCCGGTCACCTTGGCGCCGTCACCGACGACCTCGGTTGTCTTGGTCCCGAGGCGGATGTCGACGTTGGGCAGCGAGCGCAGCTTGCGCTGGAGCACGTCGTCGGCGCGCATCTGGTCCATGAACTCGATGAGCGTCACGTGCCCGACGATGCCGGCGAGGTCGATCGCGGCCTCGACACCGGAGTTGCCACCGCCGATGACGGCGATGCGCTTGCCCTTGAAGAGCGGGCCGTCGCAGTGGGGGCAGAAGGTGACGCCCTTGTTGCGGTACTCCTCCTCACCCGGGACGCCCATGGTGCGCCAGCGGGCGCCGGTGGCGAGCACGACGGTCTGACCGGCCAGGCTCGCGCCGTTGGCGAGGTCGACCATGGTCAGGCCGTCCTCCCCCTTCGACAGGCCGGCGGCCGCCTGCCCGCGCACGAGGTCCACCTCGTACTCGCCGACGTGACGCTCGAGATCGGCGGCGAGCTTGGGGCCCTCGGTGTGCGGGACGGAGACGAGGTTCTCGATCGACATCGTGTCCAGCACCTGGCCACCGAAGCGCTCGGCGACGAGACCGGTGCGGATCCCCTTGCGGGCCGCGTAGATCGCGGCGGAGGCACCGGCCGGGCCGCCGCCGACGACGAGGACCTCGTAGGGGTCGCGCTCGCTGAGCTCCTGGGCGGCGCGCTCGGCGGCGTCGCCGCCGGAGAGCTCGTCGACCTTGGCGACGATGTCGGCCAGCTCCATCCGGCCGGAGCCGAAGTCCTCACCGTTGTGAAAGACCGTGGGCACGGCCATGACGCCGCGCTCCTCCGCCTCCTGCGGGAAGACGGCGCCGTCGATGGCCACGTGCTCGATGTTCGGGTTGAGCACGCTCATCAGGTTGAGGGCCTGGACGACGTCCGGGCAGTTCTGGCAGCTGAGGGAGAAGAAGGTCTCGAAGCGGTGGGAGCCCTGGAGGCCCTTCACCTGGTCGATGAGGTCCTGGGAGGCCTTGCTCGGGTGACCGCCGACCTGCAGCAGCGCGAGGACGAGGGAGGTGAACTCGTGCCCCATCGGCACGCCGGCGAAGGTGACGGCGACCTGCCGGTCGGAGGTGCGCACGATGTCGAACGAGGGGGTGCGCGTGCCGCGCTCGTCGCCCTCGGCGACGCGGCGGGTGATCTTCTCGCTCATCCCCTCGATCTCACGGAGCAGCTCGTCCAGCTCCTTGGCCTTCGCCGAGTCATCGAGCGTGGCCACGAGCTCGATCGGCTCGCGCAGGTTCTCCAGGTATGCCGTCAGCTGGGCGGCGAGGTTGGTGTCAAGGGCCATGGTGGGGCGACTCCTGTGGGACGAAGGGGGACGGCGGGCGAAGGGAGGCGACGGGTGAGGGCGGTGCCTACCGGGCGGCGGGCACCGCCCTCACCGAGCGCTCGGGTCGAGCGGGATCAGATCTTGCCGACGAGGTCCAGGCTGGGGGCGAGGGTGTCCTCACCCTCCTCCCACTTCGCCGGGCAGACCTCACCCGGGTTGTTGCGGACGTACTGGGCGGCCTTGACCTTGCGCACGAGCTCCTGCGCGTTGCGGCCGATGCCCTCGGCGGTGATCTCCATGAACTGGATGACACCGTCCGGGTCGACGAGGAAGGTGCCACGGTTGGCCAGGCCCTCGTCCTCGCGGAGGATCTCGAAGTTGCGGGAGATCTGGGCGGTCGGGTCGCCGAGCATCGGGTAGGTCACCTTGCCGACGGCGTCGGAGGTCTCGTGCCACGCCTTGTGGGTGAAGTGCGTGTCGGTGGAGACCGAGAAGACCTCGACACCCAGGTCCTTGAGCGCGCCGTCGTACTCGGCGGCCAGGTCCTCCAGCTCGGTCGGGCAGACGAAGGTGAAGTCGGCCGGGTAGAAGAAGAAGATCGCCCACTTGCCGGCGATGTCCTGCTCGGAGAAGTCCTTGAACTCCCCGTCGACGTAGCCGGTGGCCTGGAAGGGCTTGATCTGGGTGTTGATGAGCGACATGCGCTGATCTCTCCTGTGCTGTCGGGTGTTGGATCCAATCCGTTGCTGGATCTCATCGTGGATTGGAATGACTCCAGAATAGAGGGAGATGCCCCTTGGGTGCAAACCCGGGGTCGCCGGCGAGCTCGGTTGTGCCCGAAGGTGGTTCACGTGGACGGCTGTCGGCCGCGCGGGCGGGTAGACGGACAGCCCCGGGGTGGTCGAACAGGGCGCGGGGAACCGACCGACGCGGGCCTGCGTCCAAGGTCCATGCGTATCCCGACAGGCGCCCTGCTCGGCGCCCTCCTGCTCCTCGCCACGGCCGCCTGCGGCCCGGACCAGGCACACGAGGCCGACGGCGACGGAACGTCTGGGCCCGACCCCGCCACGGTCGAGATCAGGGTGAGCTGGGTCCCGCCGTCCACTCCGGAGGAGTACCAGAACGGCGAGTCGCTGACCCTGTCCGCGGACGAGATCGTCCACCAGCAGGGGCAGGCCGACCCGACCACCGAACCGATGGACCCGGGCCGGTGGGAGGAGTTCGTCGCGGACCTGCCCGAGGAGCTCTCGGGCATCGATGACGAGGAGAGTCCCTGCGTGGGCGCCGGGGCCACCTTGCTCACCGTGGAGGGTGCGGGTGACCTGGACCGGGAGGTCTCGGCCTCCGTGTGCGGCGGCAGGACCCCACCGGCCGCCGACCGGATCGACGCCCTCGTCGCCGACTTCCGGTAGCGCGGGCCGGCCCGCCCAGCATCTGAGGACTCACCCGTGGGTGAGCCGCCCACCGACGAAGGTCGCCAGCACCCGCGTCGACCGCAGCCGCGCCGCCTGCTCGGCGGTGCTCCCTTCGCCCCCGCCGGTGGGGTCGTCGGCGAGGAGCACGATGTCGCCGGGCCCGCCGATCTCCAGGGCGCCCACGCCGTCGGTCGAGGCGTGCAGCGCCTCACGTGGGGTCAGCGCCTGCTCCGGGGCCCACGGCTCGCGCTCGTCGGCGCTGCGGTGCACGGCAGCGGCCATGGCCAGCCACGGGTCGAGCGGTGCGACCGGCGCGTCCGAGCCCAGGCGGAGGGGGATGCCCGCCCGCGTCAGCGAGCGCAGCGCGAAGCACCGGTCCAGCCGGTCCGGCCAGAGGGCCTCGGTGGAGTCGCGGTCGTCGAGGAGGTGGGCCGGCTGCACGCTGGCCACGAGGCCGAGGTCGGCCATCTGCGCCAGGACCTCGTGGCGGATGAGCTGGGCGTGCTCGATGCTGCCGCGGGCGCCGCTGGCGGCGAAGGCGTCGAGCGCCTCGACGAGGGCGGCGTCCCCGATGGCGTGCACGGCCCCGTCGATCCCGTGGGCGCCGGCGCGGCGGAGCAGCTCGGTGAGCTCCTCGACCTCGACGTTGTGCTTGCCGTGGGGCTCGCCCAGCACGTCGTCGGTGACGAAGGGTTCGCAGCACCAGGCCGTGCGGGTGTTGAGGGACCCGTCGGAGATGACCTTGAGCGGGCCCATCGTCACGAGGCCGGTGGCGTCGAGCACGTCCCCGGTACGCACCCCGGCGGAGATCGTCCCCTCGAGGCCTTCCGGGTAGGTGCACGGGCGCACCCGGAGCAGGTCGTATCCGTCCAGGACCCGCTGCGGCCACAGCTCCCGGCCGGTCTCGAACTCCATGTCGACGACGCCGACGACCCCCTTCGCCGCGGCCCCGCTCATCGCGGACTCGAGGCTGGCGCGGACGGCGCGTGGGTCCTCGGGCAGGTCGGCCAGGCCGGCGTAGACGGGGAACCAGTCGTCCTCGTCGATGTGCCCGGGGCGCACCGGCAACCCCAGCGCGCGGAAGGCGGCGCTGCTCAGCCACCCGGCGTGGCAGTCCCCGGAGATGAGCACGACCGGGCGGTCACCGACGACGGCGTCCAGCTCGGCGGTGCTCGGCAGCCGGTCCCAGCCGGCCACCCGCCAGCCGAAGCCCTGGACCACCGCGCCCGGCTCGGGCTGCTCGACGGCCAGGTGCGCCGCGATCCGGGCGGTGACCTCCTCCGGGCCGGCGGTGTCGGCGAGGTCGGTCCGGCGGGTCATCGCCGCCCACTGCCCGAAGTGCACATGACCGTCCCACAGACCCGGCAGGGCCAGGGCTCCCCCGGCGTCGTGGAGCTCTGCCCCCCTTCGCTCCAGGCCGGTGCCGATCTCCTGGATCCGGCCGTCGTCCAGGCGCAGGTCGCCCGGCTCCTCGCTCGCGCCCAGGCGCGCGCCTGTGATGAGCACGTGGGGCCCGCGGGTGGTCATGCT
>CAYSGN010000037.1:0-24730 GCA_964430615.1 uncultured Janibacter sp. | reverse complement strand
GGACCTGGTCACGGTCTTCGCCCAGCCGGGCTGCCGCCGCTGGGTCCTCCTCGTCGTCCCGCTGTACTACATCGGCGCCGCGGTCGGCTATGCGATCGTCTCCCCGGCGCTCGTGGACGCCGGGTGGTCGCTGACGAAGATCGGGGTCGTCTCGGGGGCGATCGCCTCCGTCCCGGCCGTGCTCTCCTCGCTCGGTGCCGGTGCTCTCGTCTCGCGCTGGGGACGGCTGCGGGTGCTCGTCCTCGGCGGCATCGTGCTCGCGCTGGCGGTCCTCTGCCTCGTGCCCCTCGCGCTCGGGCACGCCCCGACGGTGTGGACGACGATCGCCCTGTGCATCTTCATGGCGGCCTACGCGATGGCCAACGTCGTCGTCTACACGATCAACATGGACTACGCGCGGGCGGACTCCGCGGGCACGGACTTCACGATGCTCAGCTGCTTCGCGCTCGCGATCTCCTTCGTGGCGGCCGGTGTGGCGCTCGCCGCGGCCGAGTACATCGGCTACGTGGGCGTCCTCGGCGCCTCCGTGGCCCTCGTCCTCCTCGGGACCGTGCTCGGCGCCCGCCACCAGCGGGAGCACGCCCCCGCCTGAGACCGTCGACGGACCGCTGGCCCGCGGTCGCGACGGCGCCCGGTCCCCGGGCGCCGCTAGCGTGCCGGGATGGACCGGCCCCGGGGGAGACGCGACCTCGTCCCGGTCGTGGTCACGGCCGTCGTCGGCGTCGTCTCGCTCGGCCTGCTGCTCCTCGCCTCGGCGCGGGGCTGGCTCGGGCCGGACGTCGATCGCGGTGGCCACTTCTGCGAGGCCGGTCACGACGGGCTGCTCGTGCAGCCGGTCAACGCGCTGAGCAACCTCGCCTTCGTCGTCGTGGGCCTGCTCATCGCCTGGCGGGCCCGGTGGCCCCGGGGGCGCCTGGTCCGTCCGTACGCGACGACGGCCCTGGCGGTCGTCGTCACCCTCCTGGGCCCGGCCTCGATGGCCATGCACGCGACCGAGTCGGCCCTCGGGGGCCGGCTCGACATGCTCTCGATGTACCTCGTCGCGAGCTTCGCGACCGCCTATGCCCTCGTGCGGGTCACCGGTCGCGGCACCGGGACCGGGGCGGTGGTCTTCATCGGCCTCGTCCTGGTCTGCGAGGTCGTGGAGAGCTCCTTCGGGGCCCTGCCCGTCGTCGACCACGCGGGCAATGCCGTCTTCGCGGCCCTGCTCGTGGCGACCGTCGTGCTCGAGGCGCTCCTCATCCCGAGGGTGCGCCGCCACACCGCGTGGGGCGTGGGCGCGGTCCTCGTCATGGTCATCGCCTTCGCCGTGTGGCTCCCGTCGCACGACGGCGGCGCCCTGTGCGACCCGCTCTCGCTGCTCCAGGGGCACGGCGTCTGGCACGTGCTGTGCGCCGTGGCCGTCTACTGCCTCTACCGTCTCTGGGCCGGTGAGTCGGCTCGGTAGCGTGATCATCATGACGCGCACCGGGACCGAGACCGCCCTGATCGGGGTGACCGGGGCCACCGGCCGCATCGGCGGTCGGGTGGCCTCACGGCTCGCGGCGAAGGGGGTGGTCCAGCGCCTCCTCGTCCGGGACCCGGGCCGGGCGCCCTCGCTGCCGGGAGCGAGCACGGCCGTCGCCCCCTTCGCCGACGACGCGGCGGTGCGCGAGGCGCTGACCGGGGCGGAGACGCTCTTCATGGTCTCGGCGTCCGAGGACGCCGAGCGCCAGGCGGCACACCGGGCCTTCGTGGACGCCGCTGCGGCGGCAGGGGTGCGCCACGTCGTCTACCTCTCCTTCCAGGCCGCGAGCCCGACCAGCACCTTCACCTTCGCCCGTGACCACGCCGACACCGAGGCCCACATCCGGGCCTCCGGCATGGACTGGACCTTCCTGCGCGACGGCTTCTACGCCGACTTCATGCCCGGGCTCGTCGGGGAGGACGACGTGATCCGCGGGCCCGGAGGTGACGGGCGCGCCGCGGTCGTCGCCCAGGACGACATCGCCGACGCTGCCTCGGCCGTGCTCCTCGCGCCCTCCGGCCATGCGGGTCGTACCTACACCCTCACCGGCCCCGAGGCGCTCTCCTTCACCGAGATCGCCGCTGTCCTCGGCGAGGTGCTCGGCCGGGGGGTCACCTACGTCGACGAGACGCTCGAGGAGGCCCGCGCCTCCCGGGCCTCCTACGGCGCCCCCGACTGGGAGGTCGCCGGCTGGATCTCCACGTACACGGCGATCGCGGCGGGGGAGCACGAGGAGGTCACCGGCGACGTCGAGGCCCTCACCGGCCACCCGGCCACCCCGCTGCGCGAGGTCCTGGCCCGCCGCTGATCCGGACGGGGGGACGCGAGGGCCGAGGTGTCGGCCGCTCTCCGCCGGGGTAGGTGCCCCAGGTGCACATCTCCCTAGGGGGATTCGCATCCAGGCACACATCTCCCTAGGGAAGTACCCACTACATGGAGGTTCCCATGACAGAGAGCACCGCCAGCAGCCGGGCGGCCCGGATGCCCACGACCGAGCAGGGTGGCTTCCCGGCCCAGCAGCAGGAGCTGCCCGGCACCACCGCCGAGATGGACCCCGTGCCCGACCACGGCGAGGAGAGCTACCACGGTCACGGTCGCCTGCAGGGGCTGCGGGCCCTGATCACCGGCGGCGACTCCGGCATCGGGCGGGCGGTGGCCATCGCCTTCGCCCGCGAGGGGGCGGACGTCGCGCTCTCCTATCTCCCGGAGGAGCAGCAGGATGCCGAGGAGACCGCGCACTGGGTGCGCGAGGCCGGCCGGACCGCGCTCCTGTGCCCCGGCGACCTCACGGAGCACGTGACGTGCACCGAGCTGGTCGGCCAGGTCGTCGCCGACCTCGGTGGTCTCGACGTGCTCGTCAACAACGCCGGTGTCCAGTACGCCAGGGACGAGGGGCTGGCCGACATGGGGCCCGAGCGGATCGAGCGCGTGCTGCGCACCAACCTCCACGCGCTGCTCTGGCTGACCCAGGCGGCGGTCCCTCACCTCGGTGAGGGCGGCAGCATCATCAACGTCAGCTCGATCCAGGCCTACGAGCCCTCGACGTCCCTGCTGGACTACGCCGCGACGAAGGCGGGCATCAACAACTTCACGGTCAACCTCGCCGCCGAGCTCGGGCCGCAGGGCATCCGGGTCAACGCCGTCGCCCCCGGCCCGATCTGGACGCCGCTCCAGCCGGCCACCCAGAAGGAGGAGAAGATCGAGGCCTTCGGCGCCGACACCCCCCTCGGCAGGGCGGGGCAGCCGGCCGAGGTCGCCCCGGCCTTCGTCTTCCTCGCCGCGCCCGCCGAGGCCGGCTACGTCTCGGGCACCGTCCTCGGGGTCACGGGCGGCAAGCCGGTCTTCTGACCCGCCTCAGCGCCGGGCGCCGGTCGAGGGGAGGAAGCGGTCCGCCGAGGCCTCCCGCCAGTCCTTCGCCCACTCCTCGGGCGGGTCGGCGAGCAGCTGGCCGGGGGAGAGCCACTCGTAGAGCTCGGCGTAGGAGCGCACGTCCTCGTGGGAGACGTTGTGCCGCAGCATGTCCGGGGTCAGGTCCTCCGACTGCCGGGCTCCCATGGTCGCCATCATCTGCACCGCCTGGGCGACGGTCGCCTCGTGGTACTGGTGCACGCGGGTGCTCTTGTCCCCGACGTCGAGGGCCCGTGCCCGACGAGGGTCCTGGGTGGCGACCCCGACGGGGCAGGTGCCGGTGTGGCAGCGCTGGGCCTGGATGCAGCCGACGGCCATCATCATCGCCCGGGCGGCGTTCGTGTAGTCCGCGCCCTGGATGAGGCGCCGGACGATGTCGTTGCCGGTCGCGACCTTGCCGCTCGCGCCGACCTTGACCCGGTCACGGATGCCGGCCCCGACGAGGGCGTTGTGCACGAGCATGAGCCCGTTCGTCAGCGGCATGCCGACATGGTCCTCGTACTCCAGGGGGGCGGCGGCGGTCCCCCCTTCGCTCCCGTCGACGATGATGAAGTCCGGCGCGGTGCCGACCTCGAGGATCGCCTTGCAGATCGCCAGCACGTCACGTCGGGAGCCGACGCACAGCTTGAAGCCGGCGGGCTTGCCGCCGGAGAGCTCACGCATCCGGGCGACGAACTCGATGAGCTCGACCGGGGTGGTGAAGACCTTGTGGGCGGCGGGACTGACGCACTTCTCGCCCTGGGGAACGCCGCGGACCCGGGCGATCTCCGCCGAGACCTTCGCCGCGGGCAGCACCCCGCCGACTCCTGGCTTGGCGCCCTGGGAGAGCTTGAGCGAGATGCACCTGACCTGGTCGTGGGCGGAGCGGTCCCGGAACTGCTCCGGGTCGAAGTCACCGTCCTCGGTGCGGGTCGAGAAGTATCCCGAACCGATCTCCCACACGAGGTCGCCGCCACGCTCCAGGTGGTGGGAGGACAGGCCCCCTTCGCCGGTGTCCTGGGCGAAGCCGCCCCGTCGGGCGCCCTCGTTGAGCGCGAGGATCGCGTTCGCGGACAGGGCCCCGAAGCTCATCGCCGACACGTTGAGCAGGGACATGTCGTAGGGGCGGGTGCAGTCCGGTCCGCCGACCCGCACCCGGGGCGGCTCGGCCGGGGGCTCCAGCGGGGTGGTGGAGTGGACGAGGTGCTCGTAGCCGGCCCGGTGGACATCGCGCTCGGTGCCGAAGGACTGCTCGCCGTGGATGCCCTTGGCCCGCTCGTAGATGACCGTCCGGACGTCCCGGTTGTACGGCCGCCCGTCCCAGTTGCGCTCGATGAAGTACTGCTGGAGCTCGGGTCGGATCGACTCGAGCAGGAAGCGCATGTGCCCGACGACCGGGTAGTTGCGCAGGACCGAGTGCTTCTTCTGGAGCAGGTCGTGGGTGGCGACGGCCGCCACCGATGCGCCCGCGCCGATCACACCCCTGCGGATACGGTTCGCCATCGCGTGCTCCCTCCGGACGTCCTCGTCCACTTCGGCATATCACGCCCCTCCGGGCGGTGGTCAGGCGGCGAGCAGCGTGACGAGGTCGGTCCGCAGGGTGCTCGGGTCGACGTCGGTGCCGGGCTCGGTGACGTACACCTCCCAGAAGGGCAGCTCCGGCCGGTGCCCGTCGTCGGCCACCTGCTGCATGAACCGCTCCCAGGCACGGCCCAGCTCGTCGTAGCCACCGAGGTGCGAGACCGTCGCGATCCGACCCGCGGGCAGCGCCGAGGGCACGAACTCGATGCCA
The DNA here is from genome assembly GCA_964430615.1 of uncultured Janibacter sp. GTDB lineage: Bacteria > Actinomycetota > Actinomycetes > Actinomycetales > Dermatophilaceae > Janibacter. Next base: position 19,544 of record CAYSGN010000037.1, on the reverse strand, counting down.
CCGGCCTCGAGGACACCGGCGAAGGGGGTGGTGAGCGGGAATCCCACCTCGAAGCTCATCGTCGCCCCGGGCATCCGACGGTGCAGGGCGAGCGCGGGCCCGGCGGCGGTGAAGCCGTGCTCCTCGAGGCCGGGGACGAGCGCACCGAAGGTCTCGTCGAAGACCGGGGCCATCTCGTCGGCGGTGACGTCCTTGGCCACGCGTACGGCCGTCGGGACCTCCTCCGCGGTGAGGTAGCTGACCTCGGTGTGGGGCGGGTCGAGATAGCTGGGGGTCATGACTGGCCTCCTCGGCCGAAGGTCGAGACGACGAAACCGCCGTCCTCGGTGAAGGGTTCGAGGGCCCAGCCGCCGAGCCGCACCTGCTGCTCGAGGCCGGCGTCCGCGGCGTCGCGGTGGAAGTCGGCGAAGGAGTAGCCGCGGCCGGCGCCGAAGCCGACGACCGCCCGGCCGCCCTCGGCCAGGTGGGCGGCGAAACCGGAGAGCACGTCCCGGCGGGTGCTCGCGGCGAGGAAGGTCATGACATTGCCCGCGCAGACGATGAGGTCGAAGACCGACCGTTCCCCGGACTCCTCGCGCAGGTCGAGCTCGGCGAGGTCGGCCACCTGCCAGTCCGGCCCGGGGTGGTCCTCCTGCGCGGCGGTGATGAGCGCGGGGTCGACGTCCACACCGGTGACCCGATGGCCGAGCTCGTGCAGCCGGCCGCCGACGCGGCCCGGTCCGCACCCGGCGTCGAGGACGCGTGCCCCTCGCGGCACCATCGCGTCGACGAGACGCGCCTCGCCGTGCAGGTCGTCACCCCGAGCGGCCATCTCGCGGAAGCGTTCGATGTACCAGCTGGAGTGGTTCGGGTCCTCGGCGACGATCCGCATCCACTCGCTCGTCTCAGGTGCCATGCACCCACGATACGAGCACGGGTCGGTGCTTGATTCGGGGGTGCGATCGATATTGGGTGTGGCCATGAGCTATCAGCCGCCACCACCGCCCGGAACGCCACCCCCGCCCCCGGGCGGCCCCAACGGCCCCGCCATGCCACCTCCGTACGGAGGTGGCATGCCGCCGAGCATGCCGCCGCCTCCCGGCAGTGGGCCCGGGGGCTACCAGCCCGCACCCCGGTACAGCCCGATCGATGCCCTCCAGTACGGCTGGAGGAAGTTCGTCGCGTACGCCGGGCCCTTCCTGCTCATGGGTCTCGTCGTCCTCGTGATCTCCGTGGGTCTGAGCCTCCTCGGGAACTTCCTCGTCACAGGGAGCCTGATCGGTGCGGGCGTGGCTGACCTCGACTCGCCGGAGTCCTTCGACTCGCCGCAGTACAGCCTGCTGAGCCAGCTGGGCAGCTCGCTCGTCAGCCTCGTCGTGTCGGTCCTCAGCTGGATCGTCGGCGCGGCGATCGTCCGCGGCGCGCTGGACGTCACGGACACCGGGCACACGAGCCTGGAGCAGATGTTCAGCCGGGTCCCGTGGCTCCAGGTCGTCCTCGCGAGCGTGCTCACCCTGCTCATCACCTACGTCGGTATGTACCTGTGCATCATCCCCGGTCTCGTGGCGGGTTTCTTCCTCATGTACACGACGATCGCGGTCGTCGACGGCTCCTCGGCGATCGATGGCATGCGCGCGAGCTTCGAGTTCGTCAAGGCCCATCCGGCGGAGAACCTGCTGCTCGCCCTGCTGTTCATCGTGGTCGGTGTCGTGGCGATCTGCTGCACGTTCCTCCTCGGCACCATCGTCATCGCCCCGATCTTCTACCTCGCCATGGCCTACACCTGGCGCACCCTCCAGGGGCGGCCCGTCGCCGCCTGACCGACGTACGGAGCGAGCACGCCACCGGCCCCAAGGGGAGAGGGCCGGTGGCGTGCGTCTGTCTGCTCAGCCTGCGGCCAGGGCCTCTTGCATCGTGAGGACCTGCGGGAAGAGCACGTTGTTCTCCTTGTGGACGTGCTCGTGCACGTCACGCTCGAGCTCCTCCAGGCCGCTGAGCATGAGCCGGTAGGAGGTGCAGGCGTCCTCCGGCGGCGCGAAACCGCCGGTGAGCTCGCGCAGCTCGCGCAGGTGGTCCCCGACGACGTCGTGCTCGGCGATGAGCCGGCGCAGCGCCTCGGCGAAGTCCTCGTCACCGGGAAGACCCACCGGCGCCTGGGTCTTCTCCAGGCGGCTGATGGCCGGGAAGATCACCCGTTCCTCGCGGGTCATGTGCGGGTCCAGCTCGTCGACGACCTTCGCGTAGACGGTCTGCACCTGCGCCAGCTCGGGGTGGCGGGCGCCGTGCACCCCGGCCACCTTGTCGACGAGGGCACGCAGGCGCGGCATCGCCTCCCACGTCCACGCGTGGTGGGTGTCGACGATGTCGTGGGCCAGGGCGGCCATCGCCAGCGTGCCGGCCGTCATCGGTGGCGGGGTGCCCAGCAGGTCCAGCCGCTCGGCGACGTCCGCGAGGTCCAGCCCGGCGGATGCGCACGCCTCCTCGAGCGAACGCTGCCCGCCGCAGCAGTAGTCGAGCGTGAGCTCCTCGAGCACCTGGCTGCGGCGTGGGTCCTCGGTGACGAGGTCACCGAGGGTGGCGGTGGTGGTGACGGCCATGGCCGGATCTCCCTTCGGAAGGCGGCGTCAGTCCGTGACGCCGTGGTGGACGCCGACCGCCGGGGTGGCGGCCAGCGTGGTGGTCAGGGTCTCGCGGGCCTGCATCCAGGCCTCGTGGAGGGCGCAGGTACGGCCCAGGCCGCACGGGCGGTCCTCGGCGACGCAGCGCCCGGTAGCGGTCGGCCCGTCGACCGCCTCGACGACCTCGAGGACGCTCGCCTCGGTGGCCGCACGGGTGAGCGAGTAGCCCCCCGTGGGTCCCGGCGTGGAGCGCACCCAGCCGGCCTTGACGAGCGGGCCGAGCACCTGGGCGGTGAAGCCCGGCGTCGCATCGAGCGCCTCGGCCAGCTGGGGCGCCTTGAGCCGGGTCCCCTGCGGGGCGAGCGCCGCGATCGCCTGCACGGCCAGCTCCGCTCGGCGGGTGACTTCAAGTCTCATAGTGAGAGACTAAAGGATTATCTCCCCGCGCGGAAGGGGTCGGCGAGGCCGGGTCCCCTCGAGGCGCCACCGGTGCATCACGTGGCAGTCCCCCGCCTGCCACCAGGCGAGATGGAGCCGGTCGAGCTCGCAGGTCACCGGTAGCAGCTCGCCCAGCAGACGGCGTGTGCTCGCCTCCGAGACCTCGTCCGTGACCGCGTCGAGGGTCAGGTGCGGTACCGGCTCCGGACCGAAGCGGCCCTCGTAGGGAAGGAGTGCGGGGAAGGCCCTCCGCACGGCCCGGGTCAGCTCCCGCACGGGCCCCTCCGGCTGCACCCGCAGGTGGATGATGCCGTCCGGGAAGGTGGCCACCTCGGACAGGTGCACCTCGACCGGCGCGCCGGCGGCCGCGATCTGGTCCACCCGGGCGAGGTCCTCCGCCCCCGGGTCCGGCACGAAGGGGGCGAGCACCGTGATGTGCGCGTGGCCGAAGTCGGCGTCCCGGCTGACGAAGGTGGGGTCATGGTGCCGGGTGCGTGCACGCACCCAGTCCTCCAGCGGCGGGACGGGCAGCTGGAGGACGCTGTGGCCGGGGTGGGCGGCCGTCACCGGAGGGCGCGGGAGTCAGTCGGCATAGAGCTCGTCGATGACGTCGGCGTACCGCACGCCGACCGGGCGCCGGCGCACCTTGAGGGTCGGGGTGAGCACCTCGCTCCCGGGAGCCCAGAACTCGGGGAGCACCCGGACCCGCTTGACCTGCTCCACCCGGGAGAGGCGCGCATTGCCGGCGTCGATGCCCTCCTGGACCTTCGCGACGAGCCGGGGGTCCTTGGCGAGCACCGCCGCGTCCGGAGAGATCCCGGCCTCGGTCGCGAAGGCGGTGGCCACGTCCGGGTCGAGGGCGACCAGGGCGACGTTGTACGGCCGCCCGTCCCCGACGACGACGATCGTGGCCGCGATGGGGGTGGTGACCTTGAGCGTGTTCTCGATGTTGGACGGGGACATGTTCTTGCCGGCCGAGCTGATGATCAGCTCCTTCTTGCGGTCGACGATCGTCAGGTAGCCGTCCTCGTCGATCTCGCCGAGGTCCCCGGTGTGCAGCCACCCGTCCTCGTCGATCGCCTCGGCGGTCTTCTCCGGCTCGCCGCGGTAGCCGGCCATGACGCTCTCGCCGCGGAAGAGGACCTCGCCGTCCTCGGCGATCCTCATCTCGAAGCCGGGGACGACCGGTCCGACGGTCCCGACCTTCGCCCTGCCCGGCGGGTTGATCGTGCCCGCACCGGCGATCTCCGACATCCCCCAGATCTCGCAGACGTCCACGCCGAGCCCGATGAAGAAGGTCAGGGTCTCCGGCGCGATCGCGGCGGCGCCGGACCAGGCCCAGCGCATCTGGTCCATGCCGAGCTTCGCCCGGATCCTGCTCAGCACGAGCCGGTCGGCGAGCGCGAGCTGTGCCCTGTCGAGGGCACCGAGAGGGGTGCCGGAGAGCTGGGCGGCGCCGTTCTTCTCGGCCATCCGCATCGCCCAGGCGCCGAGGCGCCGCTTCACCGGGCTCTCCTCCGCGGCGACCTGGGTCTCGACGCCGAGCTTGATCTTCTCCCAGACTCGGGGCACCGCGAACCAGATGGTGGGGCGCGCGTCGGGGAGGGCCGTGGCGATCTCCCTCGGGTCGGCCACGTAGGTGATCTGGACCCCCTTCGTCATGGCGAAGTACTGCGCCGACGCCCGGTCGGCGATGTGGGCCGCGGGGAGGAAGGAGGTGATGCGGTCCCCGAAGTCGACCGCGACGACGTCCTCCGCCCCACGGACCACCGAGAGGAGGTTGCGGTGGGTGAGCTGGACCCCCTTCGGCGGCCCGGTCGTGCCGGAGGTGTAGATGAGGGTGAGCACGTCGTCGGGCCGCACCGCCCGCCACGCGGCCTCGAAGTCGAAGCCCGGCTCGGCGAGGTCCATGAGCTGCTCGAGGGTGTGGGTCGCCCCGTCCGGCCGGCCATCGACGACGACCACGTGGTCCAGCGGAGCGCCGGACGCCAGGACGGCCGGCAGGAGGGCGGTCTCGGTGACGACGATGCGGTTGCCGGCGTTGCCGAAGAGGTACTCGACCTGCTCGGGGGAGGAGGTGTTGTAGATGGAGAAGGGAGCCATCCCCAGGTGCATCGCGCCCGCGTCGACCCAGGCGAACTCGGGCCGGTTGGTGAGCAGGATGCCCAGGGTGTCGCCTCGCTCGTACCCCAGGGCGGCCAGCCCACCGGCGACGGCCCGCACGCGTCGGGCCAGCTCGGCCCAGGTGACCGTGACGACGTCGCCGGGGGTGCGTAGCGCGACCGCGGAGGGGTCGATCCGCGAGACCTCGTCGAAGGCCTCGCACAGGGTGGAGTGGTGGTCGGACACGGGGAGCCTCCTCGTCGGCCGCCCTCCACGCTGAGGACGTACAGGCAAGGTATGGGGCGACGGGGCCGCGGGACAAGGCCCGCGGCCCGGTCGAACCCCTTCCGTGACCAGCGGGCTACCGGACGGGGTCGGGATCCTCCGGCAGCTCCGCGAAGGTGCGCTTCATGTCGTTGTACCAACCGAGGGCCTTGCGGGGACGCAGCCAGCGCTTCTTCATGTCCTCGCGCGCGGGCCGGTGCTCGGCGTCACCGGCCTTCTCGGCCTCCTTGAGGTGGCGGTCCTGGGCGTTGATGACGTCATCGGCGCTCTCGCCGTGGTGCTCGAGGTCGCAGGGGCCGCCGAGCTGGCGGCAGGTCATGGTCTTCATCGGGAGATCCTCTCTTCGTGGTGGTGCTGACTGGTTGACGAGCGAGCCGGGTGGGATGTGACCGGCGGTCACGAGCTCAGCCGGCGGGTGTCGCTCCGGCGCTCGACACGGGCGAGCACCTGCGGGTCGGCCCGGAAGGTGATGCCGCGGACCTGTCCGTCCTCGACCGTGAAGTCGAAGAGCACCCGGGGGGCGCCGCGGTGGTACCAGGCGGCGCCGGGACGCTCGTCCACGAGCACGGCCAGGGCCGCGTGGGCGCTGCCGTCGAAGAACGCGGCGACCTGCTCCCGCCCGTCGATGCGCTCGGGCGTGCCCGTGCGGACGGCCGCGGCGTCCGCCGTGATGCCGGCGTCGGGCGCGAGCAGGCCCAGCAGAGAGGCGAAGTCGCCCTCCCGGGCCGCGGCCATGAAGGCATCGACGACCTCCCGGTCGGTGAGCCGGCCCTCCGGCACCGGCCGGCGCACCTTGGCCCGGGCCCGGGAGGCGAGCTTGCGGGCGGCGGTCGGGCTGCTCTCGAGGACGGTCGCGATCGTCGTGAAGTCGACACCGAAGCTGTCGTGCAGGACGAAGGCGACCCGCTCGCTCGGGGTGAGCCGGTCGAGCACCGCCTGGAGCGCCACGCCGACGGTGTCGGCGAGGGCCACCTCGTCGGCGATGTCGGGCACCGGGTCGCCGGGCTCGATCTCGTCGTGCGGCACCGGGGTCCGTGACTTGAGCCGGTCCAGGCACAGGCGGGTCGTCACGGTCGTCAGCCACGCGGGCAGCGACTCGATCCGGGTCCCCGTGCCGTGCAGCCGCAGCCAGGCCTGCTGCACGATGTCCTCGGCCTCGGCCGGGTCACCGAGCACCCGTGTCGCGAGTGCGACGAGTCGTCCTCGCTCCGCCTCGAACTCGCCCGTCGTGTCCATGGGACTCCCTCTCTCGTTCGTCACCTGTCTGACGAGCGGGGTGGCTCCAGTGTGACCGACGTGCCTCAGGTCCGTCGTGCGCGCATGACCTCCGTGCGCCGGGCGAGGAGGGCGGCGAGGTCCGCGCGAGGGCCCAGGTGGCCGAGCTTGTCGGGGTTGTTCACCGCGTAGAGCGTGGTGACCCGTCCCGCCCGGATCCCCACGGTGAGGGTGCCGAGGACACCGCCGTCGGTGTCGCGGAAGATCGCGCCGGGGACGCCGTTGAGCTCGTGCACGTCGAGGCGGGCGCCGACGGCGAGCAGCGGGCCGACGTTGGCGGCCAGCGCCCGGCTCGCCTTCTCCCGGCCGAAGTCGTCGGCGCGCGTCCCCACTCCTCCGCCGCCGTCCCCGACGAGGTGCACCTCGTCGGCCAGCAGCTCGCGAAGGGCGTCGACGTCACCGTCGCGCAGGGCGGCGAAGAAGCGCCGGGCCAGCTCGTCCCGCTCGCGACGGTCGACGTCGAAGCGGGCCCGCTCCTCGCGCATGTGGCGACGTCCGCGGACGACGAGCTGGCGGCACGCAGCCGGTGAGCGCCCGACCGTCTCGCCGACCTCCGCGTAGCTGAAGCCGAAGACCTCCCGCAGCACGAAGGCGGCACGCTCCAGCGGACTGAGCCGCTCCAGCACGAGCAGGGCGGCCACCGACACCGACTCGGCCAGCTGCACCGAGCGTTCCGGGTCGACGTACGGGTCCTCGGTCAGCGGCTCGGGCACCCACGGTCCGACGTACTGCTCGCGGCGGACCCGGGCCGAGCGCAGGACGTCGACGCACAGCCGCGTGATCGTCGTGGACAGCCAGGCCCGCGGCGAGTCCGGCTCGGCGTCGGCGTCGGCGTAGCGCAGCCAGGTCTCCTGCACGGCGTCCTCGGCCTCACCGACCGTGCCGAGGATGCGGTAGGCGATCGAGAAGAGCAGCGGTCGCAGCTCCTCGAAGTGCTCCACGCGTGACATGCGGCGGCCTCCTCGTGGTCCTCCAGGGTCTCGTACGGGAGACGAGACGGTCCACCTCCGGTGTGACATGCCCGGCGATGTCACAGACGTGGACGCCGTCTCGTCCACGTCTCCACAGGCCGAGACGACGAAAGGACATGGCCATGGGACGAACGAGCGAGATCGTGGTGATCGGGGGCGGGTACTCCGGTGTGCTCGCCGCCAACCGGCTGACCGCGCGCGACGACGTGCGGGTGACGCTGATCAACCCGCGCGGGCAGTTCGTCGAGCGGATCCGCCTCCACCAGGCCGCCGCCGGGACCCACCCCGCGGTGGTCGCCTTCCCGGAGGTGCTGGCGAAGGGGGTCCGGCTCGTCGTGGACACGGCGACCCGGATCGACCCGACGGCGCGGGCGGTGACCCTGGCGACGGGGGACCGCCTCGGCTACGACCACCTCGTGTACGCGGTGGGCAGCCACGCTCGGGCTCCGGACCTGCCAGGTGCCGATCTCGTGCACCCGGTGGCGACCCTCGAAGGGGCCACCCGACTGCGGGCTGCGCTCGAGGCGGCTCCTCCGGGGACGCCCGTGACGGTCGTCGGGGCCGGTTCGACCGGCATCGAGGTGGCGGCGGAGCTGGCGGAGCAGGGGCACCCGGTGAGCCTGGTGTGCGGCGGCGAGCTCAACCCGTACCTGCACGGGCGCGGCCGCCGGCTCGTCCACCGGCACCTGGCCCGCCTCGGGGTGCGGGTCGTGGACGGGGGCGGCTCCCGGGTCGTCGAGGTGACGCCCCGCTCGGTGCGGCTCGCCGACGGGGGCTCGCTCCCGAGCGGGGTGACCGTCTGGACCGCCGGCTTCGCCGTCCCCGACCTCGCCCGTCGGAGCGGGCTGGCCACGGACGCGGCCGGGCGCCTCGTGACCGACGAGACCCTGACGAGCGTCAGCGACCCACGCGTCGTCGCGACGGGCGACGCCTCGTCACCCTCCGCGGCCCCCTTCCGGATGTGCTGCGCGTCCGCGGTCCAGCTGGGGATCGTCGCCGCGCAGACCCTCGCGGCGCGGCTGGTCGGGGAGACGCCGGCAGACCTCTCCGTCGGCTTCGCCGGCCAGTGCATCGGCCTCGGACGCAGGGACGGGGTGCTCCAGGTCGCCCGTCGCGACGACCGTGCGCTCGGCCTCGCCGTGGGGGGCCGGTCGGTCGGTGGTGTCAAGGAGGCGGTCTCCCGGGCCGTCACCCGTCAGATCGCCAGGGAGGCCGCCTCGCCCGGGTCCTTCCGGGTCCCCGGGTGGGTGGCGGACCCCCGGCGCGCGGATGCCGTCCGCGACCGCCCGGACACCTCCACCGGTTGCATGGAGGAGGCCGGTGCGGGTAGCCAGGACCCATGAGCAATCAGCTGGCACGTCCCAGGAACGGCAAGTGGATCGCCGGTGTGTGCGCCGGCCTGGCCGACCGGTTCGGGCTCCCGAGACTGCTCGTGCGGGTGGGCTTCGTGATCTTCGGGCTCGTCGGTGCGGGCGAGCTCGCCTACATCATCTTGTGGATCCTCATGCCGAAGGCCGCCTCGAGCTGACCGCGCCCCGGGTGGGGCCGGGCGGCGAACCACCGGCGCGCCGTGCTCGACCGAGCCCGGCCAGCACCGCCCGCGCCACGGGCGTGGGCTCGGTGGCCTGGAGATCCAGCTCGCCGGTGGGCACGACCGGCGGCTGCGCCATGAAGCGTGGTCGGCTCCCGTGGTGCGGCTGCGCCCCGTGGACGAGGAACGGGTGGCAGAGGTAGACATCACCCGGCGACCCGGTGACGAGCTCGACGGGGCGCCCCGCGGAGGCGGGGACGGCCTGCCCGCACAGGGTCAGCCACTCCAGACCCGCGTCGTCGGTGTCGCGCAGCAGGGTCGGTACGTCCAGGTGGGACCCCAGACGTACCCGCGTCGGGGCATCCTGCTCCCCGACCTCCGAGAAGAGGAAGAGCGCGAGCAGCGCCCTCCCTCGCGAACGGAGGCTGACGCGCATCTGCCCGTCGTCGCCGGCGAAGCTCGCCTCCACGTGCCAGCCGGTGTCACCAGGGTCCTCGGGGGAGGGGAAACGCAGCGGGAAGGTGCCGAGTCCGGCCGTCGGCCGCCACCCGCCGGGGCCGACGAGCTGGTCGTAGGCCTCCTCGAGCGGCTGGGCGCGGGCGGCGGCGACGAAGGGCGGGGTGGACATCGAGGGGATACGGACCACCGGCTCGGTCCACGTGGCGGGATCGTCCGGCTCGCACCCGCTCGCGCGCCACAGCTCGTCGCGGCAGGCCAGGGCGACCTCCTGGGGGACCGCACCGGGAAGGTGCACGACGCCGTCACGGACGAAGGTCTCGATCTCGGAGGGGGTGAGTGCCATGGTCTCCTCACGTCCAGGGGCCGGGTCCGGTACGCGCCGGGCGGGCGCGACGTCACTCATGCTGCTGGATCGGAGGGCGTGACGTCATCCGGATCTCGGACGGCTAGAGCGTGACGTCCCCCGTGATCGTCGACGTCGTCGGCCCGCCGACCCAGATCCGGTCCCCGTCCGGGCGCCGCTCGCGGTGCACCCGCACCCGGCCGCCACGGCCGAGTGCGGTGCCCTGGGCGGCGACATAGGAGTCGGGCAGGACGCCGGAGGCGGTGAGCCACTCGCCGAGCCCGGCGTTGAGCGAGCCCGTGACGGGGTCCTCCGGCACGCCGTACTGGGGGCAGAAGGCGCGGACCTCCACCGCGGCCTCCGACCCGGGCGCGTGCGGGCCGACGACCCCGATCTTGAGGTCCCCGAAGGCCGACCAGTCCGGCGAGACCGCCAGGACCTCCGCGGCGCCGGCGAGGCGTACCGCCACCCAGCCGGGACCGTTGTCGACCCAGGCGGCGTCGAGCAGCGCCCCCTGGTCGAGACGCAGCGCCCGCGCGATCGCGGCCTGGTCGTCGGCACCCACCGGGCCGCTGCGCAGCAGCGGTGGGCCGGCGAAGGAGAGCGTCTCCCCGCGGCGCAGCTCGACGAGCCCGGCACCGCACTCCTGCACGACGGCCTCCTCGCGGGCCGGGGCGCCCCCGGCCTCCAGCCAGGCGTGGGCGGTGCCGAGCGTCGGGTGCCCTGCGAAGGGGAGCTCCTCGCCGGGCGTGAAGATGCGCACCCGGTAGTCGGCCGCCGGGTCGCCCGGCTCGAGGAGGAAGGTCGTCTCCGACAGGTTCGTCCAGCGGGCGAAGGCCTGCATCTCCTCCGTGGAGAGTCCGTCGGCGTCGTGCACCACGGCGACGGGGTTGCCGCGCAGCGGCTCGGAGGAGAAGACGTCCACCTGGCTGAATCGCATGCGACCGAGGCTAGCGGCCGCCCCGGACGGCCCTAGGCTCTCGTCATGAGCACCTCCGCCGACCCGACTCCGACGCCGACCGGCCGCGCCCGCGGACGACAGAACGCGATCTACCGCCCCGGTGCCCTCGGCATCGCACCGAGCGTGCCGAGCGACGTCACCGAGCTCGAGCGCCGGGCGCGGCGCAGGATGAGCCGCCGGGCCTGGGCCTACGTCGCGGGCGGGGCCGGGTCCGGGGCGACGGTGCGCGCCAACCGTGAGGCCTTCGACAGGTGGCAGGTCGTGCCGCGGATGCTGCACGGCAGCACCGAGCGGGACCTCGGCACGCGGGTGCTCGACACCGACCTCGCCGCGCCGCTGCTGCTCGCCCCGGTGGGCGCCGCGGGCCTGGTCACCCCGGGCGCCGACGTGCGCATCGCCGAGGGGGCGCACGCGAGCGGGATCCCCTACGTCTTCTCCTGCCAGGGCAGCTCGCCGATGGAGGAGACCGCGCGCGCCATGGCCGGCACCCCCTTCTGGTACCAGCTCTACTGGTCGACCGACGAGGACCTCGTCGACTCGATGATCGGCCGCGCGGAGGCCGCCGGCGCCGAGGCGCTCGTCGTCACCCTCGACACGACGATGCTCGGCTGGCGCACCCAGGACCTCGACCTGGGCAGCCTCCCCTTCGCCCGTGGCCTCGGGATCGCGCAGTACACCTCGGACGAGCGCTTCATGAGCCTCGTGCGCGAGCGGCTGGCCGCCGCGGGCAGCGGAACGCAGGACCTCGGCCTCGACCCCCGACGTCCGGTGCAGCTCGCGCGGGCGGCGAAGGGAGGGATCGCCACCCTCCTCTCGATGGCCCGGGAGCATCCCGGGGGCCTGCGGGCCAACCTGCGCTCACCCGAGCCGCGGGCGGCGGTGGAGACCTTCCTCGACATCTACTCCAACCCGGGGCTCTCGTGGGAGCACATCGCCACCCTCGCCGATCGCACCTCGCTGCCGGTCGTGCTCAAGGGCGTGCTCCACGAGGACGACGCGCGGACGGCCCTCGACGCCGGCGTCGACGCGATCGTCGTCTCGAACCACGGGGGGAGGCAGGTCGATCGCTCGATCAGCGCGCTCGACGCCCTGGTGCGCATCCGCGAGGCCGTGGGGCCGGAGCCGACGCTCCTCATGGACAGCGGGATCCGGACCGGAGCGGACCTCTTCGTCGCGCTCGCCCTCGGCGCCGACGCCTGCCTCCTCGGCCGGCCGTACGTCTACGGGCTGGCGCTCGACGGTGCGGCCGGGGTCAGCGCGGTCATCGACAACGTGCTCGCCGAGCTGGACCTCATGATGGGCCTCGTCGGTGCCGCGTCGGTCGCGGACATCACCCGGGAGCTGCTCGTCGAGGGCTGACCGTCGCCGAGCCTCGTGGGAGATCCGTGACCGCCCGAGTATGTACATGTGACAGCGTGTCACGCTAACGTCGGGGAGAACCGATCGACCCACAACGAGGTGAGCACGATGGTCAACCCGGCCGCGACCCCCTTCGCGCCAGGCCCCGACACGGCCCCCGCCGACGGTGCACCGGGCGCCGAGGAGGACTTCCAGGCGATGCTCCTGGCCCTCTCCGAGGCGTCCGTGGAGCAGCACTTCGACGCCTTCGTCGACATCGACTGGGAGGCACACGGCATCGACCCCGAGGACCCGCGGTTCGTCCTCTCCCCGCACGATGTCGTCGGCGGGCACCCGTGGTACCGCTCGCTCGAGCCGCGCCGACAGGCCCGCATCGGCCTCTACCGGCAGGCGAACATCATGAAGGTCGGCCTCCAGTTCGAGCAGATCCTCATCAGCGGCCTGATGAACTACGCCTTCGCCCTGCCCAACCGGGACCACGCCTTCCGGTACGTCACCCACGAGGCGACCGAGGAGTGCCACCACACCCAGATGTTCCAGGAGTTCGTCAACCGCTCGGGCATGCCCGTGGCGGGCGGCTCGGTCGTCTTCCGGGCCGTGGGGATGCTGCTGCCGCAGATGGCCCGGGTGATCCCCTTCGGCTTCTTCGTCGGGGTGCTCGCCGGTGAGGAGCCGATCGACCACGTGCAGAAGATGATGCTGCGCGGCGACCACCCGGTCCACCCGCTCATCGAGCGGATCATGCAGATCCACGTGGCGGAGGAGGCCCGGCACATCGGCTTCGCCCACGCGTACCTGCGCACGACCTACCCCAGGCTCTCCCGTCTCGACCGGGCCTACCTCTCCGTCGGCACGCCGCTGATCATGCGGTGGCTGTGCGACGAGATCATGAAGCCGTCGAGGAAGGCCCGCCGCGACATGGGCATCCCCGACGAGGTCTTCGCGGAGATGTTCTGGGGCTCGCCGACGTCGCAGGCCTTCCTCGTCGACCTCTTCGCCGACGTGCGGGCGCTGTGCGAGGAGCTCGGCCTGATGAACCGGCCGGCGCGCCGGGTCTGGCGGGCCCTCGGCATCGACGGACGGGCCTCTCGCTTCCGTAGCGAGCCGGCGCGCGCCGCCGCCTGACATGGCCCACGTCGTCACCCGGTCCTGCTGCGCGGACGGCTCGTGCGTGCTCGCCTGCCCGGTCAACTGCATCCACCCGGCGCCGGGGGAGCCGGGCTTCGCCACGGCGGAGATGCTGCACATCGACCCGGCCGCGTGCGTCGGGTGCGGAGCCTGCGTCACCGCCTGCCCCACGGGTGCGATCAAGCGCGAGGAGCAGCTGACGCCGTCCGAGCGGCCCTTCGTCGCGCTCAACGCGGCCTACTACGAGCAGCACCCGCACGCCGACCGCACCCCCGTGGCGAAGGTGGCGCCGCAGCGGCGTCTGCGGGACCCCCGGCGACGGGTGCGGGCCGCCGTCGTCGGTGCCGGTCCGGCAGGGATGTTCACCGCCGACGAGCTGCTGCGTCACCCGGAGGTCGTCGCGGTCGACGTCTACGAGCGGGCGGCGGCGCCGTACGGGCTCGTCCGGTCCGGGGTGGCCCCCGACCACACGAGGACGAAGGGGGTGCAGCGCCTCTTCGCGAGCATCGGGGCCGATCCCCGGCTGCGGTACCGGTTCGGCGTGGAGGTCGGCACGGACGTCACCGACGCGCAGCTCGGCGCGGAGCACGACCTCGTCGTCTACACGGTGGGCGCAGCCGGCGACCGCGGCCTCGGTATCCCCGGCGAGGAGCTGCCCGGCTCGATGTCGGCGACCCGCCTGGCCGCCTGGTACAACGGCGAGCCGGGGGCCGAGGAGCCGCTCGACCTGGACCAGGAGCGCGTCGTCGTCGTGGGCCACGGCAACGTCGCCCTCGACGTGGCACGCATCCTCACGAGCGACCCGGCCGCGCTGCGGCAGACGGGGATCGGCGATCGAGCGCTGGCGGCACTGACGTCGAGCCGGGTGGGCGAGGTGGTCCTGCTCGGGCGGCGCGGCCCGGCCCAGGCCGCCTTCACGGTCCCCGAGCTCGTCGGTCTCGCGGGGCTCACGGACGTCGACGTCGAGGTCGATGCTCCGGCGGAGCTGCTCGGTGGCAGCGACCCGCGCTCGCGGGTGCTGGCGGGGATCGCTGCCCGTCGAGGTCGCCCGGGGCTCCCCGTACCGTCGGGCCCCCGTGGTGCGCCGGGGTCGTCCGGGTCCTCGGGGGAGCCTGGGCCGTCGAGACCTCCTGGCGCCTCGGGACGGAGGCGCATCGTGCTGCGCTTCCTCTCGGCGCCGGTGCGCTGCACCGGGACCGAGCGGGTGACGGGCCTCGACGTCGCCCGGACCGCTCTCGTCCCGGACGGCTCGGGCGGCCTGCGCGCGGAGGTCACCGACGAGGTGGAGCACCTCGAGACGGGGCTGGTCGTGCGCAGCGTCGGCCACCGAGCCGAACCGGTGCCGGGCCTGCCCTTCGACCCGGTGCAGGGGCTCGTGCCCAACGACCGCGGCCGCGTGCGGCCGGGCCGCTACGTCGCGGGCTGGATCAAGCGGGGCCCCCGGGGGTTCATCGGGACCAACCGCAGCTGCGCCCGCGAGACCGTCGAGCGGATCCTCGACGACCTCGACGCGGGGGACATCGGCCCCGACCCGGCCGGCCCCGCCGACCCGACCGGTACCTCGCAGCCGCCGGTGGCCTCGCGACCGGTGCCGCAGGCGGGGCCGGCCCGGTGGCCCGTGCCGACCTCGCCGGTGGCCACGCTCCCACCGCCCCGTCGGGAGCTCCCGTGAGCCCCGAGGACGGGCGAGCGCTGCGGTGGGAGGCGCACAACCGCGCCCGCCGGCAGCAGGTCCTCGACGCGGCGATCGAGCTCGTCGAGGAGGGCCCGGTCGGTATCGAGCCGAGCATGGCCGCCATCGCGACGCGGGCCGGCCTCCAGCGCACGGTCATCCACCGGCACTTCGGCGACCGCCGCACCCTGGACGCCGCGATCGAGGGCGAGGCGGCGACGCGCCTGGCCCGTGAGCTGCTCCCCATGCTCGACCCGGACCGGCCGGTCATCGAGATCATCCACGACTCGATCGCGGTCTACGTCCGCTGGTCCGAGGAGCACCCCGCGCTGCGCTGGATCGTCGACCGTGGTGCCCGCGCGCCCTCCGGGCCGGTCCAGGAGCGGCTCTCCGAGACCGCGCAGATCGTCACCGACCTCGTGCTCGCCGCGGTGGACGGGCTGTCGCTGCCGGTCACCGAGACCGAGAAGCGCTACGTCGACCCGCTCGTCCACGGGCTCGTCGAAGCCGTCGTGGGCACCGTGCGCCGCTGGGTCGTGCTCGAGGACCCGCCGCCGACGAGGCTGCTCGTCCACCTCGCCTCGGAGTCGGTGTGGTTCATCATGGCCGGTCACGCCCATGCGCTCGGCGTGGAGCTGCGCCGGGACCAGCGCCTCTCCGACCTGCCCCGACCGGGGTGACCGGCGTCGACGACCGGCGTCCTGCCGACCTGCCGCGACCGGGGTGACCGGCGACGGCGACCGGCGCTCTCGTCGCCGATCGGACGGCCCTTGCCCCGCCGCGGGCGGCGACCGTGCCTCCCTTCGTCCACCCATCCCTTCGCACGAGGAGATCTCCACCATGGCCCTGACCACCCGGCCCCGCTCGAACTCCGGCGCACGCGTGCTCGTCACCGGCGGTGCCTCCGGACTCGGGCTGGCCCTGACCCGGCAGCTCGTCGCCGACGGCGCCCGTGTCCTCGTCGTCGACCTCCACGAGGTGCCCCCCGCCGGCGTGCTGCCGCCCGGCGCGGACTACCGGCGGCTGGACGTGCGCTCCGGCGAGGGATGGGACGAGCTGCGCAACCACGTCGAGGCGACCTGGGGAGGGCTGGACCTGCTGCTGCTCAACGCGGGCATCGCGGTCGGTGGCCGCGTCGAGGTGACCTCGATCGAGGACTGGCAGCGGATCATCGACGTCAACCTGCTCGGGGTGGTGCGCGGCTTCCACGCCTTCGTGCCGATGATGAAGCAGGCCGGCGCCGGGCAGATCGTGGCCACCGCCTCGCTCGCCGGGCTGGTGCACGCACCGGGGATGTCGGCCTACAACGCGGTCAAGTCCGGGGTCGTCGCCCTCGTCGAGGGCTCGCGGGCGGAGCTGGCTCCCTTCGGCATCAGCGTGAGCGCGATCTGCCCGTGCTTCTTCCGCACGAACCTGCACGAGTCGCTGCACGGCAAGGACGTCGAGATGGAGCAGAGCGCGACCTCGCTCATCACGCAGGCGCCCCGGACCGCTGACGAGGTGGCGCGCACGGCGCTCGCGGGCATCGCACGCGATCGGCAGACGATCCTCACCGATGTCGAGGGCCACGTGGCGTGGCGGGCCAAGCGTCTCGCCCGGCCGGTGTACGAGCGGGTGCTGCGCGGCGTCGGTGGACGGCTGGCGAACGGACGGGCGCCGGTGCCGGCGGTGCTCCAGCGACTCCGGGACCGCCAGGGGCGAAGGGCGCAGCAGCGCGCCGGGTAGCGGCCTCGCCATGGCGGGGTGATCCCGCCGGTCCGGGAGACCGTCGGGATCCGTGGACGAGGTGTCCCAGGCGGCGAGGAGGAGGGGGCTCGGCGGCTGCTCGTCCCCATCCCTGCGGGTGGCGGTACGGCTGTCCACAGGTGCGGCGCGCCGACGGCGGGTGGCACGCGTCGAACATATGATCGATGCATGTCGACGACGACGCAGCTGCACGAGGGGTACGGGACCGCTTCCGGCCTGCGTGACGGGCTGCGCTCGATGATCCTCGCGGCGGGTGCCGACGAAGAGCTGTGGCGGCTCGCCGACGTGGAGGTGGGCGACGCGCTGGCCGACCTGGGGCAGCTGCGCCAGATGCTGGATGCTGCCGAGGTCGCCCTCGTGCGAGAGGGGTTGACGCGGGGTCTGCCGCAGGAGTCGTCGTGGTCGGCCCATGACTGGGTCACCCGGGCCGAGGGGCAGCGTGCTCCTGACCCCACGGTGGGGCATGTGGCCTCGGTGGTGCGGGTGGCCGAGGTCGGCACCGACCTGGCCGGTCGGTCGGCGGTCGTGGCGGGGAAGGCGATGGCCGAGGTGCGGAAGGCCTTCGAGGACGGGGACCTGCCGCTGGGGAAGGCGGACCAGCTGACCCGCTTCCACGGCCAGGTCGCCCCGGTGGCGGAGGAGGAGTCGCTGACCAGGTGCCTGGAGGCCCTGCTGGAGGGCGCGCGGGACGACGTCGTGCACGCCGGCCCGGAGGGGCGGACCGTCGCGCGTGTGCGCGGGCTGACGCAGAAGCAGCTGGCGACGGCGCTCACCCGTGCCGGGCGGCTGCTGACGCCCGAGGAGGACCAGGAGGACGGGGATCGGCGGGCCAAGTCGGCGCGGGCGCTGACGACGTCGCGGGGCCCGGCGGGGATGACCACCTACACGGCGGTCCTCGACGAGGAGGGCGCCGCGGTGCTGGAGGCGACGCTGGCGGAGTTGTCCGGCCCCGGGTCCGGACGGAGAGCCCGACCCGCGCTCGGCGAGTCGGCGACGGGCGGATGCCCTCGTCGAGATCGTCCGTCGTGGGGTCTCGGCGCCCGGTGAGGGGCCGAAGAGCGAGAAGGCCCAGGTGATCATCACGATGCCCCTGGACGACCTGCGCGAGGGGACGGACGGTGCCGGGGTGACCGCCACCGGGCAGGTCCTGGCCCCCTCGGTGGTGCGCCGGATGGCGTGCGACGCGGGCATCGTCCCCGCGGTCCTCGGCTCCGAGGGTGAGGTGCTCGACCTCGGGCGGTCGGTGCGCTTCTTCACCCCCGGCCAGCGTCGGCTTCTCTGGATGCGGGATCAGGGATGCACCTACCCGGGGTGCACGATGCCGCCGCAGTGGTGCGACGCCCATCATGTGGCGTGGTGGTCGAGAGGCGGCGGGTCGGACATCGACAACGCGGCTCTCCTGTGCGAGCGGCACCACATCAAGGTGCACACCCACGACCTCACGGCGACGGTCACCGCTACCGGGGTGACCTGGCACCTCTAGCGGCTGCGACCGGGCGACTCTGGTGTCCGCGACCTCCCCGCGCGGGAAGGCGGTTGCCCGGCCCCCTGATGTGGTCGTGCTCCGCGTCCTCCGCCTGGTCCGGTCGACCCGCGAGGTCACCGTCTCCTCAGACATGCAACTCATATGTTGCAGGAAGAGTGCTGATGTGCAATCGTTGTATTGCAGGATTCGACGAAGGAGTTGCAGATGAGCGAGCCGACACACACGACGCAGGAGCTCGACGAGCTCGACGAGATCACCCGTCAGATCGACATCGACGCCACGGCGGAGCGGGTCTGGGAGCTGGTGGTGCGGCCAGGGTGGTACGTCAACGACGGGGTCGTGGACGAGCATCCCGACGTCCGACTCGAGCGCGACGACAGCGGGCGTGAGATCACCGTCCTGGTGCATCCGGAGATGGGGGAGTTCCGCTTCCGCACCGTCGAGCTCGACGAGCCTCGCTATGCGGCCTTTCGGTGGCTCGGTACGCCGTACCGAGAGGTCACCGAGGGGACGTTGGTGGAGTTCTGGATCGAGCAGCGGGAGGGTGGGGTCACGCTGCATGTCCGGGAGAGTGGCTTCTCGACCCTCTCGGAGGACCCGGCCGTCTGGCTGAAGGAGCGCGAGGGCAACGACAGCGGATGGGCGGAGGAGCTGCTCGCGGCCAAGGCGTACGTCGAGGGCCGGTCATGATCACGGCGGACCTTCCGCCGGTGTGCGCGGCGCTCGGCGATCAGACCCGGTGGGAGATCCTCACCCGACTCGGGGACGAGGCGATGTCGGCCTCCGCGTTGGCACGGGTGCTGCCGGTCAGCCGTCAGGCGATCGGCAGGCATCTCGACGTCCTCGCCGACGTGGGGCTGGTCAGCGCCGAACGTCGTGGCCGTGAGGTCGTCTACGTCGCCGTCGGCGCCCGACTCAACGCACTGGCTCGCGAGCTGGACCGGATCGGACGCTCCTGGGAGACGCGGCTCCAGCAGATCAAGGATCTCGCCGAGGCGCCCGATCAGAGGTCGGAGTGACAGGCGCGGGCGCTTCGCATCTGCCATCGGCCGCCAAGCAGGTGACCGCTCGCCGTGTGGCGGCGCGTCGGGATCGGCGCGCTCCACGCGTGTCACCATGCAACGGGCGCCACGCCGTGGTGAGAGGCGCCTCGTGCCGTATGCGTGCTGTGGCGCAGCGGACGAGCAGCT
>CAYSGN010000036.1:0-24938 GCA_964430615.1 uncultured Janibacter sp. | reverse complement strand
CCGACGACGAAGCGCCAGTTGACGACATAGGCCAGGGTGGCCAGGACGTCCCCCGCGACGTTGCCGACGCGCCCGCGCACCGTGAGGAACGGTGTGACGATGAGCACGGTCGCCAGGACGAGGAAGAGGGCGGGCAGGAGCCGGCGGGCACGCGCGAGCCAGAAGCCGATGAGGTCGACCCGTCCCCGGCGCCGGTTGTACTCCGCCAGCAGCAGCGAGGTGATCAGGTAGCCGGAGATGACGAAGAAGACGTCCACCCCGAACCAGCCGCCGGGGAGCGCGGAGGGCCGCACGTGGTAGGCGAACACGGCGAGGACGGCGAAGGCCCGCAACCCGTCGATGGCGGGGCGGTAGGGCAAGGACGTGTGCTGCGCAGCTGTTCGGGGCATGACCTGATTTCGGTGGGGGCCGCATCATTATGGCTCAACCCGCGAGTAATATGCCCGCCATGACTGAGCACACCGGAGCGCACTCGCCGACGCGGTTCTTCGCGCCGATGGCGATCATCCTCGGCATCCCCCTGCTGTTCGCCGCGATCTACTTCTACACCTCTCCGGTCGTCCTGATGACGGGTGGCGAGCAGGGGATCTTCAAGTGCGGGTCGCCGTCGTCACCGAACACGGACGCCAAGAACGTCTGTGCGGTGCCGGAGGAGGACGCCCAGAAGAAGGCCATGTACGCGGGCGCCTCCGGGATCGTCCTCGTCGGTCTCGGGGCCGCGTGGCTGCTGCTCCCCGGCCGCCGCGACGAGGACGAGTGGGACGAGCGTGACCGGCGTCGTCGCGACGACGACTGGGACGAGCGCGACCGTCGGCGGCGCGACGACGTGGACGAGGACCACGATGACGTGGCCGAGGACGACAGCCCCCGGCAGGAGCACCTGGACCCCTCGGAGAGCCGGAGCGCTCGGCACCGGGGTCGTCCGGTGCGCTCGGACGAGCGTCCCTCCCGCCGCCGCCCTCCGCGGGACCGGCGCAGCGATGACGACTGGGCCTCGGACGGGTGGCGCTGATGCGCGTCGAGGCCTTCCTCGAGGAGGTCGAGCGCGCCTTCGACGGCGACCCGCAGGAGAGCGATCCGAGCGACCCGAGGTTCGCCGAGCTGACCCGGAGCGTCAACGGCTACACGTCCGCGAACGAGCTGGCGGTGCTCAACGCGGCCGCCAGGGTGATGCCCGAGGACGAGTGCTACCTCGAGGTGGGCAGCTACAAGGGCCGCTCGATGTGCGGTGCCGTCCAGGACGTGGCGGGCAAGACCTTCTACATCATCGAGAACTACCTCGAGTTCGGCATGCAGGGCCAGGAGGCGCGTGAGGAGCTGGACCGCAACCTCGCCGCCCATGCCGCGCACGCCGACGTCCGCCTCGTCGAGGGCAACGCCTTCGCGCTGCTGCGGCGCCCGGGGGTCATCGACCGACCCGTCGGCGTCTACTTCTACGACGGCGAGCACACCGGGCTCTCCCACTACCTCGCGCTCGGCATCATCGAGCCGTGGCTCGCCGACGAGGCGATCGTCCTCGTCGACGACGCCACGTACCCGATGGTCAGCGATGCCCACGACGAGTACATCTCCCGGCACCCGCAGTGGCGCGTGGAGCGACGCTGGGACGCGAAGGAGAACGACGACCCCCGCTGGGCCAACGGTCTGCACGCACTGAGCTTCCGGCGGGACGAGGCGACGGCACGGGGCAGCGCCGAGCCCTGGGACGTGCAGTGGCGGCGGCTGGCCTACCGCGGCGCCCTCGGGCCCGGGCAGAAGGCCGCCTGGACGGCGATCCACCGCTTCCCCGAGCTCATCCCGCTCGCGAAGAGGCTCTACCCCTCGAAGAAGGCCAGCTCGATCGACTGACGGCGGTCACTCCCGGGTCAGGTCGAGCGCCTCGACGTTCTCCGCGGACTCCGGGGCGGGGGAGCGTGCCCCCTTCGGCACCTGGAGGAGGCCGACGAGCGCGACGACGGCCGCGGTGCCGCCCACCGCGGCCAGCACCTCGTACGGCGAGTCGTCGAGCCAGGTGAGCACGAGCACGCTCTGCACGGCCGCGCCGACCCACACGGCGACGGTCATCAGGTGCCGACCCTGGCTCATCCCGGCGAAGAGCCAGACCTGGCTGACCGCCCACATGGTCCCGATGAGGGCGCTGTAGACGAGCAGCGGCTCCGCCTCGGCGAAGGCGGCCCCACCCGAGAGCGCCACGAGCAGGTCGGGGACGAGGCGGCAGACGAGGGCCACGACGGCACCGATGGCCAGGACCGCGAGCGCCGAGCGGTGCAGGGTCGCGCGGACCGCCGAGCGCCCCGCCGCCCCGGCCACGCTCGGCACGATGGTCAGGGCCACGAACTGGGTGCCCCAGAAGACGACCTTGCCGAAGAGCGCGGACAGCGCGTACGCCCCGCTGGAGTGGTCGTCGAGCACGGTGCGGGCCAGGACGACGTCGACGCTCGAGATCGCCATGAGACCCGCGAGCGCGACGTTGCTGCGGACGAGGTCGACGAGCAGCTCCGCCAGGCGTGGTGCGCGTGACCCGCTGCCGAGGTGGTCGCGGGTGCACAGCAGGGCGAATCCCGCCGTGGCGAGGGAGGCGAGAGAGATGGCGGCGAAGACCTCGGTCACCCCGAAGCTCCACAGGACCGCGCACCCGGCGGCCGCCAGGCGGGTGGCCGCCGTCGCGATGTAGATGAGCGAGAGCGGGCCGTAGGACTCGCGGCCCAGCAGGACGCCCTGGAGGGCCCCGGTCATCGTCATCGGCGGCAGCATCAGCGCCATCCACACGACCGCCCAGGCGCTCTCCAGGCGCAGCAGGTCCCGCAGGAGGGGGGCGATGGCGATGGTCGCCACCGCGAGCAGGATGCCGACACCCAGGGAGGGGAGGAGGCCGGTGAGATGACGGCCGTCCTCACGGTCCCGGGGGGTCTGGCGCCGGGCGACGACGACCTGGAAGGCGCCGGCCGGCATGGCCAGCAGGATGCCGTAGGTGTTCAGGGCGGAGAAGCCGCCGAAGTCCTCCGGTCCGAGGGTCGAGGAGACCAGGGCCACGAAGACGTAGCTCATGACGTTCGCCAGGCCCATGGCGGCACCGAGGCCGAGACCGGCGAAGGGGATGGCCCTGCGGGGTCGTGTCGGCATGAGGTCCTCTGGGGCGGCGGCTGGCGTGCTCCGGGGAATGTTACGCCCCGGTAGCGCGTGGGCCGTGGTCGGTTACGATTGCGACCCGGCGTGCTCGAGGTACGTCACCGACCGGCCCAGGGCGAGAGGAGACGTGGGAGTGCGCAGCCGGCTGTCCAGGCTCCTCACGGTGCCCGTGACCTCAGCGGTCCTGCTCCTCGCGCTCGGCCTCGTCGTCTTCGCCAACAGCTGGGGCGTCTTCAACACCGACATCAAGCCCGAGGTCTACCTGGCCCCCGAGGAGATGCTGCCGCGCTACCTCTCCGCGTGGACCTTCTCGCCGTACCTCGGCTCGCCGAACTTCAACGTGGGCCTGGTCCCCGTCCTCGTCGTCACCTGGCTGCTGCGGGGCGTCGGTCTGGATGCGGAGATGGCCTTCAAGGTCTACCACCTCCTCCTCTGGGCGCTGGCCGCCTGGGGTGCCAACCGGCTCCTGCGCACGCTCGTGCCGGCCGCGGGGCGCTGGGCCGGTCTGCTCGCGGGCGTCGCCTACATCGCCAACCCCTACGCCGTCGCGGCGGGGGGGACCCTGGCGATCGCCCTCCCGATGGCCCTCCTGCCGTGGATGCTCATCGCGATGACCCGCGCGCTGCGCGACCCGGGCGGGTGGACCTGGCCCGCCGCCGTGGGCCTGGTCTTCTTCGCGATGAGCGGGATGAACGTCGGGGTCGTGCCCGTCTACCAGCTCCTGCTCGTCATCCCCCTCGTCTTCTTCGTCCGTGCCGAACGCGGGATCACCTGGCGACAGGCAGCGATCGTGCTCGGCAAGGCGGCCCTCTTCGTCATCGCCGTCTCCTTGTACTGGCTCGTGCCCGGGGCCGCGGCGACGGCGACCGGAGCGCAGATCGTCGAGGGCTCCGAGAGCCTCGACGGCATCGCCAAGGTCAGCTCCTTCACCGAGATCCTGCGCGGCCTGGGCCTCTGGTCCTACTACGGGTCCTCGGACGCCGGTCCCTGGCTGCCCGAGTACGCGATGTACTTCACCAGCGGCGCGATCATCCTCTTCACCATGCTGTGGCCGGCGGCCGCGCTCGCGTCGCTGCGCGTCGCGCCCATCCGGCTGGCGCGCTTCGCCGCGGTCGCCACGGCCATGGTGGCCGTCATCATGGTCGGGCTCTACCCCGGCGGGTACGGCAGCTCCCCCTTCGCGGTCCTGCTGCGGCTCGTCCTCGAGCACGTCGGGCCGTTGGCCGCCTTCCGCACGACGAACAAGGTGGGCGCCGGGCTGGCCCTCGCCTTCGCGCTCGTCCTCGGCATCGCGGCCGTGCGGGTCCTTCCGCGCATCGTCAGGCGCCCGGGCATGGGGCCGGCGGTCGGCGGCCTGACCATCGCCACCGTCATCGCGCTCGTGGCCCCCGCGGTCACCGGCAACCTCTACGTCTCCCCGCTCGACGTGCCGGACTACTGGACGAAGGCGGCCCAGGCCGTCGACGAGGGCGACCCGGGCAAACGGGTCCTGCTCCTCCCGGGGCAGACCCGACCGCACTACCGGTGGACCCCGGAGCGCCCCGACGACCTGCCCAACTCCCTCTTCCACCGGGACGCGATCATCCCGGACTCGCTGCCGAACACCTCCCCGAGCGGAGGCAACTTCCTCGCCGCGCTGGACGACACGCTCCAGTCCGGCAACGCCGGGTCGCACGACATCTCGCCCTTCGCCCGGTACCTCGGTGTCGACCAGGTGCTGCTGCGTCACGACATCGTCTGGGAGGACACCGGTGGCGCCCGTCCCGGGGTCACGGCCGAGGCCCTGAGCGAGGACGAGGGGCTCCAGGGCATGGCGAACTTCGGCAAGCCGGGGCAGAACACCTTCACCGCCGCGAACCCGCCGGAGTCCCAGGAGGAGGCCCTGCTGCCCCCGCTCCAGCTCTACGGGGTCAAGGACAGCCGGGCGATGGTGCACGCCACCTCGGCCACCGGCACGGTGGTCGTCGCCGGTGACGCCTGGTCCATCCCGACGCTCGCCCAGCAGGGGCTCCTCGACGGCACACCGGCCATCCGCTACGCCCACGACCTGAGTCCGAAGCAGCTCGAGCGTCTCCTCGACGAGCGCGGCCGCGTCGTGCTCACCGACACCAACCGGCGCAGCCCGGCCATCACCAACCGGATGACCTCCAACCGCGGAGCGGTCGTCACCGAGGATCAGGACCCGGGGACCACCCGCGCGCTCGGGACGGCGCAGGACCAGAGCACCCTCGTGCGCGAGGGGATCAAGGTCGAGGCGACCGCTGCCGGAGGCGCCTTCTTCGACCTGCCGCACGGTGTCGCCGAGAACGCGGTCGACGGCGACCCGAGCACCTCCTGGCTCTTCGGTGACTTCCGCCGGGCGAAGGGGGAGAGCATCACCCTGACCCTCCCGGCCGAGGACGAGCTGGGCCGGGTCACCATCGACACCACCGCGCTCGGTGCCGTGCAGATCGACACGATGACCGTGCGGGCCGGTGACGTCCGCGAGCGGGTGCGCACCGACGAGGACGGCCGTGCCCGGGTCGACCTCGGGGACGTGCGCACCGACACGGTCGAGATCACGGTGGACGAGCTGCGCGGCGAGGGGGTCAGCCTCGTCGGCGTCTCGGAGATCGACCTCGGCGACGAGGACCTCGTCGCCCACCGCACCATGCGCCTGCCGAGCTCGCTGACCGACCTCTACGGCGAGCTCGACGCCGGGGCGCGGGAGGACTTCGCCCGGCTGCCTCTGGACGTGAGCTTCTCCCGGGCCAAGAACACGAGCTCGACGAGCGACGACACCGAGCAGGACCTGCGCCGCGACTTCACTCTCCCGGACGACCGTGAGTTCCGGACCAGGGCGACGGCGCGTGTGGACGGCCCGCTCGAGCCGGTCGCGGACGAGCTCGCGGGGATGGACACGACCTACACCGCCCGCTCGAGCCGCACCTACTTCGACGAGCTCGACCGCAGGGCCTCCGGGGCGAGCGACGAGGACGAGTCCACCGCCTGGGTGCCGGGCGGTGACCTCGACAGGTCCTGGTGGCAGATCTCCGGCCCGGAGCGGGAGATCACGGACGTGCAGATCACCCAGGAGCCCGGCCTGGGTGACGACGACGACACCGCCTGGGCGACCCGGGCCGTCGTCCTCGTCGACGGGGAGGAGGTCGCCCGGGACGTGATCGGGCCGGGGGAGCACACGGTCGAGGTCCCGGAGGGGACCGAGGGCGAGCGCGTGCGCGTCGAGTTCGGCCGGGTCGACGACTCCGACGGGGACCGGCCGCCACGCTTCACGGCCATCGACACCGGCGCCCGGATCGAGCAGGAGCACGACTCCCCGCAGTGCCTCACCGTGGCGACCATCGACGGCGAGCCGCTGCGCATGCGCCCGACGGACCCCGACGAGATCGCCGGGCCGGACGGGCCGGGCACGTCCTGGCGGGGCTGCGACCGGGAGTCCCTCGTCTGGGGCGAGCACCAGGTGCGCCCCGTCGAGGGCGTCCAGCTGGACTCCCTCATGCTGCGCGACGTGCAGGGCCGGAAGGTCACCGACGAGGTGCCCGGGCCGGTGGTCAAGGCCGACCGGGGGGTGGTGACCTCCTCGATCGACGTCAAGGTCGGCCGTGCCTCACACCCGTACTTCCTCGCGATCGGTCAGGGCTACGACCCCCGGTGGAGCGCCGAGCTCGAGGACGGGACGGACCTGGGCCCGCCCGTCGTCGTCGACGGGTACGCCACCGGCTGGTACATCGACGACCTCTCCTCCCACGAGATCCATGTCAGCTACACACCGCAGGGCCGGGCCAACGTCGCGATGCTCCTCTCCGGCCTCGCCCTGGCCACCGCGCTGCTCGTCTTCGTCGTCCCGCTGGCACGGCGGCGCCGGGAGCAGCTGCGCGTCGAGCGCCAGCAGGAGTGGCCGCTCGACGAGCTCTCCGAGGGCGCTGCCGGGTCCGCCGACGACGACTCGAGCCGGGCGCCGGGTGCCGGGACCGGAACGGCCGCGCCGGTGCCGGAGCCGACGGGGGCACGTCGCCACCGGGGCCTTGCCGCGGCCCTCACGGAGCGCACCGGGAGGTCGCGCCTCCTCCTCGAGGCCGCGATCGTGGCGGTGGCGCTCGGAGTCACCGGCATCGGGGGCGGCCTGGCGGCCGCCGGCGCCGTCCTCGTGCTCCGCCGCCGGAGCCCCCGCGCGAGGACCTTCCTCCTCGCCGGTGCCGGACTCGTGGTGCTCGCCGGCGTGGCCTTCGTCGCCCATCTGGGCCTGGTGACGGGAACCTTGGGTACGGTCAGTGCGGATGCGGTCAAGTCAGCGATCGTGCCGCACCACGTCGCCGGTGCCGGGCTCGTCCTCGCGGTCATCGGCACCTTCATGAGACATGATCCGCAGGAGCAGCAGTGACAGCACCCGACTCGGTCACCGTCGTGGTCCCGACCCGCGACAACATCCGCACCATCGAGGCGTGCCTGCGCTCCGTCCTCGAGCAGACTCATCCCGTCGAGCTCGTCGTCGTGGACAACCACAGCACGGACGGGACGCTGGAGGTCGCCCGGCGCTTCACCGAGCACGTCATCACCGCGGGCCCGGAGCGTTCGGCGCAGCGCAACACCGGGGTCCGGGCGGCCACGGGCGAGTGGGTCCTGTGGCTGGACAGCGACATGCTGCTGCCGCCGCGGACGGTCGCCGCCGCCGTGCAGACGGCCACCGCGACCGGCGCCGCGGGCATCGCGCTGCCGGAGCGCACCATCGGTGAGGGCTTCTGGACGGCCTGCCGGGCCCTGGAGCGGGAGTGCTACCTGGACGACCCCTGGCTGCACAACCCACGCCTCGTGCGCCGGGACTACCTGCTCGGCGAGGGCGCCTTCCACCTGGACATGTCCGGGCCCGAGGATGCGGACCTGCGGATGAAGATGCGCTCCACCGGCGCGGGCATCGAGCTGGCCCCGATCATCATCGACCACGACGAAGGGCGCCTGACGATCGCCGACGTGCTCCGCAAGCGCTACTACTACGGACGCAGCATCCCCGCCTTCGCCGACGAGCACGAGGGTGCCGTCGGCGCCCAGGGCCGGGCGGTCCTGCGCTCGTACGTGCGCAACCACCGCCGGTTGCTGCGCGACCCCGCCCATGCGGTCGGCATGGTGCTCCTGCGCGCCCTCGAGGCCGGCGGGTACGCCGCGGGCGCCCGTCGCGGACGTCGGGACCGGGCGGCCCGATGACGCCCGCGCAGCCCGGTGCCCGGCGGATGCTGTGGGTCTCGCTGCCGGATCAGCGCAACCGTCGCGAGCTGTACTGGATGTCGCGGATGCCCGGCACGAGCGTGCGGGCCATGGCCCGGCAGGAGCCGGTGGGGCAGATCGAGTGGCTCCCGAGCACCTACCGGCGTCCGGTCAGGCGATTCATCGAGGCCGGGGCCCTCGCGTGGGTGCGTGGTCTCGACGAGCAGGACCCCGGGGAGTACGACTGGGTCACCTCCCTGGAGCTGTGCTCGCTCGTCACGGGGCAGGCCTCCTCCTGGCGACGGGCCGCCCGTCGAGGGGGAGCCGCGCGGCCGCTGCAGGCGGTCATCACGTGGGAGAACCTGCCCGACCAGCCGCTGTACAAGATCCCCCCGTACCGGCAGGCGCTGAACTCCTGCCGTGACGCGGACCTGCTGCTGTGCATGGTCGACGCCGCCCGCGACCACCTCCTGGCCAACGGCTTCGACGACGAGCTCATCCGGGTCGTCAAGCCCGGCGTGGACACCGACCTCTTCCACCCGGCCGAGCAGCCGGGCGTGGACCCCGTCGTCGTCTTCGCCTCACCCCTGGCGGAGAACAAGGGCATCGACCGGGTCCTCGAGGCGATGCGCCTCGTGCGCCGCCAGGTGCCCGAGGCACGCCTGAAGGTCGCCGGCCGGGGGCCTCTGGAGCACCTCGTGCGGGCCGAGGCCGACCGGGTCGGCCCCGCCGTGGAGCTCATGGGCTCGCTCGACGCCTCCGGGGTGGCCGAGCTGATGCGGTCCGCCGCGGTCTTCACCACCGCGCCGCGCCCGACGTGGAAGTGGACCGAGCAGCTGGGGCTGGCCTACCTCGAGGCGCTCGCGAGCGGCCTGCCCGTCGTGACGACCCGGTGCGGCACGAACGACGAGGCCGTGCACCCGCCCAACGACCTCGTCGAGGACTCCGCGGAGGCCCTCGCCGAACGCCTCGTCGCCTGGCTGTCCGACCCCGCACGCCGCGCCGAGGTCGGGGCGGCCAACCGTGAGCACGTGCTCGCCCACCACGACCTGGAGCGCCAGTGCGTCGCCATGGGTGAGGCCTTCGCCGAGGTCGAGTCGCTCCACCGGGGCTGACGTGACCCTCCGGCACGGTGGCCGCCAGGGCCGGGTGGGGGCGGGCGTCGGTCTCCTCCTGGGGATCCTCGTCCTCGGACCCGCCCTCGCCCCTGGCTACACCCTCCACTACGACCTCGTCTTCGTCCCCGACCTGCCGCTGTCCCCGCACACGCTGGGCACGGACGGACACGTCCCCCGGGCGGTCCCGAACGACCTCCTCGTCGCGCTGGCCTCCACCGTGCTGCCCGGGTGGCTCGTGCAGAAGGTCGTCCTCCTCGGGTGCTTCGTCCTCGGTGGCGCCGGGGCGGGACGGCTCGCCCGGAGCACCGGCGGCGCCGTGGCCGCCGCAGCCTGGTGGTCGTGGAACCCCTGGGTCGGTGAGCGGCTGGGGATCGGCCACTGGGGCTACCTCATCGGCTTCGCCCTCCTCCCGTGGGTCCTCCTCGCCGCCGCCCGCGTGCGCTCGGGTGCTCCGGGCGCGCGCACCGGCCTCGTCATCGCCCTCGTGGCCTCGGCCCTCGCCGGCTCCACCCCAGGGGTCCTCGCGGCCCTCCTGGCTCTCGTCGTCCTCCTCGTCCCGGTCCCGGGGCAGCGGGTCTCCGTGCGGGGCCCGGCCCTCGTCGTCGGCATCGCGCTGCCGGCGAACGCGGCGTGGTGGTGGCCCTTCCTCACCGCCTCCTCGAGGGCGGCCGACACCGAGGGGGCGGTGGCCTTCGCGGCCGGGGCGGACACCCCCTTCGGGGTCCTCGGCTCCCTCGCCCTCGGTGGAGGGCTCTGGAACGACCGGACGTGGTTCACCGAGCGGACCACCCTCCCCTTCGCCCTCGTCGCCCTGCTCGCCGTCCTGGCCCTCCTCGTCCTGGCCCTCCGCCGGAGGGCCTGGTGGCGGGATGCCGCGTGCGTCGGGGCGAGCGCCACCGGGGCGCTCGGCCTCCTGCTGGCCGGGCTGGCGGCGCTCCCGGGCGGCGAGTGGGTGCTCGAGTCGCTCATCGACACCGTGCCCGGCGCCGGGCTCCTGCGCGACGGGCAGAAGTTCGTCGCGCTGTGGGTGCTCCTGCTGGCCGTGGCCACCGCCCGGGTCGTCGACGAGCTGGTCGAGCGAGGCCTCCCGCGGGTCCTGCTCGTCGCCGCGACGGTCTGGCCGCTGGCGACCCTGCCGACGCTGGCCTGGGGCCACGGCGGCGCCTGGGGGAGCGTCGCCTGGCCCGGTGAGGTGCGCTCGGTCGCCGCACGTCTGAGCGCGGCGGGCGACCCGGTGGCCGTCTTCCCGTGGTCCACCTACCGACGCTACGACTGGAACGGCGACCGGGTGGTCCTCGACCCGTGGAACCGCCTGCTGCCGCAGCGGGTCCTCTCCGACGACCGCCTCCCGCTGCGTGACGGGACGGTGGCCGGTGAGGACCCCCAGGCCGCGAGGGTCTCGTCGGCCCTGGCCTCGGGCGGCGACGTGCCCTCCGTGCTGCGCGACCTCGGCGTGCGCTACGTCATCGTGCAGACCGGGCAGCCGCAGCCGGAGGGGAGCCTGCCGGACCTCGCAGGGGAGGAGCGCACCCGGGTGGGCGAGCTGCTCGTCTACGACCTGGGCGAGGTGGACGCACCCGCCAGGGGCCCGTCGGCGACGTCCGCCGTCGGGCTGGCCGGCACGGCCGCGGCGGTCCTCCTCGGCGCGCTGCTGTGGGGGCGGCGCCGGCTGCGCGGTGAGACCCAGCCCACGGTGGTGTCGACTCGCACGAGGTGACTCGCCGGTATAGAGTGGCGGCTGAACCAATCCACACCCAGGGAGGCACTCCTTGAACACCGGCAGCAAGAAGTTGGCCTACAACGTCGGCGGCACCGTCATCGGCGCCGTCCTCGCGGCTCTCGCGATCTTCGGCATCGTGACGTACCAGAACAGTGTGGAGACGCCCCAGACCAACCAGCAGGTCATCAACTACAACAGCTGATCGACCGCAGTCGCGAAGGGGGCGCCCGCTCGGCGGGCGCCCCCTTCGCGCTGTCACGGTGCGGGCCACCTCGGGTGGCCCGCACGGGTCACGAGGCCACGGCCTGGAGCTCGCGGACGGGCTCGTCGGCCTCCGCCTCCGGACGGTCGCTGATGAGCGCGTCGAGGTCGATGACGTCGTCGCGGTAGCGCTCGCCCCGGCCGAGGACGGAGTCGATGACCCGCCCGAGCCGGCGCCCCGTGCGACCCCAGTCGAAGGAGCTCGCGTACAGCCGGGCGGTGCGTCCCATGACGCGGCGCAGCACGGCGTCGTCGATGAGCCGGATCACGTGCCGCTCGAACTCCTCGACGGAGTCCGCGAGCAGACCGGTGCGACCGTGGACGATCGACTCCGACGGACCGCCGGCGAAGCCGTAGGCCACGGCCGGTGTGCCGTGCAGGCCGGCCTCGACGATGGTCAGGCCCCACCCCTCCTTGTGGGAGGGCATGACGACGACCCAGGCACGGCTGAGCAGCTCGTGCTTGACCGCCTCCTCGACGAAGCCGTGCAGGTGCACCCGGTCGGCGACCCCGCGGTCCCGGGCGTGCGCGGCCAGCTCGCTCTCCCAGTAGCCGCCGCCGACGACGTGCAGCTCCAGGTCGGGGTGGGTGAGTGCCCGTGAGGCGAGGATGTCGATGGCCTGCTCGACGTGCTTGTGCGGCACGAGGCGACCGAGGAAGAGCATCGTCGGCGCCTCGGTGCGCGGGAGCGCGGCGTACCGGTCCAGGTCCTGCGGCCGGTCGTTGCCGGAGTAGACCAGGTCCACCCGGCGGGCGTCGACACCGAGGCCGGAGAGTTCGTTGCGGGTGGACTTCGAGACGGTCACGTAGCGGCTGCGCCGGTAGACGAAGGGGGCCACCCGGGACTCGAGGAGCCAGCCGAACCGGGACAGCACCGGCCCGAAGACGGCGCCCCACTGGTCGCGGTGGACGTGGTGGACGATGTTGATGACCGGGACGCGCGTGACGAGCGGGGCCCAGAAGGGCACGCCGTTCTGCACATCGAGGATGACGTCGTAGTCCCGCCCGTGCCGGAGGACGTGCCACAGGCCGTGCAGGTAGACGCTGAAGCGCGAGCCGCGGCGGACGACGTCGACGTCACCGTGCCGGGTGCGCGGGCTCGCGCCCGGGAAGGAGGCGGTGAAGATCGTCACTTCGTGCCCCTCGTCGGCGAGGACCTCCGAGGTGCGCTCGGTGAAGGTCTCGGCGCCGCCGGCCTCGGGGTTCTCCCGGTCCCGCCACGACAGGTAGAGCACCCGCAGCCGGTCGGCTCGCGTGGGTGTGCTCCGCGTCATCTCGTTCTCCTCCCGGCCGCGCGGCCATCGCGCGAGCCGACGTTAGGCTAGTCGGGTGAGTTACTCCACGGTAGGACACACGCCACACCGGTGCGAGGTGTGCGGCGGCAGCGTACGCGGTCTGGCGCTGCGGGGCGGATGCGTCGTGGAGCGGTGCGACTCCTGCGGGCACCTCCTCCGGGACCTCGAGCGCTGTCCGGCCCAGCACCGGGAGCTGGCCTACGGCGGGGAGCCCACCCTCGATCGTATCCGGCTCGACCTGACCCACCGGGAGCTGCGCCGGGTCGGCACGCCGCGCCGGGTCTTCGAGGTCGGCTACGGCGACGGTGCGATGCTGCGCCGCTTCCTGGACGACGGGGCCGAGGTGGCCGGGATCGACCCGGATCAGCTGGGACGCCAGGTCGACGAGGTGGTGCGCGCCCGTGGGGACCTGCGCGTCGGCGGGATCGAGGACGCCGCCGACCTCCCCGGCGGGCAGGACCTCGTCTACGGGATCCACGTCCTCGAGCACGTGCGTGACTTCCGCGCCACCCTGGAGACCTCACGCGAGCTCCTGCTCCCGGGCGGGCAGGTGAGCTTCCTCACCCCCGCGGGCGACAGCACCTCCGTCGAGCGGTACGGCGGGGCGTGGTGGATGTTCGAGGACCCCACGCACATCCGCTTCTTCACCGAGGAGTCGCTCACCCGGGCCGCCCGGGACGCCGGGCTCGTCGACATCCGTGTGCGCCGCCTCCTCCTGGACAGCCTGAGCGTGGACGCGGCGAGCATCGCCCGGGCCGTGCGCCCCCGGGCCCGGGCGCGAGGTGTCCTGGCCTCCCGGGCCGTCCTCGGTGCCGCGGTGGCCAGCACCCCCTTCGTCATCGGGGCCCGGCTCCTCGCCCCGGGGACCCGGCCCACCCTGCAGCTGCTGGCCCGTCGTCCATGATGGGTGCGTGCCGATGACCTCCCGCCGTGGTGTGCGCCGCTCCGTGCGCCTCTTCTCGGCCTTCCTCGTCGAGCAGACCGACCCGCAGCGCTTCTACTCCGAGCTCGCGGCCGACTCCCTGGAGCTGCTGCGGGAGCACACCGACCTCCGGGGACGCACGGTCCTGGACGTCGGCGCCGGCCCGAGCGAGTTCGCCCGGGCCTTCCGCGAGGCGGGAGCGCGCTACGTGCCGATCGACCACGACCCGACCGTGGCCTCGGTACGCGACGGCGGGGTCGTCGGGGACGCCGAGCGCCTCCCGGTGGCCGACGCGTCGGTGGACATCGTCTTCTCGAGCAACATGTGGGAGCACGTGCCCCGGCCCGAGGCGGTGGGTGACGAGCTGCTGCGGGTCACCCGGCCCGGCGGGGTCGTCTTCCTCTCCTACACCAACTGGCTCTCCCCGTGGGGCGGCCACGAGACCTCGCCGTGGCACTGGCTCGGCGGCGAGCGCGCCATCCGCCGCTACGAGCGCCGCCACGGGCACCCCCCGAAGAACCGGGTGGGGGAGACCCTGCACCGGGTGAGCGTGCGCCAGGGCCTGACGTGGGCGAAGGGGGCCGACGCCGACGTCATCGCCGCTCGTCCGCGCTACCTGCCGGACGGGGCCGCCGGGATCCTGCGGGTGCCCGGGCTGCGCGAGGTGGCCACCTGGAACCTCCTGCTCCTGCTGCGGCGGCGATGACGCCGGAGGGGACCGAACGGGTCGACGCGGCCCGGGAGCGACTTCAGCGACTGACGGCCGCCCTGCTCGTCGGGGTCCTCCCGTGGCTCGTCGCGCCGGGGACCCTGCAGCCGGACACCAAGACCGCCCTGGTGCTCTCGCCGGCGCGCTACCTCCAGCGCGCCCTCTGGGCCTGGAGCGACCACACCGGCATCGGTGAGCTGCAGAACCAGGCCTACGGCTACCTCTGGCCGATGGGACCGGTCTTCCTCGCCGGCGACGCCATCGGTCTGCCCGGGTGGGTGGTGCAACGCATCTGGTGGACGCTGCTGCTCGTCATCGCCTTCGTGGGCGCCGAACGCCTGGCCCGCCGGATCGCCGGCCTGCCGGCCGTGCCGGCGCTCGTCACCGGAGCCGTCTTCGCGCTCTCGCCCCGGGTGCTCACCGTGCTCGCCGAGATCTCCGTCGAGGTGTGGCCCTACGCCGTGGCGCCCTGGCTGGTGCTGGCCGCCGACCGTGCCGTGCGACCGGGAGCACTCGCCTTTGACAGGCGCCGGGCGGCCGTGGCCACCGGGCTGCTCGCGGCCTGCCTCGGCGGGGTCAACGCCACCGTCTCCCTCGTCGCGCTCGTGCCCGCCGCGGCCTGGCTCGTCACCGCGCCGGCGGGCCGGGCCCGGGTCCGGGCGCTCGCGTGGTGGCTCCTCGGCAGCCTCCTCGGCGCCCTCTGGTGGCTCGGACCGCTCCTCGTCCTCGGCCGCTACGCCTACCCCTTCCTCGACCACATCGAGCTCGCCTCGACGACGACCGCCGTCGCCTCGGTCGTCAACGTGCTGCGCGGCGCGAACCACTGGATCGCCTACATCCTCACCGCGGGGGAGCACCCCACGTGGCAGAGCGGATGGGTGCTCGCCCAGTCCGTGACGGCGATCCTCGCCACGTGCGCGCTCGCGGGCCTGGGGCTCGCCGGCCTCGTGCGCGCCCGGGCCGAGAGCGGCGCCGAAGGGGAGGGGCCGCAGGGCGTGCCCGACCACACATCCACCGCGACACCGCAGGCACCGCAGGCGCGCCACCTGACGCGGTGGGCCCTCGGGCTCACCGTGCTCGGGGTGGTCGCCATGGCGATCGGTCGGTCCGGGGCCGCGTCGGGGCCGCTGGCCGAGGTCGTCCAGGGGTGGCTCGACGGGCCGCTCGCCCCCCTTCGCAACGTGCACAAGGCGGATCTGCTCATCCGTCTGCCGGTCGCGCTCGGCGTGGGGCTGCTCGCGCACTGGGCGACGCGCATCGCCCGCGGGGCCGGCCCGGTGGCGCGCCAGCTCGTCGTCACGACCCTCGTGCTGGCCCTGGCCGGCAGCCTCGCGCCGGTCTGGCTCGGCCGCGTCGGTGACGCCTGGGCGGTCTCCGAGATCCCTCCCGCCTGGCAGGAGATGGCCGAGCGGGTCGACGCGGCCGCGGCCGAAGGGGGCGGGACCACCCTGGTGCTTCCGGGGGCGCGCACCGCCGACTTCACGTGGGGCCGGACGACGGACGAGCCGCTCCGGGCGCTCGCGGCCTCTCCCGTGCTCGCCCGGGCGGCCGCACCCCTCGGCCACCCCGGGGCGACCCGGATCCTCGACCACCTCGACCGGCTCACCGCCACCGGACGCTCCCAGCCCCAGCTCGCCGAAGGGCTGCGCCGCCTCGGCGTCACGCGGGTGGTCGTCCGGGGCGGCCTCTCGCCGGACGTCGAGGCGGTGGACTCGCGGCAGGTCGCCGAGACCTTCGCCGCCTCGCCGGGGGTGCGCCGCCTGTGGTCGACCGGAGAGGGCACCGAGCAGCTGAGCCTCTGGCAGGTGGAGGACCCGGCCGACCCCGCGACCCTCGTCCCGCGGAGGGCGTCCGTGCCGGTGGCCGCCTCGCCCGAGGGCTGGTTCACGATGGTGGCCGCGGGGGTGCTCGACCCCGGGGCCGTGACCACCCTCGTCCCGGGCGATCGCGCACGGGTGCGCACCGACACGCTGCGCTGGCAGGCGCTGAACTCCGGGCGGCCGCCCGCACGCGGCCACGGGCCGACCCTGCCCGCCGACGACCCGCGACCGGGGCTCGTCGGCACCCGCGACCTCGGCCCCGGCGGGAGGACCACCGGACGCACCACGCGGGTGCTGCGGGGACTCGACGGGATCGAGGTCAGCTCGAGCGGTGCGGACCCCTTCGCGCCGCAGTGGCACGGGGCCGGCAGCGGGCCGGCGTCGATGGTCGACGGCGACGGCGGCACCGCCTGGCTCAGCGGGGACGGCGAGACGACGCAGGAGGTCACCCTGCGCCTGGAGGAGGCCGGCCGCCCGACCTCGGTGCTCGTGCACGAGGCCGTCGACGAGCCGGCCACGCCCCTCACCCGGGTCTCGGTCGACGGGAGGCCCGGCACCCGGATCGAGGGCTCATCCACCTGGCGCGTCCCGCTCGACGGCTCGCGGCGCACGAGCATCACCCTCGAGCTGCGCGGCGACGAGGAGCGCTCGTCCGAGCCCACCCTCGGCATCCGCGAGGTCCAGCTCGAGGACGGCCCCCGCCTGGGGACCGCCCTGCGGCTGCCGCAGGGGGAGGGGGCCGTCGTGCTCGACCGGGACCCCCGTGGCGCGGCCGACCTCGACGACGGCGAGGACCCCGCCGACCTCGTGCGCCGGGTCGGTGCCCTGCCCGAGAGCAGCATCACCGCCCTGGTACGGCTCGACCCCGGGGAGGCCGCGCAGGACCTGCTCGTCGCCCCGTGGAGTCTCCAGGGCAGCACGCCGCCTGCTCCGGAGGAGGCGGCCGGCAGCCTCGAGCAGTGGCCGGTGGCCGCCCTCGACGGCGATCCCGAGACGCGCTGGCGCCCCCGGCCGGGCGGCGACCCCGTGCTCGACATCGACCTCGGGACCAGCCGGCGGGTCGGCACCATCCGCTTCGACCGCGACAGCGGTCCGGTGACCGTCACCACGGACGACGGCCGAGAGGAGACCTCGGGCGGCACCGAGCTGACCCCGCCCGGTGTCTCCACCCGTCATCTGACCCTGACCTTCGAGAGGCCCCCCGGACGAGCCGACTGGACGGCGCCCGAGATCACCCTCCCGGTCCTCGACGCGCCGGGGGGACGGGTGGAGCTCGACTGCGGTCGGGCCGGGTCGGTCGGACGTGACGGGGCGGCCACGGGACTCTCCCTCGAGGCCGACCTCGCCACCCTCATGACCGGCGCGCCGGTGCCCGCCAGCCCGTGCGGCACCCTGCCCGCCGGGCGAGGGACGATCACGGCGCAGGCGGTGCCCGGACTGGTCCCCGAGACCGTCGCCCTGCGACCGGGGGGCTGGACCCCGACGGAGGTCTCCGGCCGCGCGCTGCCCAGCGAGCGGCTGCACGCCGGCCGGTGGGACATCGACGTGCGGGCCGAGCAGGAGTCGCTGCTCGTCCTGACCCAGGGGGCCAACGCCGGCTGGGAGGCCACCACCGAGGACGGCTCGAGCCTCGAGAAGGTGACGGTCGACGGCTGGCGCCAGGCCTTCGTCGTGCCCGAGGGCACCCGGGGGGAGGTGCGCGTCGACTACGCCCCCAACGCCTGGCACCGCACCGCCCTGGCCGTCGGTGCCGGCGCGGTCCTGCTCCTGCTGCTGTGGGGTGTGCTGGGGGGTCTGCTCGGGTGGCGCCGCGACCGGGCCGCCGGTCCGGTCCCGGAGGAGGACCACGCTCGCGCGAGGACCGGCGCCGGCTCACCGGAGGTGGGTGTCCCGACGGAGGGGTCTGCCGGACCTCGCGGGACGCCGCGGGGTGTCCTGCTGGGGATCGGGGTCGGTGCGGCGGCCGTCGTCGGACTCCTCGTCGCCGGGTGGGTGGGTGCCGTCGCCGCGGCGGCGGGTGCACTCGTGCCGGTGCGGCACCGGGCGGCGACCGTCACCGTCGTCCTCCTGGGCGCCGGTGCGGCCCTGACCCTGCTCGGGACCGCCGATCGTCACTCCGCCGGGGCGTGGGTCTCCCAGGGGCTCGGTGCGCTCACCCTCGGGGTGCTGGTCGCGGCTCTGCTGCGGCCCGCTCCCGGTGGGCCAGCGCCAGGACCGGACGCTCCAGCAGCGTCCACGACAGGTGAGCCAGCCCCACGCTGACCACCGTCACGAGCAGGAGGGTGGACCAGAAGGGCGCGTCGAAGAGCGGGAGCCCGAGCGCCGCGAAGGCCACCTGGAGGACGAGCACGTGCCAGAGGAAGACGGCGTAGGAGATGTCCCCGAGCCACCGGCAGGCGCCGGCGACGGGGGACTCCGCGAGCCACTCGCTCAGGCCACGGGTCGTGGCCGCGAGGACGAGGCACCCGGCGACGAGTCCGTAGAGCACCTCGGCCGCGAGGGCCTCGCCGGGGCGGGCGACGTCCAGGCCGCGGGGCCCGGCGACCGGGGTGGAGGCGAGCAGCCAGAGCACCCCGGCGAGCAGGAGCAGGGTGCCCGGTGAGGTGCGCAGCACCTCCAGGGCAGGCGTGCGCGAGACCGGGACACCGGCGCGCTCGGCCTCGAGCACCACGGTGATCGCCACCCCGAGCGCGAACCACGCGGCGTGGCCCAGGGCCGAGGTCGCCAGCACCCCGGCCAGATCCTCGTCGGGGACCGCGTGCGCGAGCGTCTGCGTCGTGAGACCGACCACACCCACCACCGCGCACACGAGCAGCAGGCGGCGCGCGGCGCGAGCGGGCCCGAGGCCGCGCACGAGCGGTGCGCAGAGAGCTGCCGCGACCGGCACCAGGAGGTAGAAGGTGACCTCGGTCGTCAGGCTCCAGGTCTGGGTGAAGGAGGCGAAGGTCTCCCCGGTCCACCCCTGGCCGATGACGAGGTGGACGAGCACCGTGGGCACGTCGAGCGCGCTCGCCGCCGCCCCCCCGATGAGCACGGCGGCCGCGACGACGGCGACGAGGGCCACGAGGTAGGCGGGCAGGATGCGGGCGGCCCGGCGCAGCAGGTAGCGGCGCACCCGGAAGTGCGACCCCGCACCCAGGGCCCGGCGCACGAAGGGCGCCGAGAGCAGGAAGGCGGACAGGGCGAAGAAGGCGGCGACACCGAGCTCACCGCGAGCACCCAGCCCGCCGAGCACTCCCTTCGCCCCCTCGCCGGTCCAGAAGGCGACGTGCGAGAGCAGCACGAGCCAGGCCCCGACCGCTCTGACGAGGTCGAGGCCGAGGATGCGTCCCCTCGTGCCGATGGTGCCTCCTACCTTTGGGTAGCCTTCACCGAGTGTGCAGCATGAGAGGTCCCCTGTGACGCGCCGCCCCGTCCTGCGTGCCCGAGCCCCCCTCCGGGTGAGCTTCGCCGGGGGCGGTACGGATGTCGAGCCCTTCCCGAGCACCGAGGGAGGAGCGGTGCTCAGCGCCACCATCAGCAGCTTCGCCTACGCGACGCTCCGGCCGCGCACCGACGGGCAGATCACCGTGGAGTCCCACGACTACGGGACCTCCGTCGGGTACGAGGTCGGTGCCCCGCTGGAGCTGGACGGGGAGCTGGACCTGCCCAAGGCGGCCATCGCCCGGATCACGAACCTCGAGGGGGCGCTGCCCTCGGAGGGGTTCGACCTCTTCCTGCACACCAACGCCCCGCCCGGCTCCGGGCTGGGCAGCTCGAGCGCAGTGATGGTCGCGGTCATCGAGCTCGTCGCGCGGCACTGCGGCCTCGACCTCGGCCCCCACGAGATCGCCGAGCTGGCCTTCCGCCTCGAGCGGGACGACCTCGGGATCCCCGGCGGGTACCAGGACCAGTACGCCGCGGCCTTCGGCGGCTTCAACTTCATGGAGTTCCGCACCGACGGGCAGGTGGTGGTCAACCCGCTGCGGGTGGCCCACGACACCGTGCGCGAGCTCGAGCACAACATGCTGCTCGCCTACACCGGCCGGACCCGGGTCAGCGACCACATCATCGAGGACCAGGTCTCGCGGTACGAGACGGGCAACGAGGACGCGGTCGCCGGCCTGCGCGCCCAGCGGGACCTCGCGGACGCGATGCGGGTCGCCCTGCTGCGCGGCCGGGTCGACGAGCTGGGCCACCTGCTGGGGGAGGCCTGGCGGCAGAAGCAGCGGATGTCCTCGCGGATCACGACCCCGCTCATCGGCGAGGCCGTGGACCGGGCCATGGAGGCCGGGGCCCTCGGCGGCAAGGTGACCGGTGCGGGCGGCGGCGGGCACATGATCTTCATCTGCGAGTTCGAGAAGCGCCACCTCGTGGCGGAGGAGCTCCTCCGGCTGGGGCTCTCGGTCTCCGAGTTCACCTTCACCAAGACCGGCGTGACGACCTGGAAGGGCCAACGATGACATCCACCGACGCCGGGCACGAGCTCGTCGCCGAACGGCTCACCGCGGGCATCACCGCCTGGGGGCGCCTCGCCGAGCTCGTGGCCGCCCCCGAGCTGCGCTCCGCCGTCGAGGAGGCGGGACGGGCGGTGGTCGACGCCCTGCGCGGGGGCCGCACCCTGCTCGTCGCCGGCAACGGCGGCTCCGCCTCGATCGCCGGTCACGTCGCGACCGAGTTCCTCGGGAAGTGCATCCACGACCGGCACCCGCTGCCGTCGATCAACCTCGCGGAGTCGAGCTCGACGCTCACGGCCGTGGGCAACGACTACGGCTTCGACCAGGTCTTCGTCCGGGGGGTCCAGGCCTTCGCCCGGCCCGGGGACGTGCTGCTGGCCATGTCCACCTCCGGCACCAGCCCGAACGTCGTCGCGGCCCTGGCCGAGGCCCGCCGCCGGGACATCACGACGATCCTCATGACCGGGACGAAGGGAGCCGGCCAGGCCCACCTGGCCGATCACCTCCTCGTGGTCCCGTCCGCGGAGACACCGCGGATCCAGGAGGTGCACCTCCTCTGGGCGCACACCTGGTGCGAGGCGGTCGACCTCGTCATGCAGGAGCGGGGCTGAGCCGCCGGCCGCCGAGCCCGTGGTGGTTCGGGCCGGAGCGCCTCGACCCGGTGGCCGCCGGCGCCCCCTTCGACCTCGTCCTCCTCGACCGCGACGACACCCTCAACGTCCGCGTCCCCGGCGGCTACGTGACCCGGCCCGAGGACCTGGTCATGCTGCCGGGGGCCGCTGCCGCCGTGGCCGCCTTCTGCGACGCCGGCGCCCGGACGGTGCTCGTCACCAACCAGCGGGGCGTGGCCCGGGGACTCATGGACCGCGACGACCTCGTGGCCGTGCACGCCCGCCTCGACGAGGAGCTGGCGGCGGCAGGAGCCCGTCTGGACGCAGCCGCCGTGTGCACCCACGCCGAGGGGGAGTGCGCGTGTCGCAAACCGCGGGACGGGCTCTTCCGGGAGGCGCTCTCGCGCGCCCCCTGGGCCGACCCGGCCCGCTGCGTGATGATCGGGGACAGCGCCGGCGACCTCACCCCGGCCCGAGGACTCGGGATCCGCGCCGAGCAGGTCGGACCGGGGCGTGACCTGGCCGCCGTGGCCGCCGACCTGCTCGGCTGAGCGGCCGCGTTTCGTCCTGCGTGGCCAAGAACACGTCCCGTACTCTGGCGTAGACGCGGCGGGGTTCCCGGTCCGGGTGCTACTGTCCGGTAAGTTCACAGGCCTAGGAGGGTTCAACTCGTGCGCAAGTACCTGCTGCCGGCGATCATCATGGCGGTCGGCGCCTTCATCCTGACGATGGGATTGCTGTTCCGGTTCTACGCCTACCCGAAGCTGGCGGTCGTGCCGTTCGACACGAACACGACGCAGGTCGTCAAGGACCCCGACGCGACCTTCTTCGACGCCGACAACGTCAAGCCGGGCAAGGGCACCCTGACCACCACCGCGCGGATCATCGGTGACGAGGAGGCGTCCAAGGAGGCCTCCGAGGAGATGGGTCGCAAGATCGCGGTCTGGGACAGCGGTCAGGTCAGCGACAACAACGGCGACAACATGCCGATGGACGGGTCCACCGAGGTCTACGTCTTCGACGCCCACACGGGCAAGGCGGTCAACTGCTGCGGCGCGAGCAAGAACGGCCAGGAGATCGAGCGCGAGGGTCTGCTCGTGAAGTTCCCCTTCGACGCCCAGCCCACCGACGAGTACAAGTGGTGGGACAGCACGGTCGGCAAGGCCTACCCGGTGAGCTACGAGGGCACCGAGGAGATCCAGGGCATGGAGGTCTACAAGTACTCCATGGAGGTCCCGGAGCAGAAGTACGCCACCCGTGAGCTGCCCGGCTACCTGTTGGGCGGGGCCGCCAACTCCGAGGCCGTCAAGGCCGACCGGTACTACGAGAACACCCGCACCTTCTGGGTGGACCCCGTGACCGGTGTGGTCATCGACCGGGTCGAGGAGCAGCACCAGGAGTTCCGTCACAAGGGCCACACGCTCAACGCGCTGGACACCACCTCGCGCTTCACCAAGGAGACCGTCGACAAGAACATCGACGAGTACAAGACGAAGGCGACGCTGCTCAAGCTCATCCACACGACGCTGCCGATCGTCTTCGTCATCGTCGGCCTGCTGCTCCTGGTCGGCGGCCTGCTCCTCTCGCTCATCATCGGGCGGCGGGACCACGTGGCCCGGCGGGAGGCCCAGGAGGAGGAGACCGGGGAGGACCCGATCTTCGGCGCCGAGAGCCGACGCGACATCCACCACCGCGGCTGAGGTGACCGGCATGCAGCGGGTCGTCGTCACGGGTGGGGCCGGGTTCCTCGGCTCCCACCTGTGCGAACGCCTCCTGGCCCGTGGCGACGAGGTCGTGGCCCTGGACAACTTCGTCACGGGGAACCCCGACAACGTCGCGCACCTGCAGGGGGAGCGCTTCGAGCTGCGTGACGTCGACGTCACCCAGGAGGTGTCGGTCGAGGGCGAGGTCGACCTCATCCTCCACTTCGCCTCGCCCGCGAGCCCGGTCGACTACCTGCAGCTGCCCATCGAGACGCTCGAGGTCGGGTCCATCGGCACGATGCACGCCCTCGCGCTGGCGCGGGAGAAGGGCGCCCGCTTCGTGCTGGCCTCGACCTCCGAGGTCTACGGCGACCCCAAGGTGCACCCGCAGCCGGAGTCGTACTGGGGCCACGTCAACCCGGTCGGTCCCCGCGGGGTGTACGACGAGGCCAAGCGCTTCGCGGAGGCGATGACCCTGGCCCATCGCAACACCCACGGCGTGAGCACCGGCATCGTGCGCATCTTCAACACCTTCGGCCCCAGGATGCGTCCCAACGACGGACGAGCCATCCCGAACTTCATCCGGCAGTCGATCGCCGGCGACCCGGTGACCGTCGCCGGCGACGGGTCGCAGACGCGCTCGATCTGCTACGTCGACGACCTCGTCACCGGGATCCTCGCCCTGGCCGACGGCGAGCACGCCGGCCCGGTCAACATCGGCAACCCGCATGAGATCTCGATGAAGGACCTCGCGGAGTGGATCATCGAGCTGGCCGGGTCCGCCTCACGCCTCGAGTACATCCCGCGTCCCGTCGACGACCCCACCGTGCGTCGCCCGGACACGACGCTGGCCCGTGAGCTGCTGGGCTGGGAGCCCGCCGTCGACATCGAGACGGCCCTGCGCCGCACGATCGACTGGTTCCGCGACGGGACCCACGTCCCCTTCGCCGAGCCGCCGCTCGGTGCCCGGGAGACCTCCGAGATCCTCGCCGGTCACTGACGGCGGGCCTCGGCACCCGCCGGGGAGGGGTCCTTCTCCGCCACGAGGATCACGGTGCCCGGCAGGTGCCGGCCGCGCAGCGGCGACCACCCGCCCCACGTGGCGTCGTTGTCCAGGGGCCACTCCGGCTCGTGGAGGGCGACCAGGCGCAGGCCGGCGTCGACGAGCTCGGCCACCCGGTGGCCGAGGGTGCGGTGGTGCTCGACGTAGGTGACCCCCCGCGGCCCCTCCTCGACGTACGGGGTCTCGTCGAAGTAGGAGTCGTGGGCGCGCAGCCCCGACTCGCCCGGCACGTCGGGGAA
Organism: uncultured Janibacter sp.; assembly: GCA_964430615.1. Classification (GTDB taxonomy): domain Bacteria; phylum Actinomycetota; class Actinomycetes; order Actinomycetales; family Dermatophilaceae; genus Janibacter. The sequence continues at coordinate 713 of CAYSGN010000036.1, read as the reverse complement.
GGCCCACCGGACCGGGTGCGTCGTGGAGAAGGCCAGGCGTCCTCCCGGTCGCAGCACCCGGGCCAGCTCCACCATGAGCGCGGCCGAGTCGGCGACGAAGGGCACGGCCCCGTAGGCGGAGAAGACGACGTCGAAGGACCGGTCGGCGAAGGGGAGGTGGGTCGCGTCCGCCTGCACGAGCAGCGGGGCGGGCCCCGCGTGCGTGGCGTCGATGCGCCGGGCCGTGCGCAGCATGCCGGCCGAGAGGTCGCTGGAGACGACCTGCGCCCCCTGGGCGGCGCACCACCGCGCCCCCTGGGCGCCACCACCCCCGAACTCGAGGACCCGGGCGCCGGCGAGCCGCGCCGGGTCGCCGAGGACCCGCAGCTCCGCCTCGGTCCAGCCCTCCGGGCCCCACACGAGCTCGGCATCACCGAGGAAGTGCCCGTGCTCCTCGTAGTAGCCGGCGGCCTCGGCGTCCCACCACGAGCGGTTGGCCCGGGCGGTCTCGCTCGGCCGGCTGGGGCGTCGGGCGACGACGTCGCCCGGGTCGTCGTACTCCATGGCTCGTTTGCTCCCTCCGCCGCGCGGCGACTAGCATGGCAAGGCACTTTGTGTGCCCTCCCGGGCACCCGGGTGCACGGGCTCGGTTCTCACCGCGGCCGCACCCGTTCCACCAACGATCAACTGTCCACAATCGGAGTTCCTACTACATGACTGCCAGCACGGTCGAC
>CAYSGN010000035.1:0-25191 GCA_964430615.1 uncultured Janibacter sp. | reverse complement strand
CCGTGAGCATCGGCGTCGTCCAGGGCGGGCTGACGATCGTGGGAGCGGCCCTCGGAGCCGTGCTCCCCGAGGCGCACATCGCGGCCCTGAGCGCCACGGGCGGTCTCGTCCTCGTCGGGATCGCCCTCCGGCTGCTCCGACTCCGGGAGGTGCCGGTCGGGGACATGCTCCCGGCGCTCGTCGTGGCACCGCTGCTCACGCAGCTCGTGGTCGTGCTCGGCTGAGCGCTCCGCCTCAGGCCTTGTCCATGCCGGCGACGACGGCGTCGGCGACCTCGCGCATGCCCATCCGGCGGTCCATCGCCGTCTTCTGGATCCAGCGGAAGGCCTCGGCCTCGGTGATCTTCAGCTTCTTCATCAGGACGCCCTTGGCCTTCTCGACGGCCTTGCGCACCTCGAGACGCTCGTTGAGGTCGGCCACCTCGGACTCCAGCGCCTTGACCTCGGACCAGCGGGAGAGGGCGACCTCGATGGCCGGGGTGACGTCCGAGACCGTGAAGGGCTTGACGATGTAGGCCATGACGCCGGCGTCGCGGGCCCGCTCGACGAGCTCCTTCTGCGAGAAGGCCGTGAGCATGATGACCGGGCAGATCCGCTGCTCACCGATGGTCTCGGCAGCGGTCAGGCCGTCCATGACGGGCATCTTGACGTCCATGATGACCAGGTCCGGGCGCAGCGACTCCGTCATCGAGACGGCTTCCTCCCCGTTGCTGGCCTGGCCCACGACCTCGTACCCGGCGTCGGTGAGCATCTCGGCCAGATCGAGCCGGATGAGCGCCTCGTCCTCGGCCAGGAGCACCCGCTGGCCCGTGGGGGCCTCGTTATCCGCCGTCATCATTCACCCTTCGTCGTTGCTGGCATCGGTGCCGGGAGCGGGACTCGAACCCGCACGCCCTCACGGGCAGAGCATTTTGAGTGCTCCGTGTCTGCCGTTCCACCACCCCGGCCGGAGTGCGCGCACAGCATACCGAGCCACGGGGCGTCGCTTCGCACTCAGCCCATGCCTCCCGGGAGGGCACCAGGCGGCATCTCCTCGTCCTGGTAGGCCACCGCGCGCTGGTTCCTCGCGTCCCCGATGCGGTGCACCCGCAGCGCATTCGTCGAGCCCGGCACGCCGGGGGGCGAGCCGGCGACGATGACCACCCGTTCGCCCTCCTCGCACCAGCCGAGACGCACCAGGGTCTCGTCGACCTGCATGGCGTACTGGTCCGTGTGGGTCACCGCCCCCGTGAGGAAGGTCTGCATCCCCCAGACGAGCGAGAGCTGGGAGCGGGTGTCCTGCTCGGGCGAGAAGGCCAGCATCGGCAACCGGGTCCGGGTCTGGGCCAGGTGCCGCGCGGAGGTTCCGGTCTGGGTGAAGGCGATGAGGTACTTCGCCCCGAGGGCCTCCCCGACGTCCGCGGCGTGGGCGGTGACCACACCGCCCTGGCTCGTCGGCGGCTCCATGAGGTGGCGCACCCGGCTCAGCCCCTGCTCCTCGGTGGCCTCGATGATCTTCGCCATCGTCTTGACCGCCTCGATGGGGAACTTCCCCGCCGCCGTCTCCCCGGACAGCATGAGCGCGTCGGCGCCGTCGAGCACCGCGTTCGCGGCGTCCGAGGCCTCGGCGCGCGTCGGGCGGGCGTTCTCCATCATCGAGTCGAGCACCTGGGTCGCCACGATGACCGGCTTGGCCTTCTGCCGGCACAGCTCGACCGCCTGCTTCTGCACGAGCGGCACCTGCTCGAGCGGCATCTCCACGCCCAGGTCCCCCCGGGCGACCATGATCCCGTCGAAGGCGTCGATGACCTCCGCGAGGCTCTCGACCGCCTGCGGCTTCTCGATCTTGGCGATGACCGGCAGGCGCACCCCCACCTCGTCCATGATCTCGTGGACCCGGCGGATGTCGTCGGGCGAGCGCACGAAGCTCAGCGCGATGTAGTCCGCCCGCAGCCCGAGGGCCCACCGCAGGTCGTCCTCGTCCTTCTCCGACAGGGCCGGGGCGCTCACGGCGGCGCCCGGCAGGTTGATCCCCTTGTTGTCCGAGAGCGGACCGCCGTAGACGACGACGCAGCGCACATCGGTCTCGTCGACGCTGTGCACCGCGAGGGTGATCTTGCCGTCGTCGATGAGGACGGTGTCGCCGGCCTTCACGTCCCCGGCGAGTCCCACGTAGGTGGTGCCGACGATGTCCTGGTCGCCGGGCACGTCCCGCGTGGTGATCGTGAAGTGGTCCCCCGCCGTCAGGGTGATCGGGCCGTCCGCGAAGCGACCGATGCGGATCTTGGGACCCTGGAGGTCGACGAGCACGGCGACGGCACGCCCGGCGTCGTCGCTCGCCCGACGCACGTGCCCGTAGTTGCGCTCGTGCACGTCGTGGTCGCCGTGGGAGAGGTTGAGGCGGGCCACGTCCATGCCCGCACCGACCAGCTCACGGATGGCCTCGGGCGTCGAGGTGGATGGTCCGAGGGTCGAGACGATCTTCGCGCGGCGCATGGCTTCACCCTATGCCCGAGGGAGGGCCGAGGCAGGTTCCAGGGGTGCACGCGGACCCGCGCGAAGGGGGCGTCTACAGGGAGATCGGTCGGTCCGTCGGGTCGATCGGGCGCGGCAGCTGCGTGTCGCCCATGAGCCAGGCGTCGACCCCGTGGGCGGCGGCGCGGCCCTCGGCGATCGCCCAGACGATGAGTGACTGCCCGCGGCCGGCGTCGCCGGCCACGAAGACCCCGGGGACGTTCGTCATGTACGAGGAGTCGCGCGCGATGGCGGAGCGCTCGTCGAGCTCGACGCCCAGCTGCGCGAGGACCCCGTCCGGCTCCGGGCCGGTGAACCCCATCGCGAGCAGGACGAGCTGCGTCGGGAGCACCCGCTCGGTGCCCTCGACCGGCTCGAAGCCGGACTCCCCCCGGGTGACCTCGACGAGGCGCAGCCCGCTGACCCGGCCCTGCTCGTCGCCGATGATCTCGGTGGTGGACACCGCGTAGACGCGCTCGCCCCCCTCCTCGTGGGCCGAGGCGACCCGGAAGATCATCGGGTAGGTGGGCCAGGGCTGCCCCGGGGACCGCTCCGGACCCGGTTGGGGCATGATCTCGAGGCTGGTGACCGAGCGGGCCCCCTGACGGATGGCGGTCCCGAGGCAGTCGGCGCCGGTGTCGCCGCCACCGATGATGACGACGTCCTTGCCCGCAGCGGTGACCTGTCCCTCGACCTCCTCGCCCAGGGCCGCCCGGTTGGCCGGCGGCAGGAAGTCCATCGCCTGCACGACACCGTCCAGCTCCCGCCCGGCGACGGGCAGGTCCCGCGGCACGGTGGAGCCCGTGGCCAGGACGACCGCGTCGTAGCGGTCGCGCAGCTGACGCCCCGTCACCTCGGTCCCGACGTCCACGCCGGACCGGAAGCGGGTGCCCTCGGCCTTCATCTGCTGGATGCGCCGGTCGACGATGCGCTTCTCCATCTTGAACTCGGGGATGCCGTAGCGCAGCAGGCCACCGGGCTTGTCGGCCCGTTCGTAGACCGCGACGGTGTGCCCGGCGCGGGTCAGCTGCTGGGCGACCGCGAGGCCGGCGGGCCCGGACCCGACGACGGCCACCGTCTTGCCGGTGAGGCGGTCCGGGATCTGCGGGGGGACGTCACCGCGCCCGAAGGCCTCCTCGATGGTGCGCAGCTCGACCTGCTTGATCGTCACCGCGGGCTGGTTGATGCCGAGCACGCAGGCCGTCTCGCACGGCGCGGGGCACAGCCGCCCGGTGAACTCGGGGAAGTTGTTCGTCGCGTGCAGCCGCTCGATGGCGTCGTGCCAGTGCCCGCGCCAGGCGAGGTCGTTCCACTCCGGGACGAGGTTGCCGAGGGGGCATCCCTGGTGGCAGAAGGGGATGCCGCAGTCCATGCAGCGGCCCGCCTGCCGGCGCAGCTCGGCCTCGGCCTGCTCCTCGTAGACCTCCTTCCAGTCCTTGATGCGGACGTCGACGGGACGACGCCTGGGGAGCTCGCGCTCGCGGGTGGTGAGGAAGCCGTGCGGGTCAGCCATTGGACGCCTCCATGATCCGGTCCCAGACGAGCGGCCCGTCGACGTCCAGGCCCTCGGCCTCGGCATCGGTCCGCACGTCGAGGACGCGCTGGTAGTCGCGGGGAAGGACGAGGGAGATCCGCTCCAGGGCCGAGCGCCCCTCGTCGAGGATGCGGCGGGCGACGGCGGAGCCGGTGCGCTCGCGGTGCTTCTCGAGCAGCTCGTGCACCACGACCGTGTCGGTCTCGCGCAGCGGGAGGACGTCGACCAGCTCGCGGTTGACCAGCGACTCGTCGAGGTCGAGGACGTAGGCGACCCCACCGGACATCCCGGCCGCGAAGTTGCGCCCGGTGGGTCCGAGGACGAGGACGGTGCCACCGGTCATGTACTCGCAGCCGTGGTCGCCCACCCCTTCCACGACGGCCACGGCGCCGGAGTTGCGCACGCAGAAGCGCTCGCCGACGACCCCACGCAGGAAGAGCTCGCCGGAGGTGGCGCCGTACCCGATGACATTCCCCGCGATGACGTTGTCCTCGGCCACGTACCGGGCGGACTCCGAGGGCCGCACGACGACGCGACCGCCGGAGAGGCCCTTGCCCACGTAGTCGTTGGCGTCTCCGACGAGATCGAGGGTGATCCCTCGCGGGAGGAAGGCCCCGAGGGACTGCCCCGCAGAGCCGGTGAGCCGCAGACGGATCGTCTCGTCCGGGAGCCCGTCCGGGTGGCGACGGGAGACCTCGTGCCCGAGCATCGTCCCGATGGTCCGGTTGACGTTGCGCACCTCGACCTCGGCGGTCACCTGGGTGCCGTCGTGCAGCGCCGGCCGGGCCAGCTCGATGAGCCGGTGGTCGAGGGCCCGCTCCAGTCCGTGCTCCTGGGCCTTGGTGTGCTTGGCCGCGGACCCGTCGAAGGACTGCACCCGGGTGAAGATCGGGGACAGGTCCAGGCCGGCGGCCTTCCAGTGCGCGACGGCCCGTCGGGTGTCGAGCAGGTCGACCCGCCCGATGGCCTCGTCGAGCGTGCGGAAGCCGAGCTCGGCGAGCAGCTCGCGCACCTCCTCCGCGATGTACTCGAAGAAGGTCTCGACGAACTCGGGCCGGCCGGAGTAGCGCTCACGCAGCTCCGGGTTCTGCGTCGCGATCCCGACGGGGCAGGTGTCGAGGTGGCACACCCGCATGAGGATGCATCCGCTCACCACGAGGGGGGCCGTGGCGAAGCCGTACTCCTCGGCGCCCAGCAGGGCGGCGATGACCACGTCGCGTCCGGTCTTGATCTGCCCGTCGGTCTGCACGACGATCCGGTCGCGCAGGCCGTTGAGGACCAAGGTCTGCTGGGTCGCGGCGAGGCCGAGCTCCCACGGACCACCCGCGTGCTTGAGCGACGTCAGCGGGGAGGCTCCCGTACCGCCGTCGTGCCCGGAGACGAGGACGACGTCGGCGTGCGCCTTGCTCACGCCCGCGGCGACCGTCCCCACACCGACCTCGCTGACCAGCTTGACGTGCACGCGGGCCCGCGGGTTGGCGTTCTTCAGGTCGTGGATGAGCTGGGCCAGGTCCTCGATCGAGTAGATGTCGTGGTGCGGCGGTGGGCTGATGAGTCCCACGCCCGGGGTGGAGTGGCGGGTCGTGGCCACCCACGGGTAGACCTTCGGGCCCGGCAGCTGCCCCCCTTCGCCGGGCTTGGCGCCCTGGGCCATCTTGATCTGGATGTCGTCGCTGTGGGTGAGGTAGGTCGAGGTGACCCCGAAGCGTCCTGACGCGACCTGCTTGATCGAGCTGCGCCGCTCGGGGTCGAGCAGCCGCTCGAGATCCTCGCCGCCCTCGCCGGTGTTGGACTTCGCGCCGAGACGGTTCATCGCCACGGCGAGGGTCTCGTGGGCCTCCTGGCTGATCGAGCCGTAGCTCATCGCGCCGGTGGAGAACCTCGTGACGATCTCGCTCACCGACTCGACCTCGTCGATGCTGATCGACGGGCGCTCCTGCCCCTCCGCCAGGGAGAAGAGACCACGCAGGGTCATCAGCCGCTCCGACTGCTCGTCGACCCGGCTCGTGTACTGCTTGAAGATGTCGTACCGACGAGCGCGCGTGGAGTGCTGCAGTCGGAAGACCGTCTCCGGGTCGAAGAGGTGGGGCGGCCCCTCCCGGCGCCACTTGTACTCCCCGCCCACCTCGAGCTTGCGGTGCGGGAGCTGGGTGCCCTCGGGCGGGTAGGCCGCCGCGTGCCGGGCGGCCGTCTCCTGGGCGATGACCTCCAGACCGATCCCTCCGAGCTGGCTCACCGTGCCGGTGAAGTACTCGTCGACGAGCTCCTGTCCGAGGCCGAGGGCCTCGAAGACCTGTGCTCCGCGGTAGGAGGCGACCGTGGAGATGCCCATCTTGGACATCACCTTGAGCACGCCCTTGCCGAGCGCCTTGATGAGGTTCGCGACCGCGGTCTCCTCGTCGACACCGGTGATGATCTCCCGGCGGACCATGTCCTCGACCGACTCCATGGCCAGGTACGGGTTGACCGCGGCGGCGCCGTACCCGATGAGCAGGGCCACGTGGTGGACCTCGCGCACGTCCCCGGCCTCGACGATGAGCCCGACCTGGGTCCGGGTGCGCTCCCGGATGAGGTGGTGGTGGACCGCGGAGGTGAGCAGCAGCGACGGGATCGGCGCCCGGTCACGGCCCGAGTCGCGGTCGGAGAGCACGATGAAGCGTGCCCCGCGCTCGATCGCCGCGGAGACCTCCGAGCAGATCCGGGTCAGTCGCGCGCGGAGCGACTCCTCGCCGCCGGTGACGTCGTAGAGGCCGCGCACCACGTGGGTGTCCTGCTCCGGCCCGTCGCGGTCGGCGTCGATGTGCACGATCTTGGCCAGCTCGTCGTTGTCGATGACGGGGAAGGGCAGCACGACCTGCCGGGCGTGCTCCGGGTCGGCCTCCAGGGCGTTGCGCTCCGGGCCGATGGCGGTCCCGAGCGCGGTGACCAGCTCCTCACGGATCGAGTCCAGCGGCGGGTTGGTCACCTGGGCGAACATCTGCGTGAAGTAGTCGAAGAGCAGCCGCGGCCTGTCGGAGAGGACCGCGACCGGCGAGTCGGTCCCCATCGAGCCGAGCGCCTCGAGACCCTTCGTCGCCATCGGGGTGAGCAGGATGTTCAGCTCCTCCCGCGTGTACCCGAAGGTCTGCTGACGACGGGCCACGGAGGCCGGTGTGTGCAGGACGTGCTCGCGCGGCGGCAGGTCGCCGAGCATGATCCGACCCCGGTCGAGCCACTCCCCGTAGGGGTGCTCCGAGGACAGCTCGGACTTGATCTCCTCGTCCTCGACGATCCGCCCCTCGGCGGTGTCGACGAGGAACATCCGGCCCGGCTGGAGCCGGCCCCGACGCACGATGCGCTGCGGGTCGAGGTCCAGGACCCCGGTCTCGGAGGCGAGGACGACGAGGCCGTCGTCGGTGACGGTGTATCGCCCGGGCCGCAGGCCGTTGCGGTCCAGGACCGCCCCGACGAGGCGCCCGTCGGTGAAGGTCACGCAGGCCGGCCCGTCCCACGGCTCCATGAACATCGAGTGGAACTCGTAGAAGTCCTTGCGGGCCCGGTCCATGGTGGCGTGGTTCTCCCACGCCTCCGGGATCATCATGAGCACCGCGTGCGGCAACGAGCGGCCACCGAGGTGGAGCAGCTCGAGGACCTCGTCGAAGGATGCCGAGTCGGAGGCCTCCGGGGTGCACACCGGCATGATCCGCTGGAGGTCGCCCGGGAGCAGGTCGCTGCTCAGCAGCGACTCGCGGGCGCGCATCCAGTTGCGGTTGCCCTTGACGGTGTTGATCTCCCCGTTGTGGGCGATGAACCGGAAGGGGTGGGCCAGCGGCCAGCTCGGGAAGGTGTTCGTCGAGAAGCGGGAGTGGACCAGCCCGATCTCGCTCGCGAACCGCTCGTCGGACAGGTCCGGGTAGAAGGGCTCGAGCTGGGCCGTGGTGAGCATGCCCTTGTAGGTGATCGTCCGCGAGGAGAGGGAGGCGAAGTACACCCCGGTCTCGCGTTCGGCGCGCCTGCGCGCGACGTAGCTGCGCCGCTCCAGAGTCAGCCCGGACACGTCGCCGCCGGGCGCGGCCACGAAGAGCTGCCAGAAGTCGGGCATGCAGTCCCGCGCCATCTGCCCGACGATCTCGCGGCGTACCGGGACCCGCCGCCAGCCGAGCAGCTCCAGGCCCTCCTCGCCGACGATCTGGCGGATGCGCAGCATCATCGCCTCCCGCTCGGCGGGGTCCATCGGCACGTAGGCGGTGCCGACGGCGTAGTGGCCGGCCTCGGGCAGCGCGAAGTCCACCATCTCGCGGAAGAAGCGGTCCGGCACCTGGGTGAGGATCCCGGCACCGTCGCCCACGGCGGGGTCCGCGCCGGTGGCGCCTCGGTGCTCGAGGTTGGTCAGTGCGAGCAGCGCCTGGTCGACGATGTCGTGGCCGGCGTGACCGCGCATCGTCGCGACCATCGCGACCCCGCAGGAGTCGTGCTCCTGGTCACGCGACCAGAGGCCCTCGTCGGGAGGCAGGGCCGACCAGCGCTCGTAGGCGGAATGGGACACAGGGGTCACGTCGGTCACCGTCCTCGGGGGATCGAAAAAGGGGTCGCAGCATCCCGGTCAGGGATGGGGGTGGGATGTGCGGCTCGCGGCGTCTGTGGACGGCGTCGGCCACGTCGGATGCGCAATTCTAGCACCAGGCGTCTTGCCTAGTGGTCACTTTCTCTCGCACAGTGGGACGAAAGGGGCACGCGTCCCCCTTCGGTCACTGGCTCAGGTGCGCGCCCGCCGCCTGCACAGGGCCACGACGACCAGACCCAGGACGAAGACGATGATCGAGGTCCAGATGTTCACCCGGAGCCCGAGGATGGTGTTCGCGGCGTCGGTGCGCATCGTCTCGATGATGATCCGCCCCACCGGGTAGCCGGCGACGTAGAGCCCGAGCATCTGCCCCGGCGCCAGGCGCACGCGGCGTTCGACGACGAGGAGCACGATCGCCAGCAGCAGGAGGAAGAAGGACTCGTAGAGGAAGGTCGGGTGGAAGGTCCCGAGGACGACGGGATCGCCGGAGGCGTCGACGACGGCCCGACCGGCGGCCGTGTCCCACCGGTGAATCTCCAGGCCCCACGGCAGGTCGGTCCGCTCGCCGTAGATCTCGTTGTTGAACCAGTTGCCCCAGCGTCCGAGCGCCTGGGCGACGAGCACCCCCGGCGCCGCCGCGTCGGCGACGTCGAGGAAGGCGACCCCGGACCGCCGCGCCCCGATCCACGCGCCGACGGCCCCGAGGGCGACCGCGCCCCAGATCCCGAGCCCGCCCTGCCAGATCTTCAGGGCATCGATGGGGTGACCGCCGCTGCCGAAGTACGGCTGCGGCGTGGTGATGACGTGGTACAGGCGACCGCCGACGATCCCGAAGGGGACCGCCCACATCGCGATGTCGAGCATGAGGCCCGGCTCGCCGCCACGGTCCCGGAGGCGGCGGTCACCGATCCAGACCGCGCAGAAGATCCCGGCCAGGATGCACAGGGCGTAGGCGTGGATCGTGAACGGGCCGAGGTGGAGAGCGCCGACGGTCGGCGAAGGGAGCGCCGCCGGCATCACTGCTTCTGCACCAGGTCCTTCGGCACCTCTCCACTGGTCAGGATCTTGGCGAACTTCTCCGTGTCGAAGGTGTCCGCGCTCTTGCCGTCGGTCAGGCCGGTCCAGTCCAGCTTGGTCCCCTCGACCGCGATGACCGGGGTCCCGTTGATGCCCTCCTTCGAGGACGCGTCGTCGACGCTCTTGACGTAGTCGACGTACCGCTGGTCGTCCGTGCACTCCTGCCAGGCCTTGAGGTCCTCACCGCTCAGGCCCGCGGCCTTGGCCGCCTCGGTGTAGGCGCCCTCGGGGAAGCCCTCCTCGGTCTCCTGCGCGGGCTGGCGGGCGAAGAGCTCCTTGTGGTACTCGGTCCAGGCGCCCTGCTCGAGGGCGCAGACCGCGCTGGACCCGGCGACCGCCGAGGAGTTTCCGCCGGTGTTGGCATCGATGACCGTCTTGAGGTGGACGCGCAGCCGGATCTTGCCGTCCTGGGCCAGCTCGGTCACGGTGTCACCGCCCGCCTGCTCGAAGACCTGGCAGATCGGGCACCGGAAGTCCTCGTAGATGTCGACGACCGGGGCGTCCTTCGGCGGGTTCGCGTCGGCGTAGGGCTCGAGCGGCTCGCCGGACTTCACCCCCGTGGGCAGCTTCTGCGCGCCGGCGGAGTCGCCGCCGCCACCGCCGCCGTCCCGCGTGGTCGACCAGATGGCGCCGCCGACGACGAGCACCATGACCACGATGAAGACCAGCCCGCCGACGATGATGGCGTTCGCTCCACGGCCACTGGTCCCGGCCGCTGCCTGGGCCTTGGCCTTGCGGTCCTGGGGGTTGGTCATCGGTTCTCCTTCCCGTCCCCGAAGAGGACGCGATCAGTGCTCAGGGCCGAGCGGGGGCGGACCACCAGCCAGACGCCGCACAGGGCGAAGGCGAGGTCGCGGGCGATGTCCCACCCGTACTTGGTTTCCTCGGGGGCCACCGCGCCCCCGCCGCCGAAGCAGCCGCAGTCGATGTTCAGGCCCCGGGCCCACGCCTGCGCGATGCCGACGACGAAGGCGGCCATGAGCAGGGTGCCCACGACCGCGGACACCCGGGTGAAGAGGCCGAGCACGAGCAGGGCCCCGATGGCCACCTCCAGCCACGGCAGGGCGTACCCGACGTAGCGGGCCAGCTCGAAGGGCATGACGTCGTAGGCCTGGACCGCCCGGGCCGAGCCGAGCGGGTTGCCGAGCTTGAGACCCCCGGCGACGAGCAGGACCCCTCCGAGGACGAGGCGGGCGAGCAGGCCGACCAGGTCGCGGGCGCGCGTCGCGCTCATCCGCGGCCCCGGACGCCGGCGGCCAGCTCCGCCGTCAGCTCCCGCAGCGCGGTGAGCCCCTCCGCGTGGCCGCGGTCGGTGAGCCGCTCCACCAGGGCCGAGCCCACGATGACCCCGTCCGCGAAGGAGGCCACCTCGGCCGCCTGGGCACCGTCGCGGACACCGATCCCGACGCACACGGGCAGGTCCGTCACCTCGCGCACCCGGGCCACGAGCCCGGGAGCCGCCGAGCCGACCTCGCCGCGCACCCCGGTGACGCCCATCGTCGATGCGGCGTAGACGAACCCGCTGCTCGCGCCGGTGACGGTGGCCAGCCGCTCCGTGGTGGAGCTCGGTGCCACGAGGAAGATCCGGTCCAGGCCGTGCGTCGTGCTGGCAGTCATCCAGTCGCCGGCCTCCTCGGGTACCAGATCGGGGGTGATGATCCCGGCGCCCCCGTGGGCGGCCAGGTCCGCTGCGTACTGGTCAACGCCCCTGCGCAGCACGAGGTTCCAGTAGGACATGACGACCGGGACGCCGCCGGCACCCGCCACGGCCTCGGTCGCGCGGAAGACGTCGTCGACGTGGACCCCTCGGGCGAGCGCCTCGGTCGCCGCCCGCTGGATGAGCGGACCGTCCATCATCGGGTCGGTGTAGGGCATGCCCACCTCGACGATGTCGGCGCCCGCCTCGACGAGGGCCACCATCGCCTCGAAGGATCCCTCGACCGTCGGGAAGCCGACGGGCAGGTAGCCGATGAGGGCCGCGCGGCCCTCGTCCCGGCAGGTCGCGAAGACGTCGGCGAGGCGGCGGGTTCCTGCCGGTGCGGGGGTGCTCACGTCGCGCTCCCTTCGTCGTCGACGAGGCCGAACCACGCCGCGGCGGTGTGCATGTCCTTGTCCCCGCGGCCGGAGAGGTTGACGAGCAGCAGCGCCTCGGGGCCGAGCTCCGTGCCGACGTCGAGCGCGGCGGCCAGCGCGTGGGCGGACTCCAGGGCCGGGATGATGCCCTCGGTGCGGCACAGCAGCTCGAAGGCGTGCATCACCTGCTCGTCGGTGGCATAGCGGTACTCGGCCCGGCCGCTGTCGCGGAGGAAGGCGTGCTCCGGGCCGACGCTCGGGTAGTCCAGCCCGGCCGAGATCGAGTGGGTCTCGAGGGTCTGGCCCTCGGCGTCCTGCATGAGATAGCTCATCGCACCGTGCAGCACACCCGGCTCGGCGGTGGCGAAACGGGCCGCGTGCCGCCCCGACTCGATCCCCTCTCCCCCGGCCTCGACGCCGATGAGCCGCACCCCGGCGTCCGGGACGAAGCGGTGGAAGATCCCCATGGCGTTCGAGCCGCCGCCGACGCAGGCGATGACGGCGTCGGGCAGGCGCCCGGTCAGCTCCAGGACCTGCTCGCGGGCTTCCTCGCCGATGATCCGGTGGAAGTCGCGGACCATCTCGGGGAAGGGATACGGCCCGGTCACCGTGCCGAGGACGTAGTGGGTGTGCTCGACATTGGTCACCCAGTCGCGCATCGCCTCGTTGATGGCGTCCTTGAGCGTGGCGCTGCCGTGCTCGACGGGCACGACGGTGGCGCCGAGCATCTTCATCCGGGCGACGTTGAGGGCCTGCCGCTCGGTGTCGACCCGCCCCATGTAGATCGTGCACTCCAGGCCCATGAGGGCGGCCGCGGTCGCGGTGGCCACGCCGTGCTGCCCTGCGCCGGTCTCGGCGATGACGCGACGCTTGCCCATCCGGACCGTGAGGAGGGCCTGGGCCAGGACGTTGTTGATCTTGTGGCTGCCGGTGTGGTTGAGGTCCTCGCGCTTGAGGACGACCCGGGCACCTCCGGCGTGCTCGGCGAAACGGGGGACCTCGGTGATGATGCTCGGCCGCCCGGTGTAGGTGCGGTGCAGGCGGGCGAGCTCGTCGACGAAGTCGGGGTCGACGGACGCCTTGAGCCGGGCCTCGTCGAGCTCCTCGAGCGCGGGGACGAGTGCCTCGGGGACGTAGCGCCCCCCGAAGGCCCCGAAGCGGCCGGGCCGCGGCTTCTGCTCGCCGGACCCACCGGTCGTGTCGTCGCTCATCGTCCACCCTCCGCGGCCGCGACCATCCCGCGCACGCCGGCGACGGGATCACCACCGATGACGAGGGCCTCGCCGACGAGGATCGCATCGGCGCCGGCACGGGCGAAGAGCGCGGCCTCCTCCGGGCCCCGGACGCCGGACTCGGCGATGCGCACCCGGCTCGACGGGATGAGCGGGGCCAGCCGGGCGAAGGTGCTCGTGTCGACCTCGAGGGTGCGCAGGTTGCGGTTGTTCACCCCGATCACCTGGGCCCCGAGGTCGACCGCCCGGGCGGTCTCGGCCTCGTCGTGCACCTCGACGAGGCAGGTCATGCCGAGCGACCCCGCCAGGCCCATGAGGTCCCGCAGCCGACCGTCGTCGAGGGCGGCCACGATGAGGAGCACGACGTCGGCGCCGTGCGCACGGGCCTCCCAGACCTGGTACTCACCGACCATGAAGTCCTTGCGCAGGACGGGCAGGTCCACGGCGGCCCGGACCGCGTCGAGGTCGGCGAGGCTGCCGCGGAAGCGCCGCTCCTCGGTGAGGACGGAGATCGCACTCGCCCCTCCGTCCGCGTACGCCGATGCGAGGGCCGCGGGGTCGGGGATGTCGTCCAGGTCCCCCTTGCTGGGGCTGGTCCGCTTGACCTCGGCGATGACCGACAGCCCGGGCCGGCGCAGCACCGCCTCCGCGTCGCGGGCGGAGGGCAGGTCCTCGCACATGCGTCGCAGCTCGCCCAGAGGGACGGCAGACTCACGGCGGGACGCGTCCTCACGGACACCGTCGATGATCTGGTCGAGCACGGTGGGCATGCGTGACAGGCTAGTCGACGCTCGGGTCCTCGCCGCGGCTGACCCGGTCCCAGGTGGAGTCCACCCGCTCCCCCCGTGCGCCACCGGTGTCGTCGCCCCCCGACGCCGGCACCTCGTACCGGCTCGAGAGCCCGCTCCACCGGGGGAAGCCGAGGACCGCACCGAGGCAGGAGACGAGCACGAGCACCCCGCCGACGACGGCGAGCCACGGCCACGCGGTCGCCGACCCCGTCGCCTCGAAGGCGCCCGTGGCGCCCGCCTGCGTGGCAGCGACCGACCCGAGCACGCCCTCCGGGTCGAGCACCGCGCGCAGCGCCAGCGCGAGGACCCCCGCTCCGACGGCGAGCAGGGCGACGACGGCGAGCCACCGACCGATCCGACCGGACGTGGTCGTCGCCACCGCCGCCGCGATGGCGACGAGGGCGAGCCCGGCCAGGCCGGGTGCCGCGTCCGTGCCCGGTGCCGACGCGGCGGTCGGTCCGGTGACCCCGTCGACGGTGCCGACGATCCAGTCGGCCCGTCCCGAGACGAAGAGGAGCAGCCCGGCGAGGACGGCTCCGAGGACGACGACGGGCTTGCGGGTGATGAGGTTCACGCCTCTCCCTTCGTCACCGGGCGCATCGCCCTGGCCTCGGCCACGGCGGTGAGCGCGGAGCGGGCCTTGTGCACGGTCTCCTCCTGCTCCAGGGTCGGCACCGAGTCGGCCACGATGCCCGCACCGGCCTGGACGTGCGCGGTGCCGTCCTTGACGAGAGCGGTGCGGATCGCGATGGCCATGTCCATGTCCCCGTGGAAGTCCAGGTAGCCGACGACCCCGCCGTAGACCCCGCGGCGGCTGCGCTCGTAGCGCTCGATGAGCTGCAGCGCGCGCGGCTTGGGGGCACCGGAGAGGGTGCCGGCCGGGAAGGTCGCGACGAGCACGTCGAAGGCGTTGCGGCCCTTCTCCATCGTGCCGACCAGGGTGGACTCGAGGTGGATGACGTGGCTGTACCGGCGCAGGTTCATGAACTCGACGCAGTCGAC
This sequence comes from uncultured Janibacter sp., assembly GCA_964430615.1. Taxonomy (GTDB): domain Bacteria; phylum Actinomycetota; class Actinomycetes; order Actinomycetales; family Dermatophilaceae; genus Janibacter. The sequence continues at coordinate 10,447 of CAYSGN010000035.1, read as the reverse complement.
GGTGCCGGCCCGGCAGACCTTCTGGAGGTCGTTGCGGCCCAGGTCGACGAGCATGAGGTGCTCGGCGCGCTCCTTCGGGTCCCCGATGAGGTCCTCCTCGAGCAGGCGGTCCTCCTCCGGGGACTTCCCGCGCGGTCGGGTGCCGGCGATCGGGTGGGTGATCGCCTGGTCGCCGGAGACCTTGACCAGCGCCTCCGGGGAGGACCCGACGACGTCGTAGGTGGAGCCGTCCGGGTGCGGGAGGCGCACGAGATACATGTACGGGCTCGGGTTGTTGCGCCGCAGGGACCGGTACACCTCGAGGGCGTCGGCCGCGCACGGCACCGAGAAGCGTTGGGAGAGGACGACCTGGAAGACCTCGCCGTCGCGGACGTCCTCCTTGGCGGCCTCGACGAGGTCCTCGAAGGCCTCCACGCCGACGTCGCTGACGACCTCGGATCGGGTGCGCTCGACCTCGTCGGCGTCGATCGTGGCGACCGTGCTCCCGGCCGGGGCGGCCAGCCGCTCGACCATCGCGTCCAGGCGGGCGACGGCGTCCTCCCAGGCCTGCTCGACCCGCTCGTCGGTGTCGTCGTAGTTGATGGCGTTGGCCACGAGCAGCAGGGACCCGTCGCTGTGGTCCAGCACGGCGACGTCGGTGGCCAGGACCATCCCGATCTCCGGGACCTCGAGGACGTCGGGCAGCTCGGAGGGCACCTTCTCCCACCGTCGGACGGCGTCGTAGGTGATCGCCCCGACCATGCCGCCGGTCAGCGGCGGCAGCCCGTCGACGGGCTCGGTGGCGAGCACCTCGAGCGCGGCGCGCAGCACCTCGGTGGGGTCGCCCTCGGTGGGCACCCCGACGGGCGGCTCACCGATCCAGTGGGCCCGGCCGTCGCGCTCGGTGAGCGTGGCCCGGCTCCGGGCGCCGATGATCGACCACCGCGACCACACGCCCCCGTGCTCGGCCGACTCCAGGAGGAAGGTCCCCGGCGCCTCGCCGGCCAGCTTGCGGTAGACCCCGACCGGGGTCTCCCCGTCGGCGACCAGGCGGCGCACGACCGGCACGACCCGCCGGTCCTGCGCGAGGACGGTGAAGGTGTCCAGGTCCGGCCAGGTCGCACCCGGCGGGAGGTCGGGTGCGCGGACCGCGGGGGCGCTCACCGGGCCTCCCCCACGACCGCCCCGAGGTCACCGGCGTCGAAGCAGGTGCGCTCACCGGTGTGGCAGGCGGCTCCGACCTGGTCCACCCGCACGAGCAGCGCGTCCCCGTCGCAGTCCAGGGCCACCGAGCGCACGTGCTGGACGTGACCGGAGGTGTCCCCCTTGCGCCAGTACTCCTGGCGGCTGCGGGACCAGAAGGTCACCCGGCCGGTCGTCAGCGTGCGGCGCAGCGCCTCGTCGTCCATCCACCCGAGCATGAGGACCTCACCGGAGTCGTGCTGCTGGATGATCGCGGCCACGAGCCCGGCCGGGTCCCGGCGCAGGCGGGCGGCCACGTCGGCGGGCAGGGGCGAGGACGAAGGGGTGGACACCCTCCTCATTGTGCCTGTCCCCGAACCTCGACCGGAGAACGGTCCGGCGTTCCCACCCGGGGCGGATACCCTGCGGTGCCAGAGAGCCACCCGTCGACCCCGGAGAGCCGATGACCCGTCACGCCCAGACCGAACGTCGCGCGCTGTGCCAGACGCTGCTCGACGCCGGCCCCGAGGAACCCACCCTCTGCGGCTCGTGGACCACCGGGGACCTGGCCGCCCATCTCGCGGTACGCGAAGGGCGGCCGGACCGGGCCGCGGGCGTGGTGCTCCCCCTCCTCGCCGAGCGCGCCGAGCGGGCGATGCGCCAGATGCGCGAGCGGCACACCCACGCCGAGATCGTCGAGCGGGTGCGCCAGGGGCCTCCACGGTGGAGCCCGGCCCGGGTGCCGGCCGTCGACGAGCAGCTCAACCTCGTCGAGATGTTCGTCCACCACGAGGACGTCCTGCGCTCCCACCTGGGCGCTCCCCGCCGCTCGATCAGCGCGGAGATGGTCTCCGCCCTGGGCGACCGGCTGGCGATCATGGGCCCGATGCTCTTCCGCAAGGTCTCCGGGGTCGAGGTCGAGGTCGTCACGGCGGTGCGCCACCGCAAGGTGGCCAGGAGCAGCACGCCGGGCACGCCGGTCGTGCAGATCCACGGTCGGCCCGGAGAGGTGCTCCTCTTCGGCTTCGGACGGACCTCGGTGGCGGAGGTCGAGCTCATCGGTCCACCGGAGGCGGTGGAGGTGCTGCGCACCGCCCGGCTGGGCGTCTGACGGGCGGCGACCTACCCGCGGGCTCGCTCGGAGACGGCCCGCCGCACCGGGTGACCGGCGGCGGCGAGGGCGTCCTTCGCCTCGCCGATCGTGACCTCCCCGAAGTGGAAGATGCTCGCCGCGAGCACCGCGTCGGCCCCCGCGTCCACCGCCGGCGGGAAGTGCTCGGCCCGACCCGCCCCGCCGCTCGCGACGACCGGGACCGACACCTCGCGGCGCACCGCGGAGATGAGCTCGAGGTCGTACCCGGACTTGGTCCCGTCGCCGTCCATCGAGTTGAGCAGGATCTCCCCCGCGCCCAGCCCGGCAGCCCGGGCGCACCACTCGACGCCGTCGATGCCGGTGCCGCGCCGCCCCCCGTGGGTGGTCACCTCGAAGTCCCCGGTCGGCCGGCCGTCGTCGTCCCGGCGGCGACGCACGTCGGCCGAGAGCACGAGCACCTGGGCACCGAAACGGTCGGCCACGTCGCCGATGAGCTCGGGCCGGGCGATGGCCGCCGTGTTGACGCCGACCTTGTCGGCGCCGCTGCGCAGCAGCCGGTCCACGTCCTCGACGGTGCGCACCCCACCGCCGACGGTGAGCGGGATGAAGACCTCCTCGGCGGTGCGGGCGACGATCTCGTAGGTCGTCGAGCGGTCACCGCTGCTCGCGGTGATGTCGAGGAAGGTCAGCTCGTCGGCTCCCTCCTGGCCGTAGCGTCGGGCCAGCTCGACCGGGTCCCCCGCATCGCGCAGGTTCTCGAAGTTGACGCCCTTGACGACGCGTCCGGCGTCCACGTCCAGGCACGGGATGACACGTACGGCGACAGACACGGGAGGCAGCCTATCCCCGGCGGGGCCTAGGGTGAGGCGGTGTCCGCGCTCGAGCAGGTCCTCACCCACGCCTCCGGGGTCGGGCCCTCGTGCGGCCCGGTCCGGGTCGTCGCCGTCGACGGCCGCAGCGGGTCCGGCAAGACCTCGCTGGGCCGCGAGGTCGCCGCGGCCTGGGGCGCCGAGCTGGTCTCCATGGACTCCGTCTACCGCGGCTGGGACGGGCTGGCCGACGCCGTCCCGCTGCTCGTCGAGCACGTCTTCGCGCCGCTCTCCCGCGGCACACCGGCGCGGGTCCCGACGTGGGACTGGGAGCGCTCCCGGCCGGGCGACCTGCTGCCCCTGGGTCTCCCGGACCGGCTGGTCGTCGAGGGGTGCGGCTGCACCGTCGGTCCGGCGTCCTCCTACGCCGGGACCCGCATCTGGCTCGAGCTGGACGCCGCCACCCGCAAGGAGCGCGCGCTGGCCCGCGACGGTGAGCTCTTCGAGCGGCACTGGGACATGTGGGCCGCGCAGGAGGAGCGGCTCTTCACCGCCGACCGGACCCGCGAGCGGGCCCACCTGGTCATCCGGGGCGGCTGATCAGCGGCCGACGAGGTCGGCCAGTCGCTGGGCGTCCTCGACCGAGCGGGGCCCGTCCGAGCGCTGGATCGCCATGACGGCGTGCTCGGTGCCGTCGCGCATGTCGAGCCGGGGCCAGGGCATCCCCTGGGAGAAGCGCACCGCCTCGATCTCCTCCCACGGGAGCAGCTCCCCCGAGCCGAGGTTGCGCACCCACAGGCCGTCGACCGTGGGCACGGCCCGGATCGTGGCGTAGCGGTACATGAAGGCGGCGACGGCGATGCCGATCGCGGCGCACAGGAGGCGGTCCATGGTCCCGTACGTCTCCGGGGGCAGCCACGCCGCCAGGTACAGCGCGCCGAGGAGGACCGCCACGCCGACGATCCCCGCGATCCAGGTGCCCCGGACCGGCCGGAAGCCGGGGGCCGTCCCCCGCTCGGGGGTCACAGCCGGCACGCGGTGATCTCGGTGACGAGGATCGCCCGCGCTCCGATGTCGTAGAGCTCGTCCATGATGTGGTTGGTCCGCCCGCGCGGCACCATCGACCGCACCGCGCACCACTGCTCGTCGTGGAGGGCGCTCACGGTCGGCGACTCCAGCCCCGGGGTGAGCTTGACCGCCGCCTCGAGGTGGTCGATGTGGCAGTCGTAGTCGAGCATGACGTACTCGCGGGCGGTGACCACGCCGGTAAGGCGACGGTGCAGCACGTCCAGCCCCGTCTCGCTCGCGTCCGCGCGGCGGATGAGCACCGCCTCGCTGCGCAGGATCGGCTCGCCGAAGATCTCCAGGCCCTGCTGGCGCAGGGTCGTCCCGGTCTCGACGACGTCGGCGATCGCGTCCGCGACGCCCAGGGTGATGGCCGTCTCGACGGCGCCGTCGAGGTGGACGACCTCGGCGTCCACCCCCTTCGCCGCGAGGTGGTCACGGACCAGCCCGGAGTAGGAGGTGGCCACGCGCTTGCCCTCGAGGTGCCCCACGCCGGTGACCTCGCCCGGCCGGGCCGCGAAGCGGAAGGTGGAGCCGGCGAAGCCCAGCCCCATGACCTCGGTGGCCGCGGAGCCGGAGTCCAGCAGCAGGTCGCGGCCGGTGATGCCGGCGTCGACGCGGCCCTTGCCGACGTAGACCGCGACATCGCGCGGACGCAGGTAGAAGAACTCGATCCCGTGGGCGGGGTCGGCGACGATGAGCTCCTTGTTGTCCCGGCGCACCCGGTACCCGGCCTCGCGGAGCATCTCGACGGAGGGCTCGGACAAGGAGCCCTTGTTGGGGACGGCGACGCGCACTGACGTGTCCTCTCAGAGGTGGGTGTAGACGTCCTCGAGGCCGAGGCCCCGATCGATCATCAGCACCTGCAGGTGGTAGAGCAGCTGGCTGATCTCCTCGGCCAGCTCCTCGGTGCTCTGGTACTCCGCCGCCATCCAGACCTCGGCGGCCTCCTCCACGACCTTCTTGCCGATGGCATGCGTCCCGGCATCGAGCTGGGCGACGGTGCCGGAGCCTGCGGGCCGGGTCGCGGCCTTCTCGGTGAGCTCGGCGAAGAGGGTCTCGAAGGTCTTCACGGGCGCCCAGCGTAGTTGCCCGCCACGGTCTCCCCGCTCGCGGGTTCACGGTCCGGACGCCCACCCGAGGCCCGCAGCCACACGACGAACCCGTAGACGACGAAGGCGGCGTAGACGAGGTAGAGGACGGCGGTGGGGATGTAGTCGCTGTGCCACAGCAGCGGGACCCCGACGACGTCGACGCCGATCCAGACGAGCCAGAACTCGTTCCACCCGCGGGCCATCGCGTACGTCGCGAGGAGCGAGCCCATGAAGATCCATGCGTCGGCCCAGTGGTACCAGCGCGGGGCGGGCCACCCGGCTCCCAAGGTGGCGAAGACCTGCTGGACGACGACGATCCCGATGACCATGGTCAGCGCGAGACCGACCCGCTCGCCCACGGTGGCCCAGCGGGGCGTGATCGCGTGCTCGGCCCCGGGGTGCTGCGCGCGCTTGACCTGGCGCCAGCGCCACCAGCCGTACACCGACGTGGCGATGAAGAAGACCTGGCGTGCGGACTGGCCGAAGAGGGGTGCCTTGTCGTCGACGCCGAGGGTGATCCCGATGTAGACGAAGAAGAGGATGGCGTTCCCGATGATCCCCACCGGCCAGGCCCACACCCTGCGCAGCATCCCCCCGACCGCGGAGGCCAGGCCGAAGGAGATCCCGATGACCTCCATGAGCGAGAGCCGGTAGCCGGCGATGTCGATGCCGGCGGAGTAGATCCATTCGAAGATGGACATGCGTCGTCCTTGTCTGCACGCGCCCTCTCCCATCCGGACTGTCACCGTCGGCCCCGGGGTCTCACCGGAGTTCACCGTCTGCATGGGCAGCCGGGTCGCGGGCTCTCACCGCCGGTTCGGGTTTTCACCGAGTCACGAGACACGTGCGCCTCCATGATGCGAAGGGCGGGCCGCTCGCGGAAATTCCGCGGTCCGTGATCCGCACCACGACCGCGCCGGCTGCCCGTCGCGGCGGGCACGACCGGACGCGATCCCGACCAGCCCGGCCATATAGGGCCCACCGGTCCAGATCGCACCCGGTCGCGCGCGGCCCGAGTCGTGCACAACCCTGGACGGCGAAGGGCGGCGGTCCCCAGCTCTGCGCGGCGAGTGCGGCGCCGGCCGATTCGGCGGTGGGGTGGACGGGTGATCCACACCTACACAGATCTGCGCCGGGACCACAGCCGTCGTCACATCGGCACGCTCCTGGAGGCGGGCCGGCTACGACGTGTCGGGACGCACTACGTCGATCCCGAGGCGGAGATCGACGAGGTCGTCCTCGAGGCGCTCGGGCTCGGCATCCGCCCCACCTGCCTCACCGCCGCCAAGCACCACGGACTGTGGGTCCCCCCGGGCACGGAGCGCCACGGGTATGCCCGTCGCCGTCCGACCTACCCAGAGGGATGGGTCGCGCACGGCTGGACCGCGGCCTGGCCCGAGCCGGATCCCGGCGACGAGGCCGAATCCGGGACGGAGACGAAGGTGAGGCTGTTCTTCCAGCTGCGGTCGGTTCCCGTGCGTGCCCAGGTCCAGATCCCGGGGGTGGGGCGGGTCGACCTGCTCGTGGGGCGGCGATGGATCGTCGAGTGCGACAGCCGGGCCCACCACACCGGGGAGGAGCAGTACGAGAAGGATCGGCGACGTGACATCTCCGCCGTGGAGCGGGGGTACTTCACGACGCGGCTGACGCACGGGATGGTCTTCCGCCGGTGGGAGAAGACGACCCAGCGCCTCCGCGCCGTCATCCGCTCCGGTCAGCATCTCGTCGAGCCCGCCCGGTGGGCCCGCACGTAACCGTGCACGAAGGGGTGGGCTCGAGACCGGGCGGGACATATGCGGGTGGCCGGCTCGGATCCCTCCCGGGTGTGCCCACCGCAGTCATAGGGCACGGGCACGAACGGGAGGCGAGACCGGCTCGCCCCTCCTCCCGCCGTCCACCACAGCACACGGTCTCTCGTGGGCCGCGGCCGATCAGTGGCGGTGGCGAAGGGCGAGCCCGCGCAGCTCGTCGACGGCGGTCGCAGCGGACTCGGCCCCGTAGACGGCCGACCCCGCGACGAAGACGTCCGCGCCGGCCTCCGCGCACTGCTCGATGGTCGAGGCCGAGACCCCGCCGTCGACCTGGATCCAGATGTCGCCGCCGTGCTTCTTCACGGCCTCCCGGACCCGGGCGACCTTGGGCATCTGGTCGGCCATGAAGGACTGGCCACCGAAGCCCGGCTCCACGGTCATGACGAGGACCATGTCGAGCTCCGGCAGCAGCTCCTCGTACGGCTCGAAAGGGGTGCCCGGCTTGATCGCCATGCAGGCCCTGGCCCCCTGGGCGCGGATGTCCCGGGCCAGGGTGACCGGGTCCGACGCGGCCTCGATGTGGAAGGTCACGCTCTTCGCGCCGGCCTCGGCGTAGGGCGGTGCCCACCGGTCCGGGTCCTCGATCATCAGGTGGCAGTCGATCGGGACGGGGCTGACCCGCAGGAGCGACTCGACGACGGGGAGCCCGAGGGTGAGGTTGGGCACGAAATGGGCGTCCATGACGTCGACATGCGCCCAGTCGGCGTTCTCGATCGCCTCCAGCTCGGTCTGGAGGTTGGCGAAGTCGGCGGAGAGGATGCTCGGGGAGATCTGCACGTCGGTCCTTGGTCGTGGGTCGGGAGGCGGTCGGGGCGTCTCGGCGGGCCGGGCCGGGAGTCAGGCGCGCTTGCGCAGGAGGGCCAGGAACATGCCGTCGGTGCCGTGCACGTGGGGCCACATCTGGGCGTGCGGCCCGGTCCCCAGCGTGTCGACCGCGAGACTCCCGCCGGTCACGGCGGAGACGGCCTCGCGGGCGTCGAGGAGCTCGACGTCCGCACGCTTCTTCGTCACGTCGCCCACGACGAAGGTCGTCTCGGACAGGTGGGGGCTGCACGTCGCATAGGCGATGACGCCGCCGGGACGGGTCGTCTCGATCGCGCTCCTGAGCAGGTTCCGCTGGAGCGGTCCGAGCTCGACGAGGTCACCTGGCTGTCGCCGCCACCTCGCCTCGGGCCGGCGACGCAGTGCCCCGAGCCCGGTGCACGGCGCGTCGACGAGGACCCGGTCGAAGCCCTCCGGCTCGTCCTCGCCGATCTCCCGTCCGTCCCCGGTACGCACCTCGATCGCTCGACCGGCGTCCTCCGCGGCGGCCACCGCCGGACGAAGGGTGGCCTGCACCAGCTCGGCGCGGTGCGGGCTGACCTCGTTCGCGACGAGATCCGCTCCCTGCTCCAGCCCGAGCGCGGCGAGCAGACCGGCCTTCCCGCCGGGACCGGCGCACAGGTCCAGCCACCGCTCGGCCCGCCCGCCGGTTCGGGATGTCGGTGTGGCGGCCGCGAGAGCCAGGGCGAGCAGCTGGCTCCCTTCGTCCTGGACCGCGGCACGGCCCTCGCGCACCGCGGTGATCGCCCCGGGGTCACCGCCGGACAGCTCGGCCCCCACCGGTGACCACCGGCCCGGCCCGGCCCCGGCGGCCAGCAGCTCCTCGACGTCGGCGAGGCCCGGCCGGGCGACGAGGGCCACGGGGGCGGGCTCGTTGTGGGCGGTGAGCAGCTCGTCGAGGACCTCGTCGACGTCCTCCTTGGTCGCGACCGCGTGCCCGAGGAGCGCCTGGCGCAGCGCCTTGACGACCCACATCGGGTGGGAGCGCTGCACCGCGAGCCGCGCGGCGAGCGGTTCGGCCGGCACGACCATCGCGGACCACTCCTCGAGGGTGCGCTCACCGACCCGGTGGAGCACGGCGTTGACGAGCCCGGCAGGCCCCTGGCCGGCGACGTCCCGGGTCAGGGCGACACTCTGGTCGGCCGCGGCGTGCGGCGGCACGCGCATCCCGAGCATCTGGTGCGTCCCGAGCCGCAGCACGTCCAGCACCGTCCCGTCCAGACGGCTCACCGGACGTCCGGCGGCCTCGGCGATGATCGGGTCGTAGAGGCCCTGCATGCGCAGGGTTCCGTAGGTCAGCTCCGTGGCGAAGGCCGCGTCGCGCCCCGACAGCCGCGCCCGGCGCAGCTCCTTGGGCAGCTCGAGGTTGGCGTAGGCACCGTCGGCCACCGCCCGCATCACCCGGTGGGCGCTCGTGCGCACGGGGTCGGCGCGACGGGAGCGCTGCGCCGGGGCGGTGCGCGAGCGCTGCCGGGGCCCGCGTCGGCCCGGTCGTCGGTCCTGGCTCATGCGCCCTCCTCACCGAGTCGTTCGTCGTCGGCGATCCGTACGCCGCGGGCCCAGTCGGCCGCGGCCATCGCCTTCTTGCCCAGTGGCGTGACCTCGCCCAGGCGCACCGCGCGGTCACCGGTGCCCACGAGGACCTCACGCCTGCGGGCCTCGAGGGTGCCGGGCGCGAGCACCTCGTCGGTGGTGGTCACGGGGCCGATCTTGAGACGTTCCCCGCGGAAGGTCGTCCACGCACCCGGTGCCGGGGTGCAGCCGCGCACGTGCCGGTCGACGACGGCGGCCGGGAGCTCGAAGCGCACCCGCGCCTCCTCCACCGTGAGCTTCGCGGCGTGGCTGATGCCCTCGCTGGGTTGGGCGCGTGCCTCGAGCTCACCGGAGGCGATGCCGTCCATCGTCGCCACGAGCAGCGGCGCGGCGACCTCGGCGAGACGGTCCAGGAGCGTCCCCGAGGTGTCCTCCGGGCGGATCCGCTCGGTCATGGTGCCGAAGACCGGCCCGGTGTCGAGCCCCTCCTCGATCCGGAAGGTGCTCGCGCCGGTGATCTCGTCACCGGCCATGACGGCCCGCTGCACGGGAGCCGCGCCTCGCCAGGAGGGCAGGAGGGAGAAGTGCAGGTTGACCCAGCCGTGCGCGGGGACGTCGAGGACCTCACGCGGCAGCAGGGCGCCGTAGGCGACGACCGGGCAGCAGTCGGGCGCGAGCTCGGTCAGCCGGGCGACGAAGTCCGGGTCCTTCGGGCTGCGGGGCGTGAGCACCGGCAGCCCGGCCTCCTCGGCGGCCACCCGCACGGGCGAGGGGGACAGCCGACGGCCACGGCCCACCTTCGCATCGGGTCTGGTCACGACGGCGACCACGTCGTGCTCGGACTCCAGCAGGGCACGAAGGGAGGGGACGGCCACCTCTGGGGTCCCGGCAAAGAGCAGTCGCACCCGCGAGAGTCTAGGCCCCTCGTCCGCACGGACCCCACTGCCGCTCGTCCCACGGGCCCGCTCGCGAGCTGTAACGTCCGAAGGACCCGGGCGGGCCCCGCCCGTACTTCAACGGAGAAGGAGAAGAAGTCGTCGTGAAGGACATCAGAGGACC
>CAYSGN010000034.1:23013-25900 GCA_964430615.1 uncultured Janibacter sp. | reverse complement strand
AGGGCTGGTTGTCCTCGGCGGTGGAGAAGACCTCCGAGCGCTTCGTCGGGATGGCCGTGTTGCGCTCGATGAGCTTGGTGAAGAGGCCGCCCTTGGTCTCGATGCCGAGGGAGAGCGGGGTGACGTCGATGAGCAGGACGTCCTTGCGCTCGCCCTTGAGGACACCGGCCTGGAGGGCCGCGCCGAGCGCGACGACCTCGTCGGGGTTGACGCCCTTGTTCGGGTCCTTGCCGGTCATCTCCTTGACGAGGTCGCTGACCGACGGCATACGGGTCGAGCCACCGACGAGGACGACGTGGTCGATGTCGGAGAGGGAGACGCCCGCGTCCTTGATGACGTTCTCGAAGGGCTGCTTGGTGCGGTCCAGCAGGTCCTTGGTCATCTTCTCGAAGTTGGCCCGGGTGAGGGTCTCGTCGAGGTGGATCGGGCCGTTCTCGCCCATGGAGAGGTACTGCAGGTTGATCGAGGTCGTCGTCGAGGAGGAGAGCTCCTTCTTCGCCTGCTCGGCCGCGTCGCGCAGACGCTGCATGGCGATCCGGTCGGTGCTCAGGTCGATGCCGGTGTTGTTCTTGACCTGGGTGAGCAGGTGCTCGACGATCCGCTCGTCCCAGTCGTCACCACCGAGCTGGTTGTCACCGGAGGTCGCCCGCACCTGGATGGTGGAGAAGCCGTCCTCCGGGTCCTTGCCCACCTCGAGGAGGGAGACGTCGAAGGTGCCGCCACCGAGGTCGAAGACGAGGATGAGCTCGTCCTCCTTGCCCTTGTCGAGGCCGTAGGCCAGAGCGGCGGCGGTCGGCTCGTTGACGATGCGCAGGACGTTCATGCCCGCGATCTCGCCGGCCTCCTTGGTGGCCTGGCGCTCGTGGTCGTCGAAGTAGGCGGGGACGGTGATGACCGCGTCGGTGACGTCCTCACCGAGGTAGGCCTCGGCGTCCCGCTTGAGCTTCTGGAGGGTGCGCGCGGAGATCTCCTGCGCGGTGTACTGCTTGCCGTCGATGTCCTCGCTCTTCCAGTCCGTGCCCATGTGGCGCTTGACCGAGCGGATGGTGCGGTCGGCGTTGGTGACGGCCTGACGCTTGGCGACCTCACCGACGAGGACCTCGCCGCCCTTGGAGAAGCCGACGACGGACGGGGTGGTGCGACCGCCCTCGGCGTTCGCGATGATCGTGGGCTCGCCGCCCTCGAGGACGGCGACGGCAGAGTTGGTGGTTCCGAGGTCGATGCCAACGGCACGTGCCATGTGAGGCGCTCCTTCGTGATTCGGGTGCCGGGGTGGATGACCCCGAGCGGGTTGAGTTGCTGCGGCTCAACTTAGGTCCCGGCTCACGGCCTACGCAAATCCGAGGCTCAAAAGTTGAGTTCACCTGGCTCAACTACGGGTGGCGGGAGTTTGTTCCCGGCCTCGTCCCGCCAGGAGAAGTTCACTCAAGGTGCACATCTCCTAGGGGGGAGACCCCTCCCGACCACATCCCCCTGGGGGAGGTTCTCCTCCCGCACCGTTCGTCGCACCCTCCCTGGGGAGATGCGGATCCAGGGTGCGCACCCGGGAGACTGGCGGACATGACTGGGACTCCCCGGAGGGTGGCCTTCCACTGGAGCGGCGGCAAGGACTCCGCACTCGCCCTGCTCGAGCTGCGTCGTGACGACGCCGTGCACGTCGATCGCCTCGTGACCGCCGTGCACCGCGGCACCGGCGCATCCACGGTGCACGAGATCCCGGTCGAGCTCCTCCGGGCGCAGGCGGAGAGCATCGGCCTGCCCCTGCAGACGCTGACCGTCCCGGGGCCGGGGCTCGACGGGTACGTCGAGGCCGTCACGGAGGCATCGCTCGACATGCGCGCCGAGGGCGTCGAGGCCGTCGCCTTCGGTGATCTCCGCACCTCGGGGGTCCTCGAGCTCAAGCGGCGTCAGTTCGACCCGGTCGGCCTGGAGGTCATCGAGCCGCTGTGGGGGCTGACCTCGCAGGAGTGCATCGAGCGGTTCCTCGCCTCCGGCATCCAGGCGGTGACCGTCGTCGTCGACGCAGCGGCGCTGGGTACCGCCGCACTCGGCTCGCTGGTGGACCGGGCGTTCGTCTCGTCCCTGCCCGGGGGCGTCGACCCGTGCGGCGAGCAGGGCGAGTTCCACTCCTTCGCGTTCGCGGGCGGCCCCTTCGCCAGCCCTGTCGACTTCACGCTGTCCGCGCCGCGGCAGATCTCTCAGGAGATCGGCACGACCAGTGGGCCGCGGACCTACACCTACTGGCTGGCCACACCGCGTCCGGTCAGAGCGCACCTCGCCGGAGGGCGAGCGCCCACCGCTCCTCGTGCTCACGGATGAGCCGGGTCGTTCGCGCCCAGTGCTCGCCGTGCCCGTCGACGTACATGGAGCCCCACGGCTCCCGACCACGGGCGTGCGAGCTGCGCAGCAGCTCGTGCATCGCGGCGGCCCGATCACCCATGGCCTCGGGCAGCGAGGCCCGCAGCTCCTCGTCCGCCGCGTACCCGTCGACGAAGGCCGACAGCCGGACGGCGGAGTCCTCGACGTCGGCCCCGGGGAAGAGGTGGCCGAAGGCGAGCGCCGCGTAGGCGAGGTCCCACAGCCGCGTGCTCGGGCCCGCCCCGTCCCAGTCGACGAAGACCAGCCGGTCTGCGTCGATGACGAGGTTCCACGGCGCGAGGTCGTTGTGGCACACCAGGTCCGGCCCGTCCGCCGGGATGAGCACCTCCCAGTCGGCAGGCACCTCCAGACCCTCGCCCGCATCATGGATCCGACGGACCAGTGCGCCCGCCCGCCGCACGGTCGTGGTGTCCAGCGGCGCGCGGTCCATGGCGAGGTCGCCGGGCACGAAGTCGAGGACCTGCCGTCCGCGATCGTCGTGCCCCCGGAGCCCCGGCACGTCGATGCC
>CAYSGN010000034.1:3920-22913 GCA_964430615.1 uncultured Janibacter sp. | reverse complement strand
CGAGGACCTGCCGTCCGCGATCGTCGTGCCCCCGGAGCCCCGGCACGTCGATGCCCCGACGTCGCTTCTCGTGGGTGAAGGCCGGTTCTCGTGCACGAGGACCGGCGAGGCCGCGGCGACGGTACTCATCCCCTGACGCGGGAGCCCGTCCGGCAGCACAGGCGGCGCTTCCACGTCGAAGAACCGGACGTCACGAGTGGCCATGACGGGTGTGCGCACGGGGCGGCCGGCCTCATCCCGACGCGTGTCGGTGCCCCGTCCGTCATCGACGACCTCCACGTCGGGGCCATTCACCGACACCGTGACGTTCCCGCGCCGACCGGTGGCTGCCGCTTCGTCGTCCGCATAGGCGACCACCTCGAGGACGAGGTGCACCGGCAACGCGTCACCCAAGGACTCCGACAGCTCCCTGGCCCGGAGCAGGTGGTCGGTGTCCACCTCGTGCGACCAGTCGTGAGTCGTCACCGTCCACCCCATGCACCCACGGTACGGCCGATGGTCCACAGGGACTGCAGGTCGGCTCGTCGACGGCCGTGAGGACCCGGCACACGGGGCCCGGCGCGCCTCTGCTCGGGCCGACCTGCAGTCCGTCTGGCGCTGCTCACCCCGTCGAGAGCGACAACCGGGGCCACTCCCGCAGGTCCCGCAGCAGCTGTCGGTCGTGCGTGGCCACGACGACCGCCGAGCGGGTCGCCTGCAGCGCCTCCGTCATCTCGTCGACGAGCCGGGGCGAGAGGTGGTTGGTCGGCTCGTCGAGGACGAGCAGGTCCGGCTCGTCCGCGAGGCACAGCGCGAGGTGCAGCCGTCGTTGCTGCCCCTGGGACATCGCCGCGACCGGGGCGGCGAGGGCCCGCCGGTCGAGCAGACCCAACGACGACAGCGAGGTCGGCCCGCGCACACCGGCGGCCTCGCGGGCCGCCACGTGCCGCTCGAAGAGACCGTGCGCGCTCACCCCCGCCGGCCAGTCCGGCACCTCCTGCGAGAGCACGGCGATCCGGGCCCCGGTGTGCTGCACCCGATGGCCGGTCGTCGGCTCGAGCACCCCGGCGAGGACGGCCAGCAGGGTCGACTTGCCCGACCCGTTCGGCCCGGTGAGCAGCAGCCGGTCTCCCCCGGACAGCTCCAGCGAGACCTCCTGCGGGAGCCGCCCGGCCACCGTCACGTCGGAGCAGGTGACGACGGGCCTCCCGGGCCGGGTTCCCACGATCGGCCAGCGCAGCTCGAGCGGTGGCTCGGGCACCGTGACGGCGTGTGCCTCGAGCTCCTCCTGGCGTCGGTTGACGGCCTGGACGACCCCACCGGCACGGGTGGCCCGCTGGTGCTTGCCGGTTCCCTTGTCCGGGCGCCAGCCGGTGCGCAGCCGCGAGCGTGCCTCCGCGGCCGCCTGCACGAGCCGCTCGTGCTCGGCCCGCTGGTCGGCGAAGTCCTGCTCCCAGCGTGCCCGGTCCGCCCGGCGCCCCTCGACCCATCCGTCGTAGCCTCCGGCATGCAGCCGGGGCCGCCCGTCCTCGCTGGGGTCGAGGTCGAGGAAGGACCGCGCGACATCCCGCAGCAGCGCCCGGTCGTGGGTGACGACGACGAACCCGCCGGGGTGCTCGCGCAGCCTCGCGGTGAGGAAGTCCAGGCCCGCCGCGTCGAGGTGGTTCGTGGGCTCGTCGAGGAGCATCAGGTCGGGTCGGGCACCGAGCACGCAGGCCAGGCGCACCCGGTAGCGCTGCCCCACCGAGAGGGTCGACAGCTCGCGGTCGCGGTCGGTGCACGCGCGCAGCCCCGCGAGAGCCACGTCGACGCGTCGGTCGGCGTCCCACGCGTCGAGCGCGCAGGCCCGCTCCAGCGCGTCGGCGTAGGCATCGGCGGCACCGGGGTGCTCCTGCGCCAGCGCCTCGCTCTCCGCGTCGAGGTCGGCCAGGGCCCGACGCGAGTCCGCGATCGCGAGCTCGACGAGGGACCCGACGGTCTCACCGCGACCGACGTCGAGGGCCTGCTCGGCGAGCGCGATCGACCCGGACCGGGCGACCGTGCCGGAGTCGGGTTCCAGCAGGCCGGCGAGGAGGTGCAGGAGCGTCGTCTTGCCGCGGCCGTTCTCACCGACGACCGCCAGGCGGGAGGTCGCGGAGACGGTGGCGTCCACGTCCGTGAGGACGGGGTGCCCGCCGAGCGTGACCGAGACGCCCCGGGCGCGGATGTGGGCGCTGCCGCCCGCGGGGGTCCCCCGGGTCAGGGCAGCGCGTGGTGCGTGGGTGGTGGTGTGCATGTGCTCTCTTCGGCTCGTGGGGAGCCGGGCACGCCAAGAGGGACCGCCCGGCAGGGTGCACGGGACGGCGTCCGGAGCGAAGGGAGGGAGGGCTCGGCCGCCGTCAGCGGCGGGTCCGCAGCCTCATCGAGGCGATGCCTGAGTACATG
Organism: uncultured Janibacter sp.; assembly: GCA_964430615.1. Lineage (GTDB taxonomy): Bacteria > Actinomycetota > Actinomycetes > Actinomycetales > Dermatophilaceae > Janibacter. Next base: position 20,510 of record CAYSGN010000034.1, on the reverse strand, counting down.
ACGACCAGGGTAGGCACCGCGGGCCGGTGGGCGCCAGCAGATTCCCCTTCATACCCCTAGGGGGTAGTGTCGACACGAGCCGCGCCGACGGCACCTCCGCGCCGGGCACCGACGACCCCGTTCGACGAAGGGAGACAATGTCGCCATGGGTGCAGGACACAGTCATGGCCCGAGCCCCGACGAGGTGGCCCACCCCGGGGACTTCCGCACGAAGCTGGCCATCGCCTTCGCGATCACCGCGGGCATCGTCGTCGCGCAGGCCGTCGGCGCCTGGCTGACCGGCAGCCTGGCGCTGCTGACCGACACCGCGCACGCACTGACCGACGCCTCCGGGCTGCTCGTCGCACTCGTCGCCGGCACGCTCATGCTGCGGCCCCCGTCGCCCAGACGGACCTGGGGCTTCCGCAGGATCGAGGTCGTCGCGGCGCTCGGCCAGGCCGCACTCCTGCTCCTCGTGGGCGCCTACACGGCCGTCGAGGGCATCCGCCGGCTCTTCTCACCACCAGACGTCCCCCCGCAGGAGCTGCTCGTCTTCGGCGTCATCGGCCTCGTCGCGAATGTCATCGCCATCGGCGTGCTCGCGTCGGGCCGGTCGGCCAACTTCAACATGCGGGCGGCCTTCCTCGAGGTGCTCAACGACGCCCTCGGGTCGCTCGGGGTGATCATCGCGGCCGTCGTCATCGCGACGACCGGCTACCTCCAGGCCGATGCCATCGCCGGTCTCTTCATCGCCGCGCTCATCCTCCCCCGGGCGCTGAAGCTCATGCGGGAGACCTCGAGCGTCCTCATGGAGTTCACCCCCAAGGGTCTGGACCTGGACGAGGTCCACGACCACATCCTTTCGGTCGAGCACGTACGGGAGGTCCACGACCTGCATGCCTCGACGGTGGCGACCGGGCTGCCGACCCTCACCGCCCACGTCGTCGTCGAGGAGGAGTGCTTCGCCGACGGTCACGCGGCCGAGGTGCTCGCGCAGGTCAAGGAGTGCGTCGCCGAGCACTTCGACATCGCGATCCACCACTCGACCATCCAGATCGAGACCCCATCGATCAGCCGGGACGAGCCGGGGTCGGCCAAGCACTGACGAGCCAGCGCCGGGTCGATGCGGAGGACCGCCGGGGCGAGGCCGCGGCGAGGGCCGCGGTGACCGTGCCCCTCAGAGGCGCTCGATGATGCCGGCCAGTCCCGCGGCGACGCGTCCCGGATGCGATCCGTCCACACCGCGAACGACCTCGTGCCAGGGGCCCAGCCGGTACCAGTCGAGGGCCCGCTCACGGACCTCCCGGGACGGGCCGTACGCGGCCGAGACCCCGTCCGCGAGCTCGCTGCCGCCGCCGTGCAGGACCCACGCGAGGTCGACGGCGGGATCGCCGATGTGCATGTCCGTCCAGTCGATGACGCCAGAGACGCCTTCGGTGCACAGGATGTGCCGAGGACCGAGATCACCGTGCACCAGGCACTCGTGGGGCGCGGCGCGGACCCGCTCCAGCAGATCCGCTCCTGCGTCCTGGAGTCGCTCGGGCAAACGCGGCAGGACGTCCCTCCCGAACCGTTCGAGCACGCCGTCGAGCACCCGCCGGGACGCCTCGGCACCGCGAGCACCCGACCTGACGGCGTCGGGCACGGAGTGCAGGCTTCGGAGGAACTCCCCGAGACGCGCACCGTCGGCGCGGGACGCAGCAGCCCCCAGTGGCTCGCCCTCGACGAGCCGGTGCCGGACGCGCAGGGGGTCCTCCACGATCACCTGGGGGACCGGGACGGCGAGCGGCAGCAGCGGAGCGAGCCGGCTCATGACGACGGTCTCCGCGAGGAGCCCCCCTCCGACGTCCGGACGCCGGGGGAAGCGGTCGACCCACCGGCCCTCCACCAGCTCCGCCCTCGAGTCCCACCCGTGGTGCACGACGACCTTGTCGGCGAGACGCTCCCTCAGCCAGGCGCCGAGCAGGGCGCGGGAGTCGGGCACGAAGTCCGGGGCCTGGTCCTGCAGTCGTGCGGACAGCTCCTCGAGGGTCATCCAGGCGCCCCAGGCGACCTCTTCCGGCTGGTGGCGGATGGGCCCGTCGTACTCGACCTCGTACTGGAAGGACAGGTATCTCGCGTGGTCGTCGCCGTACTGCCCGACCCCGAGGCCTCGGATCGTGGCGCCTGTCACGCCCAGCTCCTCGGCCACCTCCCGGCGTGCCGACTCGGCCGGGTCCTCACCACCGGTGATGACCCCACCGGCCGCGAAGTCGTACAGGCCGGGGTAGACGTCCTTGCTCCGCGTGCGGCGATGGACGTAGATCCGTCCCATCCGGTCACGGACGACCACCCCCGTCGCCCCGTGCCGGAGGTTCTCCGCCCGGACACGTGACCGCGGCGCGGTGCCGGCGGGCCGCCCGCGGGCGTCGTACAGCTGCACGATCTCCTCCACCCGGCCAACCTATGGCAGCCGCTCCACCACCCCGCCCGCGGTGCAGACTGCCGCCATGGACTTCCCCTCGGCCCGAGAGCTCGACGACCACGACCTCGCTCTGGTGGAGCTGGCGACCCGGACCATCGAGGCCGCCACCGATGCCGACCCGACGTGCGGCGACGGCATCCACACGGTCGGGGCCGCCGTCATGGCGGGGGACCACAGCACCCGGGATCGGCAGGTCCTCGCTGACTACCACCCGCGGTGCCGCGTCATCGTCCCGACGCCCGACGGGCTCCGCAGCGTCACCGTCGACGACCTGCTTCCCGGCGCCTTCCGTGGTCCCGAGGCGCGCGACGAGCCGTGATCGGACACCGGCTCCGTCCGCGCAGTCGGGGGGACCGGGAAGAATGCCGCGCATGAGCCACGACATCTGGGACCTCGTCGGCGACGAGCGCCGAGCCCTCGTCGCCGACCTCGCGGCGCTGCCCGCGGAGCAGTGGGAGCTCCCTTCGCTGGCGCCGGGATGGACCGTCCACGACGTCGCCGCCCACCTGGTCGACAACGCGCGGACCACCCCCGTCGGGCTCCTCGTGGCCATGGCGCGGGCGAAGGGGGACTTCGACCGGCAGAACGACGCCGGCGTCGCGGCGGCCCGGGGCGCCACCCCGGAGGAGACCCTCGAGCGTCTGCGGGCGGTCACCGACCGGCGGACCGGTCCGCCCACGTGGCTCGCTGCGCTCGAGAGCCGCCTCGTGGAGGAGATCGCCCACGGCGAGGACATCCGCCGCGCGGTCGGGCTCGTGCGGGACCACCCGCCGGAGTCGGTCGAGGCGGCGATCCGCTACCAGGCCCGCACCAAGGATGCCTTCGGCGGTGGCCGCTCCCTGGCCGAGCGGGTCACCCTCGTCGCCGACGACAGCGACCTGCGGCTCGGCGAGGGGCCGCAGCTGCGCGGCCCGGCACTCGGCCTGCTCATGGTGCTCACCGGGCGCCACCACGCACGCGGCGACCTCCACGGTCCGGGCCGGGACCTCATCGGCCCGTGACGGGCACGCGGCGCCCTAGCGTTCCATCCCCTCGGGCATCCGGACGGCGACGACCTTGCCGCGGGCGACCTGGACGTCACCGGCGTGCACCGTCTGCGCGACGACGACCTTGCGCTCGGTGACCTCCTCGATCGTGCCGCGCAGCTGCAGCTCGACCCCCATCGGGGTGGGCGCGAGGTAGTCGACCTGGAGGGAGGCGGTCACGTAGCGCAGCAGCGGCTGCCCCTCCTCGACCCCGAGGAAGCGGGACCCGGCCGCGGCGGCGCTGCCCGTCCCGTGGCAGTCGACGAGCGAGGCGATCAGCCCGCCGTAGACGTAGCCGGGGATGGCCGTGTGCTCCGGCCGTGGGGTGTAGGCGGCGACCGTCTCCTCACCGTCCCAGCGGGACTTCAGCTGGAGCCCCTGCGCGTTGCGGCTGCCGCAGCCGTAGCAGTGCGCCAGCTCCTCCGGGTACCGGTCCTGGAATGCCTCGCTCATGCTCGCCACCGTAGCCCCGGCCGGCCCCGAGGTGGGACCCGCACCGCAGGAGCTGCCCACACCGGGCCCGGGCGCCTCGAGGCCGCTGCCCGGGCGGAGACCCACGGGGCGCGACGGCCTACCCGAGGACCCGCAGCGCCTGCGGGCGGACGGTGAAGGTCATCGGGGTCCGCCCCACGACGTCGCCGTCGGCGTAGACGGTGGCCCCGCTCGGGGCGGCGATCTCGATGACGGCTCCCCGTGCCGCGCGCACGTCCACCCCGTCCACGTGCGTCCCCCGGAAGAGCCGTGGCAGCAGCGCCGGGTAGCGCCACCGGGGCAGCCCCTCGACGGTCGTTACGTCGAGTGCACCGTCGCTCATGCTGGCCTCGGGGTTGACCCGCATCCCCGCGCCGTAGCGCCCGGAGTTGCCGATCGCGACGCTCCACCCCTCGAAGGTGCGCGTGGCCCCGTCGACCGTCATGGTGATCGGGCCGGAGCGGGTCTCCAGCAGGGCCCGGGCGCCGCCGTAGGCGTAGACCAGCCCGCCGGGCATCCAGCCAGGTGCGTTGTTGGCGTGGTCGTTCGCCGTGGAGTCGTAGCCGACCGTGGCCACGCCGAGGAAGGGGGTCCCGCCCGCCATCCCGACATCCACCCGTCGCTCGGTGGCGAAGGGGAGGCCGCTCGCCGCGACCTCGAGGTCCCGGGTGCCGCCCAGGGCCCGGATGAAGTCGCTGCCCCGGCCCGCGGGCAGCGGGGCGACGAGCGCCCCCGAGCGCAGCGCCCCCTCGGCCACCCGGGCCACCAGCCCGTCGCCACCGAGTGCGGCCACGAGGTCCTCGGGGTCGGCGCCGGCGGCGATCTCCACCGCGTGCTCCGCGGACTCGGTCAGGTGGGTCTCGACGTCCCAGTCGTGCGAGCGCAGGATGTCCACGACGCCCGGGACCATGCCGCGGGCGCGGCCGCCGCTCGCCGACGGGTTGACCACGAGCAGCACGTGCCGGGCGGTCATCGGGGGCTCCCTTCGGTGGTGGTCTCGTCGGGGAGCAGTTTGCCCGGGTTGAGCACGCCCGTGGGGTCGAGCTCGGCCTTGAGGGCACGCAGGATGCGCAGGCCCCCGTCCCCGACCTCGTCGGGCAGCCACGCCCGGTGGTCGGTCCCGACGGCGTGGTGGTGGGTGATCGTGCCGCCCCCGTCGATCATCGCGTCACCGGAGGCGCGCTTGACCCGCTCCCACTGGGCGATCGGGTCCTCCTCAGCGGGCGCCATGAAGGTGTAGTACAGCGAGGCCCCGCCCGCCTCGAGGTGCGACACGTGGCACTGGACGATCGAGCGCTCGCCGAGGGCGTCGACGATCGCCGCCCGGACCCCGTCGTAGAGGTGCTCGAGGTTGTCCCAGGTCGTCGCCGTCTCCACCGTCTCGACGAAGACACCGCGGTCCATGAGGTGGTCGCGCTGGTACGGCCCGCGGAAGCGGTGAGCCATCCAGTGCGCGGCGATCGAGCGGGGCATGCGCACCGCCCCGTGCCGCCGGAGGACCGCCGCCAGGCGCCTGCGGCGGTGACGAAGGGAGGCCCGCTCGCCGTCCTCGAGCTGGAAGACCGCGAGCGCGGGACGGCGCCACCCTCGGGCGCGCAGCACGCCCATCGCGGGGATGCCGACCCCCGACTGGGCCAGCACGAGCGTCGTCTCGTCGGCGTCGGAGAGCCGGGAGACATCCGGCATGACCCCGTGGCCGAGCTCCTGGGCGAGGTCGCGGAAGGCGGCGAAGCCGGTCTCCACGTCGCGGAAGGCCCACGCGACCTGCTCCTCCACCTCGGGCGCCCGAGCCAGCTGCAGGCGCGCCTGCGTCACGACGCCGAGCAGGCCCTCGCTGCCGATGACGACGTCGAGCAGCTTCGGCCCCGCGGCGGTCTCCTTGGCCGGGGCCCGCCCGCCGAGGTGGAGCGGCCCGCCGGGCGTGGCCACGTCGACCGAGACGACGTTCTCCTCGAAGCGGCCGTACCCGGAGGAGGCCTGGCCGGCGCTGCGCGTCACGAGGTAGCCGCCGATGCTCGCCTGCTGGTGGCTCTGCGGGAAGTGCCCGAGCGTCAGGCCGTGCTCCCGGAAGGCCGCCTCCGCCTGCGGTCCTCGGGCGCCCGCCTGCACGAGCGCGCTCTGCGAGACCGGGTCGACGTCGAGCACCGCGTCGAGGCGGCGCAGGTCGAGGCTGACGACGGCGGCGAAGCGGCCGCGCACCGGGTCGACGCCTCCCACGACGCTGGTGCCCCCACCGAAGGGGACGAGCGCCACCTCGTGGGCGACGCAGGCGGCGACCACGCCGGCGACCTCCTCCGGCGTGCCGGGGAAGACGACGGCATCGGGCGCGCGGGAGCCGTCGCCGGTGCGCAGCCGGTACAGGTCCGGGTAGCTCTTCCCCCCGGCGTGCTCGACCCGGGCCAGGCGCTCGCTCGAGACGTGCGCCTCGCCGACGACCTCGACGAGGGCCGCGCGGGCGGCCTCCGGCAGGCGGATCTCGGGAAGTCGCACCTCCTCGAGGGCGACGGGCGGGGTGTCGCGCTCCGCGGGCACCACCCCACCGAGCAGCTTGAGCAGCGGCCAGCCACCAGGAGGCAGGGGACGCACCCGCTCGGGCTCCCCCCAGCCGTGCCAGACGGAGCGACGGGGCAGTTCGGTCAGCTGATCGGTCACCGGCACATCTTGACAGGCATGTGACACTTAGACAAGAGATGTAACAGTGACTCTCGACTCGAGGACGTGACCATGCCCCTCCCTTCGCCCGCCGGCCTCAACGCCCATCAGCGGCGCCGGGCCCTGCACCGCCTGGCCACCGAGCGCTACGACGTCATCGTCGTCGGCGGTGGCGTCACGGGCGCCGGGGTCGCTCTCGACGCCGCCTCGCGCGGGCTGCGCACCGCTCTCGTGGAGCGCCACGACCTCGCCGCGGGCACGAGCCGGTGGAGCAGCAAGCTCGTCCACGGCGGCCTGCGCTACCTGGCCAAGGCGGACCTGGCCATCGCGCACGAGTCCGCCGTCGAGCGTCACCACCTCATGACGAAGATCGCGCCGCACCTGGTCCGCCCGATCCTCAACATCGTCCCGGACACCTCGCCCGTGGAGACCGCCGCCGGCAACGCCGGCATCGTCATCGCCGACGGCCTGCGCCGACTGGCCGGCACGCCCACCTCGCTCCTGCCGCGACCGCAGCGGATCTCGGCGAAGGCGGTCCACGAGCTCGTCCCCGGCGCCCGCGACGGGGTGCACGGCATGGTCTACGCGGACGGCCAGCTCGAGGACGACGCCCGTCTCGTGACGACGCTGGCGCGCACCGCGGCCGTCCACGGCGCGGACGTCGTCACCCACTGCGACGCCGAGCCGCTGGATGCGGACCGGGTGCTGCTGACCGACACCCTCACCGGTGAGCGGGTCGAGGCACGCGGCCACGTCGTGCTCGCCACCGGCGTGTGGAGCGGTGAGCACGAGCCGGGCATCACGGTCACCCCCTCCCGCGGGACCCACCTCGTGCTGCGTGCCGAGCGGCTCGGCTTCCCGCGGGCACAGCTGAGCGCCCCCGTGCCCGGCCACTTCGGCCGGTTCATCTTCACCATCCCGATCAGCGGCGACCTCGTGCTCCTCGGGCTGACCGACGAGCCGGCGCCCGGCGCGGACGGCACGCGGCCACCGGTGCCCCGCTCGGACGAGACCTTCCTGCTGGAGACGATGAGCCGGGTCCTGCAGCGCCCGCTGACCCGGGCCGACGTGGTCGGCCGCTTCGCGGGGCTGCGCCCGCTCGTCACGATGGCCGGGGACGGCGCGGGGGGCACGAGCGCCGATACCTCCCGCAAGCACCTGCTCGTCGACGAGCCGGACCGTCCGATCACCATCACCGGCGGCAAGCTGACCACCTACCGACGGATGGCCGAGGACGCGGTGGACGCGGTCTCCCTTCGCACCGGGCGGTCCGCCGCCTGCCGCACGACGACCCTCCCGCTCATGGGCGCGGCCTCGCCGCGCCTCCTGCGGCACGTCCCGGCGCCGCTGCGTCTCGTCCGGCGCTACGGCAGTCTCGCCCCCGAGGTCCTCGCTCTCGCCGAGGCCGACCCCGCCCTCGCGGAACCCATCGCCCCCGGGTGCCCGACCATCGGCGCCGAGCTCGCCTACGCGGTCGCCCAGGAAGGCGCCCTGACGGTCGAGGACCTGCTCGAGCGGCGCACCCGGGTCGGCTTCGTCGAGGCCGACCTCGCCGCCGCGACGCCGGCCGCGGAGCGCGCCCTCGCCCTCGTGGGCTGAGGCGGCCCGGGAGCGGATGCCCCCGGGGCCACGTACGGAGGAGGCCTCATCCGGTCGCGGCGTGGTGCGCGCGGAAGGCGCCCGCCGGTGGTGGGGCGACCCCGGGCGCGATGGCGTCGACCTGCACGAGCACGCCACCTGCGTGCACGCGGGTCTCGCTGCGTCTCAGGTGCGTCGGCAGGGTCAGGGCCACCGGCTGGTCGGAGTCGCCGAGCTGGAGCAGCGCGGCCCCGCCGGGCAGCAGGCGACGGCCGGCGACCTCCAGGCACCGTCGCGCGACGTCCAACCCGTCCTCACCGCCGTCGATGGCATCGGGTGGGTCCTCCGGGTGGTCGGTGACGCAGCTGTGCCGCACCCATGGCGGGTCGGCGATGACGAGTGCGAAGGACTCGCCGTCCTCCAGCGCCTCGTCCACGTCGCTCCGACGGGTCTCCACCCGATCGGCCATCCCTAGGCGATCGGCGTTGGCCCGGGTGCACGCGGCCGCCACCGGGTGCCGGTCGACGCTGACGAGGGTGCGGCCCGAGTCGTGCACGGCGACCAGGCCGATGTGGCCTGCGCCGGCGCACAGCTCGAGGACCGGTCCTTCCGGCACGCACGCGAGCAGGTCCCGGGCCCAGAGGGACTGGGCGAGGGTCCATGCCCGGGGCCGAAGGAGAGCCGGCTCGGTGACCAGGTGGTGCCCACCGAAGTCGAAGGACACGGTCACCGCTGCTCGCCCCCCGGGTCCGCGAGGAGCTTGTGGGTCCCGTCGCACCACGGGGCACGGCCCGAGCAGCCGCACATGCACACCGCGACGACCGGACGTCGCGTCGGGTGCATCGTGCCGTCGTCGTCCCTGATGCCGTCGGCGCCCCGCACGAGCAACGGCCCGCCCGGGCAGCGCCGCACGCTCACCTCCTGGCTCATCCCACGGCCCCCGCGGTGGCCGGCTGCCAGCGGGCGAGCCACTCCTCGCCCGCGAGCGCATCGAGCTCGATGCACGCGGCCATGCCGAAGAGCACGTCGTCGAGCAGCGCCGGGTCCTCGCTGACGAGGGTCGCGCAGATGTCCCGGACCGCGAGCTGCTCGTGGACGGCGTCCGCCTCCACGTGCTCGTCGTAGTAGTGCGCCACCTCCTCGGGCAGTCCCAGACGACGGGCACCGCTCGCGATGCGTCGGCTGGGGAGGGAGCTGGTCGACTCGAACGCCGCGAGGTGCCCCATCGCGGCACCGCGCCATCTCCGGTGGAGCCCGAAGAGGGACATCGTCGTGTTCACCGCGAGGGTGCCCGGGCGGGCCTCGTCGACGTAGGCGCCGTAGCCGTCGTCGAGGCCGCAGGCACGCATCGCGTCCGCGAAGAGGCGCGAGTGGAGCGCCTCGGGACGGCCCGCGCCGAACTCGTCGTACTGCAGCTCGGCGAGCGCCACCTTGGCCCGTCCGTCGATCCGGGGGACGACGAACGCGTGCGGGTCCGACTCCTTGAGGTGATAGACGCTGCGCTGGCGCAGGTGGTCGCGGAACTGCTCGGTATCCGCATCCCGGTGCAGGTGGGCGGCCACGGAGGGCCCCGACCCGGGGGCGAGCACCACGTCCATCCGCTCGAGCGGGGCGCTGCGCGACTCCCCCGCCTCGATCCGCTCCTGCGTCAGCCGGCGCAGGGCGTGCAGGTGCTCCTGCTCGAGGATGCGACGCACGGCCAGCAGGTCCGGGTCCCACTCGCGGTCCGGGTCGACGTCGACGAACCCGTGGTGGTGCAGCTCGTAGAGACACCACAGGGCGAGCTGGACGTCGCCGTCGGTGAGGACGTCCTCGGGCAGGGGCGGCACGACACCCGGTCGCGAGTGCTGCAGCATCCCGAGGACGAGGTCGCTCACCTCACCGCGGGCGTCCGGCAGCATCATTCCGAGGTCCCGCGCAGCGGATGCGTGGCCGGTCCCTCGAGGACGTTCCCGGCGGCGGAGAAGCGCGAGCCGTGCCAGGGGCAGTCCCAGGTGCCCTCGGCGTCGTTCCACTCCAGGGGGGCGCCCTGGTGGGTGCACCGGGCGGTGGCTCGGCAGAGGGACCCGTCACGGAGGGAGCCGGCCATCTGCCCGGCGACGCCGGCGTCCGTGCGGACCAGCTGCAGGGCGCCGGAGGGGCGGGTGATGCGCCGCTGCATCCGCTGGGCCCACGGCATCTGGCCCCCGAGGATCTCCGCGCTGATCGCCAGGCCGGCGGCCACCGCGGTCGCCATGCCCCACTTGTTGAAGCCGGTGGCCACGTGGATGCGCCCCATCCCGGCGGGCATCCGGCCGATGTGGGGGAGGCGGTCGTGGGTCATCTGGTCCTGGGCGGACCAGTGGTGGGTCTCCACGGCGTCCGGGAAGTAGGTCGCCGTCCACTCCCGCAGCCGCTCCACGTGCTCCAGTTCGGAGTCGGCGCGGCCGGTCACGTGTCCCTCGCCACCGGTGAGCAGCAGCCGCCCGTCGTCGTCCGGAGCATCCCGGACCGACCGGGACGGTCCCGAGGCCGACAGCAGCATCATCTCCGGGGGGTCGGGATGGCGGTGGGCGAGGGCGTAGGAGCGGGTCGTCTCCTGCTTCGCGAAGTACAGGCCCCGGTCGAGGATCGGTGCCCCGGTCGCGATGACGACCTGCCGGCAGCGCAGCGAGCGCCCGTCCGCGCAGCGCACCACGGGCTCGCCGACCTTCGAGACGCTGGTGACCCGGGCGCCGGTGACGACCCGACCCCCTTCGTCCCGCACGTCGCGGACGAGCTGTCCGAGGACGCGCAGGGGGTCGATCTGCGCCTGGCCGTCGAGGACGACGCCCCCGGCGTGCGGGAAGGGCACGGGCAGCTCCTCCTCCCAGCGGACGTCCAGGCCGACCCGCAGGGCGGCCCGGTACTCGGCGCGGGCGCGGCGACGCCCGTCACCGTCGTCCGGGGCGTACGTCGCCGCCGGGCGGCGTTGCACCGGGACGCCGCGCTCGCCGCAGTGACGCATGAGCCACTCGAGACCCTCGAGGTTGGCCTCGACGTACGCGCGGGCGACCTCCTCGGACTGCAGGCGGAGCATGGTCGAGTAGGCGGTTCCCTGGAGCAGGGAGACCTTCGCGGTCGTGTTGCCGGTCGCGCCGGCGCCGACCTCGCGCGCCTCGAGGACCACGACGTCGCGCCCGGCGCGGGCCAGGAGCAGCGCCGTGACGATGCCCGTCAGCCCCGCCCCCACGACGACGTCGTCGCAGCGCGAGCCGGTGAGCGCGTCGGAGACGATCGGCGCGTGCCGGTCGTGCCAGAGCGAGGTCATCGCCCGTCCCCCTCCTCCACGGCGACGTCGTCGACCATGCCTTCCTCCTGGTCGAGCGCATCCTCGCTCGGCGGGATGTGCTCGCCCTCCTGGTCCTCCTCAGGGTCCTTCTTCTCGAGGTCGTCGGTCTCGGAGACCTGACCCTCGGGCTGCTCACTCATCGGTGATCCCTTCGCTCGTGCGGAAGTCGGACTCCTCCTCGCTCACCAGCCCGAGCCGGGAGAGCGGACGACCGCTCACCAGCTCCGAGATCCATGCCAGGGCGGTCGCGAAGCGGTTGGCCCTCCGGGGCAGGGCCGTGAGGTGGTAGCCGCGGGTGACCGCCTTGGCCGCCGCCCCGGAGACGTGGACGCCCAGCGGGTTGGCCACCGCGTACCCCGGGCCGAGGTCCACGACGAGGCCGAGGTCGCCGTGCCGGTAGCGACCGGGCCTGCCGACCCCGAGGCTCGCGGCGACGTTGCGGGCGACCGTGCGCCCCTGCCGGACGGCGTGCTGGGCGGTCGGCGGGGTGATCGGCCGCTCCCCGTCCTTCGGCGCCTTCGTCAGGTCGGGCACCGCGGCCGCGTCGCCGGCGGCGAAGACGTCCGGGTGGCCGGGCACGCCGAGGTACTCGTCGACGACGAGCCGGCCCTTCGTCGTCTCGAGGCCGAGCGACTGGAGCACCGGCGCCCCGGTGACACCGGTGACCCACGCGACCGTCCGGGTCCGGACGACGTCGCCGTCGGTCAGGGTGGCCTCGCGATCGGTGAGCTCCTCCAGGGTGGTGCCGAGGCGCACCTCGATCCCTCTCTGCCGCAGCGAGTCCAGCGCCCGGTCGCTGAGCTTCTCCCCCACCTCCGGCATGACCCGGTCGGCGAGGTCGAGGAGGACGAAACGGGACGGACGCGGCTCGTGCCCACGCTGCCGCGCATGCGCCTCGCCGAGGGCGTGCAGCTGCGCGATGAGCTCGGTGCCGGCGTAGGAGGCACCGACGACGAGCACCGTGCGGCGGGCACGCGCCGACGCGGGGTCGGGGTCGTGCTCGGCCAGCTCGAGCTGCCCGAGGAAGTGCTCCCGCAGGTAGAGCGCCTCGGCGACCGTCTTCAGCCCGCGGGCGTGCTGCGCGACCCCCGGGACGCCGAAGAGCTTGGTCACCGACCCCGGGGTGAGCACGAGCCGGTCCCAGGAGATCTCCTCGTCCTCCGGCGCGCAGTCCCGCAGGTGCAGCGTGCGCCGTTCGAGGTCGACGCCGTCGACGCACCCGGGCCGCAGGGTGACGCCCGGGAGCTCGTTGGCCAGCGGTACCGCGACGTACCGCGGGTCGATGAGGCCGCCGGCCACGTCGGGCAGCATCGGGGTGTAGAGCATGTAGTCGTTGGGCGAGACGAGGACGATCTCGGCCCGGTCGCCGAGTCGCTCGGTCAGCCCACGGGCCGCCTCGAAGCCGGCGAACCCGCTGCCGACGACCACGACGCGCTCGCGGTCTCCGGTGGTGGACGCGGTCATGACACTCCCTTCGTCGGGACGGTCGTGCCCTACCCGTCCCCGCGCCGGTCATTCCCCGCCCGGCCGGTCCCGGTCAACGGGTCCCGGTCGGTGAGGCAGTAGTCCCGCCCGTCGGGCGCCCGCATGACGGTCCACGCGGCGAAGACCTCGACGAGCTGCGCGCCGAGCCCTTCGTGCCGGCGGGTCTCCGCCTCGCGGTCGGCCGTCGCGAAGTCGAGGTGTGCCCGTACCGCGCCGTCCTCCTCCCCCAGGCGCTGGAGCAGGATCCGGACCGCCCCCTCCTCGTCGAGGAGGTCGAACTCGGGCGATCCGGCATCGACGAGGTCCCGGCCCGTGGCCGCCGCCCAGGCCTCGCTCCCCCTCCCAGCATCCCGCCGGGATGTCGACGCACACCTGGTCGAGCAGCCGCTCCGCGTCGCCGCGGACCAGGCCGCCCGCCCCCGCCGGCGCGAGACCGAGACGCACCCGAGGCGGGCCGTCGACCCGCTGGAGGCTCACCCAGCCATGGCCGTCCGGCCGCGCCAGGGTGACGCTGCGCGCCTCGTCCCCGGGCGTCGACGAGGTCGTCATCGCGGTCGCCGCCGACCAGAAGTCCACCGATCGCTCCCACGCGTCCGTCGGCACGTCGACGAGGATCCTGGTCCACGTCCCCTCTGCATCCGCCACCGCTCGCTCCTCTCTCGGCTGTGCCTCCTCTCACCTACCCCGTCCCCGCCGGAGGACACTGGGGCCATGACCAGCTCCCCTCCTCGCCGTACCGTCCTCGTCACCGGCGCCTCCCGCGGCATCGGTCGCGCCGTGGCGCAGGCCTTCGCCGAGCAGGAGGACCGCGTCGCGGTCCACGTACACGGCGCCATCGACGAGGGGGAGGCCACGCTCGCCTCTCTTCGCGGAGAGGGCCACGCGCTGGTCACCGCCGATCTCGGCGACACCGGCGAGGCAGCGGACCTGCCCAGGCGGGCCGAGCAGGCCCTCGGTGGGCCGGTGACCGTGCTCGTCAACAACGCGGGCATCGCGACGACACCCGCGTTGGCGCACCCACCCACGAGGACCGGCGCCGAGGACTGGCGAAGGGCGTGGGAGCGGTACCTGCGGGTGAATACCCTCGGCACGGCGGTGCTCACCCACGCGATGACCGGACGCCTCGTCGAGCTCGGGCTGCCGGGGCGGGTCATCTCCATCGGGACGCGCGGGGTGCACCGGGGGGAGCCGGACTTCCCCGCGTACGCCGCGTCCAAGGCCGCCCTGCACGCCATGGACGCCTCGCTCGCCGTCGCCCTCGCGCCGCACGGGATCGCGGTGGCGACGGTGGCACCGGGCTTCGTCGAGACCGAGCGGGTCGCCGACCGACTCGTGGGACCTGGCGGCAACGCGATCCGGGAGGACTCCCCCTTCGGCCGGGTGGGGCGCCCCGAGGAGGTGGCCTCGGCCGTGGTGTGGTTGGCCTCCCCCGCGGCGCAGTGGGCCTCCGGGGCCACGCTCGACCTCAACGGCGCCTCGCACCTGCGACCATGACGCGGTGAGCCCGAACCTCGACCCGCAGGACACCCGCCGGCTGCTCGCCTGGCTGGGTGCCGGGCTGCTCGCCGGGGGCATGCCCGTCCACGAGGTGGAGGAGGACGTGCAGGAGGCCGCGACCGCACTCGGCCACGAGGGCGTCGAGGTGGCGGCTTCCCCCACAGGTCTGTGGGTGGCGCTGACGAGCGGGGACGCGGCGACCTTCGAGGCGGTCGACGGCGGGGTGCGGCTCGACCAGCTCGCCGAGGTGACGGCCGTGCACACCGCGCTGACCGGCGGGGCACTGCGCCCGGAGGACGCCCTGGCGCGTCTCGCGGTGCTGCGCGAGCACCCGCACCGCTACCCCGCCTACGGGCTTCCGCTGGGTCTCTTCCTCGTCGGGACCGGTATCGCCCTCGTGCTCGCGCCGGCGTGGTCCTCGGTGGTCTTCGCGGCGGCACTCAGCCAGGTCGTCGCCGGACTCGTGCTGCTCAGCGGACGGCATCTGCTCGTCGGGACGCTGCTGCCCTTCCTCGCGGCCTTCGTCACCGCCCTGGTCGCCTTCGGTGCCGACGACACGGGGCTCATCGAGGCGCCGCTGTGGACGATCGTCCCGCCCATCGCGGCGCTCCTGCCGGGCGCCCTCATCGTCACGGGGCTCACCGAGCTCTCCGCCGGGGCGATGATGGCCGGCACGGCACGTCTGACCTACGGGGCGACCCAGCTGCTGCTCTTCACCCTCGGCGTGGGCGCGGCGGTCGCGGTGCTCGGGTTGCCGCTCTCGCGGATCGACGCGACCCGCCCCGACGAGCTCGGCTGGTGGGCACCGTTGGTCGGTCTGCTCATCATCACGGTCGGGATCTCGCTCATGGAGTCCGTCCCCGCCCCTCTCGTGCCCGCGCTGCTCGTGACGATCGTGGCGACCTTCCTCGCCCAGACGGCCGGGCACGCGATGGGTCAGGGCCCGTGGGTGGGTGCCTTCCTCGGGGCGTGCGCGGCGAGCCTCGTCGCGACGCTCGTGGAGTTCGTCCGGCCGCAGGTGCCTCGGGTCGTGGCCTTCCTGCCGAGCTTCTGGCTGCTCGTCCCGGGCTCTCTGGGGCTCGTCTCGGTGGCGCAGATCGAGTCCGCGCCGACGGCAGGGGTCGTCGCGGCGACCGAGGTCCTCGTCATCGTGGCGGCCATCGCGCTCGGCGTGATCGTCGGCGCCGGCCTGGCCCACCCGATGCGTGACGCAGCGCGCCGGCTCGGGCCGGCTCGCCGACGGGTCGTGCTCCAGTTCGCCGCGCGGGTCAGCCGCCAGGCCCGCCGATCTCGCGGTCGACCACCGACCACCCCATGAGCACGAGCCCGGACGCTCCGGCCGACCTGCGCACCCCGACCCGGTGAGGACGACCATGACCACGACACCACCGACCCTGACCTCGCGGCGGCTGACGCTGCGCGGCTTCCGCGAGGACGACGCCGCCGGACTCTTCGACCTGCACTCGCGTCCGGAGGTGCAGCGCTGGATCGGTGACGGACGACCGATGACCGACCCCGCCGAGGCGACCGCCTCCCTCGTGCGCCGCACGGAGGTGCCCTACCCGGCACCGCTCGGCATCTGGGCGATCGACCTCGACGGCCGGTTCGTCGGCACGCTGCTGCTCAAGCCCATCCCGATCTCCGGGACGCCGCTGGCTGCCGACCCACGCGACCCCGACCTGGCCCTGGACAGCCCCGAGGTCGAGATCGGCTGGCACCTGCACCCCGACGTGTGGGGCCGCGGGATCGCCACCGAGGCGGCGCGCCGGGTCCTGCAGCACGCCCGTGATCACCAGCTGCGCCGCGTCGTCGCCGTGACCCACCCCGACAACGTCCCGTCGCAACGGGTCGCGACCCGGATCGGCATGACCGACCGCGGCACGAGCGAGCGGTATTACGACCACCTGACCCGTCTCTTCGACCTGGAGCCGTGAGGACTGGAGCCGTGAGGACCTGGAGCTGTCAGCGGGTCACCGCCCCTCGTCCCGGCCTGCGCGCGCGCCGCCAATCTGCCACGAGGAGACGCCCCCCATGCGTTCCGACCCGGGTCCTCCGCTCCTCCAGGCGAGTGAGGAGTGAGGCTGGTCGGTCATGACCCGCCTACGCGCGTGCCCCGAAGTACGGGGCAC
>CAYSGN010000034.1:0-3820 GCA_964430615.1 uncultured Janibacter sp. | reverse complement strand
GCGCTGCTGGTCGGCCACTCCAGGACCCGACCCGGGCACTCCAGGACCCCCGAGCCTGCCCCGTACTCCGGGGCACGGACGTAGGAGACTGCGAGGCCCTGCCCGGGACGGCTCACGTCCGTCAAGCCGCCGGCCGCGGACGTCGGGGCATCGACCGTCGCGAGACAATCACGACCGTGACCGATCTCGACCTGACCCTGATCGGTGAAGGACTCCCCTTCGCCGAGGCGGTGGACCGGCTCCGCGCCGCCGTCGTCCACCGGGGTACCGCCGTCGTCCAGGCCCCGCCCGGCAGCGGGAAGACGACCCTCGCCCCGCCGGTCGTCGCACGGTCCGTGACCGGCCGCGTCGTCGTCACCGGGCCGCGACGGGTCACCGTGCGCGCCGCTGCACGCCGGCTGGCCCACCTGACCGGCACCGAGATGGGTCGGCTCGTGGGCTACACCGTCCGCGGCGAGCGCCACGTCGGTCGTGAGACGCGGATCGAGTTCGTCACGCCGGGGGTACTGCTGCGCCGCCTGCTCGCCGACCCGGAGCTGCCCGGCACAGCCGCGGTCGTCCTCGACGAGGTGCACGAGCGCGGCCTCGACACGGACCTGCTGCTCGGCATGCTCACCGAGGTCCGCCAGCTGCGCGAGCTCCCCGTCGTCGCCATGTCCGCCACGCTCGACGCACCGGCCGTGGCGGAGGTGCTCGCCGACGACTCCGGGCCGGCACCGCTGATCGACAGCGAAGGCGCCCTCCACGACCTGGACATCGCCTGGGTCCCCGCGCCAGGACCGCGGACCGGTGCCCGGGGCGTGACCGACGACTTCCTCGCCCACGCCGCGGCCACCACCGCGCGGTACCACGGCGAGCACGACACGCTCGTCTTCCTGCCCGGCGCGCGCGAGGTCGACCGCGTGGTCGAGATGCTGCGTTCGCAGGATGTCGCCGACGAGGTGCTGCCCCTCCACGGACGTCTCGGCCCCCGCGAGCAGGACCGGGCCACCGGAGAGCGACCCGAAGGCGGCTCCCGGGTCATCGTCTCCACCGACCTCGCGGAGTCCTCCCTGACGGTCCCCGGTGTGCGGGTCGTCATCGACGCCTGTCTCTCCCGCGAACCGCGGCGTGACGCCGCCCGGGACATGTCCGGGCTCGTGACCGTGCAGGCCTCCCGCGCGTCGATGACCCAGCGCGCCGGCCGCGCCGCCCGGCTCGGACCCGGGACCGCCGTGCGCCTCGTCGACGAGTCCGTGTGGTCTCGCGCCCCCGAGCACGTCACGCCCCAGATCAGCACCGCCGACCTCACCGGTGCCGCCCTCACCCTCGCCGCCTGGGGGTCGCCACGCGGGGAGGACCTGCCGCTGCTCACCCCACCCCCGAGGGCCGCCATCACCGGTGCCGAGGCGAGCCTGCGCGGGCTCGGTCTCGTCGACGGGGAGGGCAGGATCACCGACGCAGGTCGGGCCGTCACGCGCGTCCCTGCCGACCCGCGCCTGGCCCGGGCCCTGATCGACGGCGCCGAGGCAGCGGGACCGCGCACCGCCGCGGAGGTCGTCGCGGCACTCGTCGACGACCACCGCATCGATGACGGGGACCTCCTGCACCTCCTCGCGGACCTGCGCTCCGGACGCGCTCCGGGGTCGGGCCGTTGGCGCCGAGAGGTGGAGCGGCTGCTCCGGCTCGCCCCCGGCCCCGGAGGTGACGCACCACCCGGTGCCACCGCGGCCGCCCCCACCCGTGGGGGCGAGGACAGCCCCGGACTCGTCGCCACGCTGGCCCACCCGAGCCGGATCGCCCGACGCGTGGGCGACTCGACGACCTACCTCCTCGCCTCGGGGACGCGCGCGGCGCTGCCGGAGGGCAGTCCCCTTCGCCACCACGAGTGGCTGGCGGTCGCCGACGCGGGGCGGTCCGACGCCAGGGTCGCCGCCGCTACCGGCGCCGTCATCCGGCTCGCCGCACCCATCAGCCGCCAGGAGGCGGAGGTGGCCGGCGCGGCGCTGCGGGTGCGGGAGGTGCGCGCCACGATGGACGACGGGCGGGTCCGCGCCCGCGACGTCGACGCGATCGGGGCCATCGAGCTCAGCTCGACCCCCGTCCGGGTCGATGCGCGCACCGGCGGGGAGGCCGTCGGCCGGGCGCTCGCCGCCGACGGCCTGGACGTGCTGACCTGGTCGGAGGCGGCGGACTCCCTCCGGCGACGCCTGGCGGTCCTGCACCACCATCTCGGCGAGCCGTGGCCGGACGTGTCCGACGAGGCACTCGCCGCACGGCTGTCGGAGTGGCTCGGTCCCGAGCTGGAGCGGATCGCCACCGGCACACCGATCGAGAAGGTCGACCTCACCGACCCCCTGCGCCGGCTGCTGCCGTGGCCGGAGGCGAGCCGGCTCGACGAGCTCGCCCCGCCCCGGCTCGAGGTGCCGAGCGGCTCACGGGTGGCGATCAGCTGGCCGCCGCACGACGACCCCGGTGAGCCCCCGGTGGTCGCGGTCAAGCTCCAGGAGACCTTCGGGCTCGCCCAGACCCCGCGCCTCGTCGACGGGCGGGTGTCGGCGGTCTTCCACCTGCTCTCCCCCGCCCGGCGGCCGCTCGCGGTCACCGCGGACCTCGCCTCCTTCTGGTCCGGGCCGTACGCGCAGGTCCGGGCCGAGATGCGTGGTCGCTACCCGAAGCACCCGTGGCCCGAGGACCCGTGGACCGCTCCGGCGACCGGCCGGACGAAGCGACGCGGTGAGACGGGGTCGAGGTGGCACCCACGGCACGGGCGCTGACGTGCGCTGCGAGCCCGGGAGCCAGCCGGCGTCATCGACGACCGGTGATCCGCAGGTAGTACCCGTCCGGGTCGGTGATCCGGAAGTCGGTCAGCCCCCACTCCCGTGCGGTGAGGTCCTCGACCGGCGTGATCGCGCACTCCCGGACGTGGTCACGCACCGCCTGGACGTCGTCGACATCGATGACGATCTCGGTGCCGGTCGGGACCGAGCGCAGGACCGGGTCGACGGCGGCGGACTGACACATCCCGATGCGCACCTCGTCCCAGCGCACGGAGGCATACCGCGGCGGCCCGTCCTTGATCCCGACGAGCTCGAACCCGAGCCGCTCGTAGAACCCGACCGACGCGTCCAGGTCGGCCGGGAAGATCTCGATCCGCAGCGTCGCTCCCATGCCGACGCATGCTGCCACCGCTGGCCCGCTCACGCGAGCAAACGCCGCAGGACCGCCCGGTACCCCAGGGCGACGACGCCGGCGACCGGGCGCTCCACCCACGACAGCGGCGACGGGAGCCACCGCAGCTCGACGTGTTGACGCCACGTGACCCACGCCCCGCCCGCTGCGGTGGGGACGACCCGCACCTTGATGCGGCCGCCGATGAGCGACCCGGTCTTGTCGATGACGGCGTGCCCGTCGCGGACGCCTGCCGGCTCCCTGGCCGCGTCCGGCGCCCGCCACGAGACGACGCGCATCGGGTCGTCGAAGCCGAGTGGGCCGAGGGCCGTCCGGGCGCAGAAGGTGGCCCCCTCGCCGAGAGCCGTCGCCGGGGGCAGCAGGGTCACCCGCGTCAGCGGGATGACCGCTGTGTGCCGGTCGAGGTCCCACAGCCTCCGCCAGGACTCGGCGGGCCCATGGTCACTCTCGAGCCGAACCACAAAGTCGCCCACCAGCCCACGGTACGCCGGAGACGCCCGGGGCGGCGTCCGCGCGGGCCGCCGTCCAGAGATCCCGCAGGGTCGCCGAGCCCGTTCCCGGGGCCTCGTCGTGTTCTTCCTCGGTCGGGTGCGCGGCCACCCCGTCTCCCGCGCGACCTCGCGACGTCGGTCACCGTCGAGTAGCCCGG
>CAYSGN010000033.1:0-27032 GCA_964430615.1 uncultured Janibacter sp. | reverse complement strand
CGCGGAACTCCGGGTTGCCGCCGAGCATGATGTCGGTGCCCCGGCCGGCCATGTTCGTCGCGACGGTGACGGCGCCCTTGCGGCCCGCCTCGGCGACGATCGAGGCCTCGCTCTCGTGGTGCTTGGCGTTGAGCACCTTGTGCGGCAGCCCGCGGCGCTTGAGCTCCCTCGAGAGCAGCTCGCTCTTCTCGACGCTCGTCGTGCCGACGAGCACCGGCTGGCCCATGCCGTGCCGCTCGGCGATGTCGTCGACGACGGCGTTGAACTTCGCCTGCTCGGTCCGGTAGACGAGGTCGGCCTGGTCCTCGCGGATCATCGGCTTGTTCGTGCGGATCGGCACGACCCCGAGGCCGTAGATGGAGTTCAGCTCCCCCGCCTCGGTCTGGGCGGTGCCGGTCATGCCCGAGAGCGTCTCGTACATGCGGAAGTAGTTCTGCAGGGTGATCGTCGCGAGGGTCTGGTTCTCGTTCTTGATCTCCACACCCTCCTTCGCCTCGATCGCCTGGTGCATGCCCTCGTTGTAGCGCCGTCCGGCGAGCATGCGCCCGGTGTGCTCGTCGACGATGAGGACCTCGCCGTCCATGACGACGTAGTCCTTGTCGCGGGTGAAGAGCTCCTTGGCCTTGATGGCGTTGTTGAGGTAGCCGATGAGCGGGGTGTTCACGCTCTCGTAGAGGTTCTCGATACCGAGCAGGTCCTCGATCTTGGCGATGCCCGGCTCCAGGATGCCGACGGTGCGCTTCTTCTCGTCGACCTCGTAGTCGCCCTCGGCCTCGATGCCGCGCATCGGGTCCGCGCCGTGACCCTTCTCGAGCTTCTGGACCATCTTGGCGAACTCGACGTACCACTTCGTCGGCTGGTCCGCGGGGCCGGAGATGATCAGCGGCGTGCGCGCCTCGTCGATGAGGATCGAGTCGACCTCGTCGACGATGGCGAAGTTGTGCCCGCGCTGGACCAGCTCGCTGGTGTTCCAGGCCATGTTGTCGCGCAGGTAGTCGAAGCCGAACTCGTTGTTCGTGCCGTAGGTGATGTCCTTGGCGTACTCACGCCGACGCTGCTCGGGGGTCATCGAGTTGAGGATGACGCCCGTCTCCAGGCCGAGGGCGCGGTGCACACGGCCCATGAGCTCGGCCTGGTACTCGGCGAGGTAGTCGTTGACGGTGACGACGTGCACGCCCTTCCCGGAGAGGGCGTTGAGGTAGGACGGGAGGGTCGCGACGAGGGTCTTGCCCTCACCGGTGCGCATCTCGGCGACGTTGCCCATGTGCAGCGCCGCCCCACCCATGATCTGCACGTCGAAGTGGCGCTTGCCGAGCGTGCGGCGGCTCGCCTCACGCACCGCGGCGAAGGCCTCCGGCAGCAGGTCGTCGAGGGTCTCGCCGTCCTCGATCCGCTTCCTGAAGGCGGCCGTCTCCGCGCGCAGCTCCGCGTCGGTCAGCTTCTCGAAGTCCTCCTCGATGGCGTTGACCTGGGCGGCGATGCCCTCGAGCCGCTTGACGAGGCGGCCCTCTCCGGCGCGCAGAATGCGCTCCATCATCTTCACGAACCGACAACTCCTGACATGTACGACCCGGGCAGGACACGACGCCTGGCCCTCGGAGACCCCACACAGGCTAATCGTTTGCAGGGCCGACCATCGACCTGCGCTCCCACGGGATGAACGATGCCGCCGCGCGCGAGGTTCCCGCACCACAGCCCGGCCGTGGCCAGGTCGCCCGGTCGTGGCGGCGTTCGCCGGTCCTCGCGGCTCGGATCGACCACCCTCGGCCTGCGCCGGTCGCTGACGGACCGCGGCACCCGCTCCTTCAGGAGTCCTCGACCTCGGGCAGGCCGAGCCAGCTCGCCATCGTGGCCAGCTCCTCGGCGAGCTCGCCGCGATCGGTGGCCCCGCCCCGGCCGGGCTCCCAGGAGATCTGGCGTGCCCTCAGGACGCCGGCTGCGCGATCGGCCTTGAGGTCGACCCGCCCGACGAGCTGGTCCCCGAGGAGGAAGGGCAGCACGTAGTAGCCGTGCACCCGCTTGTGCGCCGGGGTGTAGATCTCGAGCCGGTAGTGGAAGTCGAAGAGCTGCTCGACCCGCTGCCGGTGCCAGACGAGGCTGTCGAAGGGAGAGAGCAGCGCCCGCGCGGCCACGGCCCGGGGGCGGCGGGCCGCCCCGTGCAGGTACCAGGGCCGGGTCGCCCCGTCGACGCGCACCTCCTCGAGCTCACCGGCGTCGAGGTGGCGAGCGATGGCCGCACGGACGGGCACCCGCTCGAGCCGGAAGTAGTCCGCGAGGTCGGCCTCGGTCGCCACACCCATCGCCCGTGCGGCGATCCGCACCAGCTCGTCGTAGGCCTCCTCCGCAGGCACCCGCCGGCCAGGGTCGAGCCACGGACCGGCCGCTGCCGTCGGCACCACCCGCCGGAGCGAGGCGTACCTCCGCTCGAACTGCGAGGTCCGTCCGGCGGAGCTGATCTCACCGGCCCAGAAGAGCTGCTCGAGGGCGTTCTTGACGAGGGACCAGTTCCAGCCCCAGTCCTCTCGCTCCCCCGTCCGCTCGTGCCCGAGGGCCGCCTCGATCTGCCGGGCCGTGCGTGGGGGGCCGGAGGCGACCTCGTCGAGGACCGCCTGCACCAGATCGGGGTGGTCCCGCGCGACCCGCTGCATGCCGCCCCACGAGCCGTCCCGCGCCCGCCGCATCCGCGGGTGCTCCATGAGGGGCCACGTCGCGGGCGGCATGAGGCTGGCCTCGTGCGCCCAGTACTCGACGAGGCGCCGCGGCCCCCGATCGCGCATCCGGTCCAGCAGGGCCCGGTCGTAGGACCCGACCCGGGAGAAGAAGGGCAGGTAGTGGCTGCGCGTGAGGACGTTGACGCTGTCGATCTGCACCAGGCCGACCGTGTCGACCACCCGTTGGAGATCGCGGGTCGTCGGGACGTGCTCCGGGCGTGGCCGGGCGAAGCCCTGCGCCGCGAGCGCGATGCGGCGGGCCTGGTCCTGGCGAAGGGTGCGTGGGCTCACCCGACCACCCTGCACCCCGGCACCGACATCCGCCACGTCGCGAGGGAGATGGCGGCTCGGGCGAAGGGCGGGGCGTGGCCCGACTCAGGGGCTGAGCTCGTGAAGCCCCGAGGGCCGCCCTCGCCCTTCGCCCGCACCAGCAGCAGCCGCGGGCCGCAGCCGCGGGCGCGGCAGTGCCCGCGGCCGTGGCCCGCGGCCGCCGACGGCGGGGTCAGACCCGGGCGCCCGCCGTCTCGTGCTCCGCGTGGGTCGCGGTGCCGTTCGGCGACGGCTCCTCCCCGTCCTGGACATCGAGGTGGATCACGCCGTAGGACCAGCCGCGTCGGCGGTAGACGACGCTCGGCCGGTCGTTGTCCACGTCGTGGAAGAGGAAGAAGTCGTGCCCGACGAGCTCCATGCGTCGCACGGCCTCGGCGAGGTTCATCGGCTTCGTGGCGTGCACCTTCTCGCGCACCTCGATCGGCGAGTCGCCGATGGTGCCGAACTGGTCGGTGGCCTCCTCGGTGGCCTCGGTGTCGATCCCGTCGACCTGGGGAGCGAGCGGTTCCGTGAGGTCGGCCGTCGCGGCAGCGACGGAGGTGCGACGGCGGCCGCGGCGGACCATCCGCTTGTCGTGCGCCCGGCGGAGCCGCTCCATGAGCTTCTCGCACGCGAGGTCCACCGCTGCCTGACGATCGTCGTGCCGGGCCTCGGCCCGCACGACGGGGCCCTTCGACCGGAGGGTGATCTCGACCCTCTCGCTGGTCTTGGCCTGACGGGGGTTGGGCTCGTGACTCACCATGACTTCGATGCGCTGGACGCGAGGCTCGAGCTGGGGCACCTTCGAGAGCTTGTCGTCGAGGTAGTCGCGCAGACGATCGGAGACGTTGACGTTGCGTCCGGTGATGGCAATTTCCACGGAGTCCTCCTGAAGGACATCGGGTGACACGGAGTTACGCCGAGCGAGGGCCCATCGACGCCGGCACCACCACCCCTCCTCGCGGGGAGACGCAGGAGGCCCCTGCTCCGCACCGGCCAGACCGGTCGATCCAGGGACCCATGACGACACGTTAGTCCGAGAACCCCACGAAAGGTAGGGAAGGGCCCGTGCCCCTACGAGGACGCCGGCTCGGGGTGACCATGACGACCGACAGGTCCACCCGTACGGCCCCCGCGGACAGCAGGGCACGGCGCCCCTCGGAGAGGGTCGCGCCGGAGGTGAGCACGTCGTCGACGAGCAGGCAGGCCCGCCCCCGGACGGTGGCCGGGTCGCTCACCCGCATCGCCCCGTGGAGGTTCGTGATCCGCTCGGCCCGGCCGAGCCCCGCCTGGTCGCGGGTGCCCCGGCGCAGCGCCAGGGCGGCACCGAGGCGCACCCGTCCCGCGAGGTGCCGCGTCGCCTCCCGGGCCATGAGCAGCATGGGCTGGTCACCGCGAGCACGCACCGCCGCCGGGGCGGAGGGGACGGGGACGACGAGGGGCACCTCCCTCCCCCTGGCTGCCGCCGGCAGCGCCCGTCGCAGGCTCTCCGCCAGGAGACGCCCCAGGGGGTCGACCAGGTCCCGCCGCCCGCCGTCCTTGACCTCACGCGCCAGGCGGGCGGCCACCCCTTCGTACCGGAGGACGCCGGTGCACCCGGGCCAGTCCGGGGGCCTCGGGTGAGGCGTCACCGGACCGTCCGGCAGGGCCAGCCCGGCGAGCTCGCTCCGGCAGGCGACGCACAGCGCCTCACCGGGACGCTCGCAGCCGGCGCAGCCGCGCGGCAGCACGAGGTCCATCGCTGCCGCGAGGTGGGCGAAGGGGGTGTCCACGCCTCCAGCGTCGCGGCGGCGCCCACCGGGAGGGGCCGGATGCGCAGGTGGTGGACGGGGGACGCGGTCGCGATGACCCTGTGGACGGTCAGGCCCCCGCGGTGACGATCGCGTCCAGCCCCTCGATCTCGGTCCACGTCATCGTCCCGCGCTGGTGCCAGACCCGCCCGTCGGCCGTGGTGACGATCAGTCCGTCCGCCTTGCTGATGCTGGTGATCCGTTCGGCCGAAGACTTCTTGCGTGAGCGGGAGGCTCCTTCCGGTGGCCAGTTGACCTCCTTGACCTCGCCGTTGACGTCGACGAGGAAGGGGCGCATGCCGCGCTCCTTGTCGCGCCGACCGATGACGGCGAGCGTGGTCGACCCGACCCAGACCATGTCGACCATCTCGACGATGTCCGCGCCGCAGCGCACGGCCTCGGACGACGTGCTCTTCGGCAACCCGTTGACCTCGCGCACGATCCCGCTGACCCGCAGCTGGCTGCCCGTCCCGGGCACCTCCTCGGAGATCACCGCGATCCGGCTCCCCTCGGGGGCGAGGGCGGCGGCGACGACGTAGTCGGCCCCGAGCCACGCGGCGTCGACGTGACGGGCCACGGAGCCCTCGGGGTCGCCGACCGCGGCCCGGGTGTTGAGGTGGAAGAGCCGCTGGCCGACCTCCCGGCCGAGACCGATGCCGCCGACCCAGAGCACTCCCCCGTTGTCGTAGCAGGGCGAGGTCAGGTTCGCCGCGAAGGAGGGGACCTTGACGGGGTCCTCCTTCGAGCGGCGCCAGCGAACCAGGTCCTGCCCCTTCTTGTCGACCGCGGCCACCTCGTCGCCGTCGGCGCGCACGCCCACCCGGGTCCACTTCTCGGGGATGCGGTAGCGGGCCCCGGCCGTCTGCCCCTGGGAGGCCCGCAGGTCGCTCTCGCCCGGCGACGTGAGCGACCTCGTGAGCTGGGTGTCCAGACGCGTGCCGACCCGGCCGAAGACGAGCGGGTCCTTGAACCAGTCGACGACGGTGAACTGGAAGTCCCCGGCGTCCATGGGCCCGGCCGGGACGTCCTCGAGACTCATCGGTGCGCCCTCGACCGTGATCTCGACGAGAGAGACGTTCTCGATCCTCGTCAGGGTGGTCACGAGCTGAGCCGCCAGGCGCTCGCGCTGCTTGGCGTCGTTGGGCACGCTCGAGCCCTTGAGGTCGACGTGGGCGACCTCGTCGCGCACGATCACCGACTCCAGGGTCAGCTCGGCGTCCGGGCTCGGGACCACGGCATCGGCGAGGTAGTCCGGGACGTCGGCGAGCTGGGCCAGGGTCAGCCGGGTGGCGGCCTGGGCCTTGACGACGTACCGCTGGTCGGGCACGAGCACGCTCGTCGCCGACTTGTTGGGGTAGAAGACGTCGTACGGGGCGAAGAGATTCCGTGATGCCGCGGTCGTGAGGACCCGGCCGAAGCCCTCCTGGAGATAGCTGATCCGCCACTCCCCGCCGACCTGGTCCAGGCCGAAGGTGAAGCTCGCGCCGTCGTTCGTCGGGGCCACGAGGTAGCGGGCGTCCTGGTCGATGCGTGCCTGGACCGGGACCGACACCTCGTAGAAGCCCTTCCGGTCCTCCCGCTCGGTGATCTTCATCGTCCCGGACTCGTCGGACCACACGATGGTCTCGTTGAAGTCGGGGTTCCACCCCTCCGAGCAGGTCTTGGTCAGGTACTTGCGGGCGTTCTCCAGGCCGGATCCGCTCCCTTCGCCCGCGACGAGGAAGCCCTTGATGATCTCCTCGGGCGACTGCCCCTCCTCCGGGCCCGGTCGGACGATGTCGACGCGGGGGCCGGAGGCGTCCACGTCCAGCCCCTGCCGGATCGTCCCGTCGGGACGCAGGCCGCACGCGCTGAGCGCGCCCGCCGTGATCAGGCCGAGCGCGGCGCGACGAGGCAGCCCCCGCGGCTCGGTCACGGCTGCTCCTCGGTGGTGTCCGGCTCGGCGTCGTCGCGGGACAACGGCAGCGGCGAGGCGGTCAGCGCACCGCCCTCGGTCCGCGGCACCGTGAGCCGGAAGCGTGAGCCCTCCCCGGGCGCGCCCCACGCCTGGAGCCACCCGTGGTGGAGGCGGGCGTCCTCGAGCGCGATCGCGAGCCCGAGGCCGGAGCCGCCGGTCGTGCGGGTACGTGCGGGGTCCGAGCGCCAGAAGCGGTTGAAGACCAGGGACGCCTCGCCGGGCCCGAGCCCCACGCCGTGGTCCTCCACGACGACGGCCACCGCGTCGTCCGCGCCGCGCACCCAGATGTCGACCGGCTCGCCCTCGCTGTGCTCGATGGCGTTGAAGACGAGGTTGCGCAGGATGCGTTCGATCCGGCGCGCGTCCACCTCGGCCTCGGCGTCCTCGCCGGGTGCCCCGTGCACGCGGACCTCGCAGGCGCGGGCGCTCGCGATGGACCGGGCGGACTCGACGACCCGGTCGATGATCGAGTGGATGTCGACCGGGTCCTGCTCGAGCACGGCCGCCCCGGCGTCGTAGCGGGAGATCTCGAGCAGGTCGGCGAGCAGCTCCTCGAAGCGGTCCAGCTCGTCGTGGAGCAGCTCGGCCGAGCGCCGGGTCACCGGCTCCAGCTCGTCCTTGGAGGCGTGCAGCACGTCGGCCGCCATCCGGATCGTCGTCAGGGGGGTGCGCAGCTCGTGCGAGACGTCCGAGACGAACCGCTGCTGCACCCGGGAGAGGCCCTCGAGCTGGCGGATCTGGGTCTGGAGGTTGTCGGCCATCTCGTTGAAGGACTTGCCGAGCAGGGCGAGGTCGTCGTGCCCGCGTGCCGACATCCGCTCGTTGAGGTGACCCGCCGCGAGCCGCTCGGCAGCCGCTGCCGCCCGCCGCACGGGGGTGACGACGGTGC
Source organism: uncultured Janibacter sp. (assembly GCA_964430615.1). Taxonomy (GTDB): domain Bacteria; phylum Actinomycetota; class Actinomycetes; order Actinomycetales; family Dermatophilaceae; genus Janibacter. Next base: position 19,376 of record CAYSGN010000033.1, on the reverse strand, counting down.
TCGTGACGATGTAGGCGATCCCCGAGACGAGCACGATGAGGAAGGCCGCTCCCAGCAGGAGGGAGCGGGAGATGATGGAGAGGGTGCGCTGCTCCTGGTCCATCGGGTAGATGACGTACAGGTCGTAGGTGCCGGAGCCGGCGACCTCGAACTGGGACCCGACGAGCACGGCGGGGACGGTCTCGCCGGCGTCCGCGCGGTCCGAGCCGCTGCCCTGGGTCGGGCGGGTGAACTGGATCGTCGTCACCTGCTGGTGCTGGGGATCCTGCATGACCGACTCGCGCATCGCCTGCGGGATCTCGCTCATCGTCTCCCGGTTCGTGGCCACCGCCGAGAAGGTGTTGCTGCCCTCCTCGCGGTTGTCCTTCCCCAGGCTCGGGGTGAGGATCGCATAGCGCCAGTCCTCGCCCTGCGGGCTGCCGACGCTCCGGTTCAGCGCGTCCGCGGCGGTCCGCTCCAGCTTCTCCTGGTCGTCCGGGTTGACCGTCGACTCGGTGAGGGTCGTCTCGATCTGGCTCGCCAGCACGCTCGCCTCGGACTGCGAGCGGTCGATGCGGTCCTCGACGAGGCCGTCGGCGATCGAGCGGTAGAGCGTGAAGCAGATGATCGAGACGACCGTCAGGCCCAGGAGCAGGGTGCTGACGACGACGCGGAACTGGAGCGAGCGACGCCACAGGCTCGCGAAGGCGTGCACCCCCTTCGTGAGGAGGTTGGGCTCGCCCTCGGTCGACGTCTGCGGCTCGGCCTCGCCTGTCGCCGCCCCCTGGATGGGGGGCATGTCAGGACTGTCCGGCCTTGTACCCGACCCCGCGCACCGTCACCACGATCTTCGGGTTCTCCGGGTCGTGCTCGATCTTGCTGCGCAGCCGCTGCACGTGCACGTTGACCAGGCGGGTGTCCCCGGCGTGCCGGTAGCCCCACACCTGCTCGAGGAGCACCTCCCGGCTGAAGACCTGCCACGGCTTGCGCGCGAGCGCGACGAGCAGGTCGAACTCCAGCGGGGTGAGTCCCACGACGTCGTCACCACGCGTGACCGAGTGTCCGGCGACGTCGATGGTCAGGTCCCCGATGGTGAGCCGCTCCGGCTCCGGCTCCTCGCCGCGGCGCAGGCGTGCGCGCAGCCGGGCGATGAGCTCCTGGGGCTTGAACGGCTTGACGATGTAGTCGTCGGCACCGGACTCCAGGCCCACGACGACGTCGACCGTGTCGGTGCGGGCGGTGAGCATGACGATCGGGACGCCCGACTCCTGACGGATGAGGCGGCAGATCTCGATGCCGTCCATGCCCGGCAGCATGACGTCGAGGAGCACGAGGTCCGGCTTGGCCTCGCGGAAGGCATCCAGCGCGCGGGCCCCGTCGGCCACGTGGGCGACGTCGAGTCCTTCCTTGCGCAGGACGATCCCCAGCATCTCCGCCAGTGCCTGGTCGTCGTCGACGACGAGCACACGACCTTTCACACGATGTCCTTCCCTCGGTGGCTCCGGACGTGACCCACGACGCCCACAGTCTCGCACGGGCGAAGGGGGCGCTCCGCCCCCTTCGCCCGGGGGCCCGCGGCGTCGAGCCGCGAGCGACGGTCAGTACCGGTAGTGCTCCGGCTTGTACGGCCCGGCCACGTCGACCCCGAGGTACTCGGCCTGGCCCTTGGTCAGCTCGGTCAGCTCGACGCCGAGGGCGTCGAGGTGGAGGCGGGCGACCTTCTCGTCGAGGTGCTTCGGCAGCGTCGTCACGCTCGGGTTGCCCTCCTCGTCGACGTACTCGTCGTCCTTCTCGAAGAGCTCGATCTGGGCGATCGTCTGGTTCGCGAAGGAGTTGCTCATGACGAAGCTCGGGTGGCCGGTCGCGTTGCCGAGGTTCATCAGGCGACCCTCGGAGAGCACGATGATCGACGTGCCGTCTGCGAAGGTCCACTCGTGGACCTGCGGCTTGATCTCGGTCTTCGTCACACCCTCGGTGCGGGCGAGCCCGGCCATGTCGATCTCGTTGTCGAAGTGGCCGATGTTGGAGACGATCGCCTTGTTCTTCATCGAGGCCATGTGCTCGGCGGTGATGACGTCGTAGCAGCCGGTCGTCGTGACGAAGATGTCGCCGTACTCGGCGGCCTGCTCCATCGTCGTGACCTGGAAGCCGTCCATCGCGGCCTGGAGCGCGCAGATCGGGTCGACCTCGGTGACGACGACGCGGGCGCCCTGACCGGCGAGCGCTGCGGAGACGCCCTTGCCGACGTCGCCGTACCCGGCCACGACCGCGACCTTGCCACCGATGAGGACGTCGGTCGCCCGGTTGAGTCCGTCGATGACGGAGTGGCGGGTGCCGTACTTGTTGTCGAACTTGGACTTGGTGACCGCGTCGTTGACGTTGATCGCCGGGAAGAGCAGCTCCCCGGTCTCGGCGAGCTGGTAGAGCCGGTGGACGCCGGTCGTCGTCTCCTCGGTGACGCCCTTGATGCGCTCGGCGACCGTGCGCCACTTCGACGGGTCGTCGGCGAGGGTGCGGCGCACGAGGGCCTTGAAGACGCTGAACTCCTCCGAGTCCTCCTCGGTCGTCGGCGGCACCTGGCCGGCCTTCTCCCACTCGACGCCCTTGTGCACGAGCATCGTCGCGTCGCCCCCGTCGTCGAGGATCATGTTCGGACCGTCGACGCCGTCACCGGTGTCCGGCCAGGTGAGGATCTGCTCCGTGCAGGCCCAGTACTCCTCGAGGGTCTCCCCCTTCCACGCGAAGACCGGGACACCCTGCGGGTCCTGCGGCGTCCCGTTCGGACCGACGACGATCGCCGCGGCCGCCTCGTCCTGGGTGGAGTAGATGTTGCAGCTGGCCCAGCGCACCTGCGCGCCCAGCGCCGTGAGGGTCTCGATGAGCACGGCGGTCTGGACGGTCATGTGCAGGGAGCCGGCGATCTTGGCGCCCTTGAGCGGCTGCGCCTCGGCGTACTCCTCGCGGATGCTCATCAGGCCGGGCATCTCGTGCTCGGCGAGACGGATCTGGTGGCGGCCGGCCTCGGCGAGGCCCAGGTCGGCAACCTGGTAGTCGAAGGACATGATGGTTCTCCTCATGACGTGGGTAGCGGACCCGGCGCGGCCCATCTGGGCGCTCGCGGGGTATCACCCACGCCGGCGCCGACCAGTCTAGGCCTCCACCGGGGCCGCAGCCCCACGGGTCGCGGACGTCCGGCACGTCCTGGCCGGTGGCTCGCCCGCTGGTCAGGTCCCGCGGGCGGGACGCACCATGCGGATCTCGTCGGCCCCAGCCGTGGGTCGTGGGTGCGTGCCCCGTCCGGGACGAAGCCCGCCTTCCGGTAGAAGGCGGTGGGCGGATCCTCGTCGCGGGGCGCCCCCGTGCTGGCCCAACCGATCGGCGCCCCGCTCTCGTCGGGCGCGACGATCGTCACGGCGCCTTCGGCTGAGCGCCCGGCCCGCTCGTGGTCGAGCCGTCGGAGGGGGAGGTCGCCTCGCCCTTCGCCCCGTGGCCGCCGACGGGGAGCACGTGCATGATCGCGACGACCACACCGCCCACGACGGCTCCGAGAATCATCGAGCTCACGGTGTTGGTGACCCAGCCGAGGGCTCCGCCGAGCGCCCCGGTCGCCTCGGCGACGACGACCTCGAGGTGGTGGACGAGCTCGTAGGGCTGCGGCAGCCACCCGGTCTCCTCGAGTCCGACGAGGATGATGTGCCCGCCGACCCAGAGCATCGCGAAGACGCCGACGACCGAGAGCAGCGTGAGCAGCTTGGGCATGCCCTTGACGAGGCCTCGACCGACGCTCTGCAGCAGGCCGGAGTCGGACGAGCTGAGCCGCAGGCCGATGTCGTCCATCTTCACGATGAGGCCGACGACGCCGTAGACCGCGAGGGTGATGATCACGGCGACGACGACGAGGACGGCCAGCAGGTACCAGAAGGAGTCGCTCAGCCCCTCGTCGAGGACCGCCTTGAGCGAGATGACCATGATCTCCGCGGACAGGATGAAGTCGGTCCGCACGGCGCTGCCGACGACCGCGTCCTCGTCGACCTTCCGTTTCTCCCCCTCCTCCGCCGCGGCGGAGGTGTCGTGCTGCCCGTGCCCGGAGATCTTCTCCCAGATCTTCTCCGCTCCCTCGAAGCACAGATAGGTACCACCCACCATGAGCAGCGGCGAGAGGAGCCAGGGGACGAAGGCGTTGATGAGCAGGATCGCCGGGATGATGAAGACGAGCTTGTTGCGCAGCGAGCCGATCGTGATCCGCTTGATGATCGGCAGCTCGCGGGTGGGGTCCAGCCCCTCGACGTAGCGAGGCGTCACCGCGGTGTCGTCGACGACGACGCCGGCGGCCTTCGTGCTGGCCCGGCCGGCGGCCGCGCTCACGTCGTCGACGGAGGCCGCGGCCATGCGGGCGAGGACGGAGATGTCGTCCAGGAGCGCGAAGAGGCCGCCGCTCACGCCGTCGCCCCTTCCTTGAGGTCGAGGCCGAGGAGGGCGTTCTCGACCACCTCCGTCAGCGCGGGGTGGATCCAGTACTGCCCGCCGGCGACCTCGGCGACCGGCTGGTCGGCGGACATCGCCTGGATGATCGGCTGGATGAGCGTCGATGCCTCGGGGCCGATGAGGTGTCCCCCGAGCAGCCGGCCGGAGAGCCGGTCGGCCACGACCTTGCACAGGCTCGTCGTGTCCTCCAGCGCCCAGCCGTAGGCGGTGTCGCCGTAGCGCTGCGTGTAGGCCGTGACGTCGTGGCCGGCGGCGCGGGCCTCGGCCTCGGTGAGCCCGACCGTCGCGATCTGCGGGTGGGTGAAGACCGCCGCCGGCACGACGTCGTGGGCGAAGGAGCGCAGCTCCTCGGGGTGGGCGAGGTTGTGCGCCACGACCCGGGCCTCCTGGTTGGCGACGTGCTTGAGCTGGAAGGGGGAGGAGACGTCCCCGAGCGCCCACACCCCGTCGGCGGTGGTGCGGCCGTGCGCGTCGACGGCGACCCGGCCGTCCTCGCGGAGTGCGACGCCGGCGGCGTCGAGGCCCAACCCCTCGGTGCTCGGGCGGCGGCCGGTGGCGACGAGGACGACGTCGACGACGACCTCGCTGCCGTCCGCGAGGGTGGCGGTGACGCCCCCAACGCCGCGGCGCAGGTCGGTGACCGTGACGTCCGTGCGCACGTCCCACTGCTCCCGCGCACGGTCGTTGAAGGCGGTGACGAGCTCCTCGTCGAGGTGACGCAGGAGCTTCGGTCCCCGGTTCGCGACCGTGACACGGGTGCCGAAGGCGGAGAAGGTGTGCGCCATCTCGGCCGCGATGTACCCACCACCGACGACGAGCATCCGGGCGGGCAGCTCCGGCAGGCGCATCACCGTGTCCGAGGTGTGCAGGGTGATGCCCTCGCGCTCGGCCGCCGCGGACAGGTGCGCCGGGATGATCGCCTGCGACCCGGCGGCGATGACGACCTGGTCGGCGCGCACCTGCTGCGTGCCCCCGGCGTGGAGGTCGACCTCCAGGGTCCGGGGCCCGGGGAAGCGGGCGTGCCCGCGCAGCAGCTCGGTCTGCTCCCCGTCGCGCCGGTAGTCCTCCCCTGCGGCGGCGATGGGGTCGATCCGCCCGAAGACCCGGTCCCGGACGTCGGCGAAGCGCACCCGGTCCAGCGTGGCGTCGACGCCGAGCGGGGCGCTCTCGCGCACCGTCGTGGCGATCTCCGCGACGCGGACGTACATCTTCGTCGGGATGCACCCGACGTTGAGGCAGGTGCCGCCGAAGACGTCGCCGCCCTCGATGATCGCGAAGCGCCGGTCGCGCAGCTCCTCGGTGACGAGGCTGTTGCCGGAGCCGCTGCCGATCACCGCGATGTCGACGTCGATCATTCAGATGCCTTTCGAGGGAGATGGATGTTCGCCAGCCCGGGCGCGGTGGCCGGATCGAGGCCGTGCCCGATGGCCAGGTACGTGCTCGCGAAGTCGGTCAGGGCCACGAGCTCGGCGAGGCGCTCGAGGGCGTGGCCGGGGCGGGCGCCGTGCTCGAGGACCTTCACGCCGGCGTCGAGGGCGTGGTCGGCCACGGACTGCGCCGTGTTGTGCCGCTCGATCTCGGTGGGTGCGTCGCCGTTCTCGGGGACCGGGTCACGCAGGAGCAGCAGCCCGAGCTGCGCCCGACCCGGTCCGTCGAGGTACGGGTCGGCGAAGATGTCCCGGCCGCCCTCGGGCGCCACCGGGCCGCTCGCCAGCGGTCCCGAGAGGCAGGCGACGACCTGGGCGGCGGCGTCCGGCAGCTGCCCCCAGGTGGAGGGGGTACGGGCGGTGCGGGCGAGCATGGCGCTCGCCCGGCGCGCGGCCACACCGGTGACCGGGCCGTCCCCGAGCACGACCGGGGTCAGCTCGGAGAGGTCGAGGGCGAGGGACTTGGCCGGGTTGACGAAGTACTCGGCGTCGGGGCGGAAGGTCTCGGCCTGCTCGTCGAGACGGTCCGCGACGGAGAGCAGCACCGCCGGCGGGACGGCGACCACGCCGCAGGCGCTCAGTCCGAGGAGCGCCGGGCCGAGCAGCCCCCACAGGCTGGTCCGCGAGTGCCGGCTGTCCGGCTCGATCGCCAGGTGGACCCCGCGCGCGGCGTCCGCGGCATCGGCCAGCGGGCTCCCCTCGGGGCCGACGGTGAGCAGGTGGGCACCACGCCGGGCCGCCTCACGTGCCTGACGCACCGGGCCCTCCGCGCGCCCGGAGACCGAGACCGCGACGACGAGGTCGAGCGTGCCGACCCAGCCGGGCAACGGCCCGGAGCCGTCCCGGGTGAGCAGCACCGGACCGGCGGAGGAGACGAGCAGGTCGAGCACGTCGGCGAGGGCCTCTGAGCTGCCGACGGCCGCGACGTGGACGGCTCGGGGACGCTCGCCCCCGGCGACCCGGTGCAGCTCGGACTCCCCGGCCCGGGTGACCGCGCGACGCAGCTGGGCCCCGGCACCGGCGAGGTCCCGGAGCAGGTCCTGGGCATCGACCGCGCGGCGCCGGTCCTCGTCGTCGAGCAGTGCCTCGTCGAAGGGTGCCATGCCCACGCCTTCAGGGGTGGCGGGCCTCGTCGACGAGGAGGACGGGGATGCCGTCGTCCACGCGGTAGGCCAGGCCGCACCCGCCGTTCGTGCACACCAGCTCCTCGGGGACGGCGCCCTCCTGTCCGCCCTCGTCGCGCAGCTCGGCGTGGCAGGCCGGGCAGCGCAGGATCTCGCGCAGCCAGGGTTCGATGGGGGTGCTCATGTCAGGCCTTCCGGATCGTCGTGAGGACATCGTCGCGCACCCGCTCCATCGTCGCCACGTCGGCCGCCTCCACGTTGAGCCGCAGGAGGGGTTCGGTGTTGCTGGCGCGCAGGTTGAACCACCACATCGGCGACCCGTCGGAGCCGGGGTGGGTGACGGTCAGCCCGTCGAAGGTCTCGACCCGGGCCCCGCCGTCGGCGTGCGCGACGCGCACGCGGTCGGTGACGGCCGCCGCGTCCTCGACGGTCGAGTTGATCTCCCCCGAGGAGACGTACCGCTCGAAGGGGGCCATGACCTCACTGAGCGGCGCCTCCCCTTCGCCGAGGGCCGCGAGCACGTGCAGGGCCGCGAGCATCCCCGTGTCGGCGAACCAGAAGTCACGGAAGTAGTAGTGGGCGGAGTGCTCCCCGCCGAAGACGGCCTGCTCGCGCCCCATCGCGGCCTTGACGAAGGAGTGCCCGGTGCGGGCGAGGACCGCCCGTGCCCCCTCCTCGGCGACGACCTCGGCGACGGCCGCCGAGGTGATCGCGTTGTGCACGATCGTCACCTGCTCGGCCGGGGTGCCGCCGGCCACGGCACGGGCCACCTCCCGCCGCGCGATCATCGCGGTGATCGCGCTCGGGCTCACCGGCACGCCGCGCTCGTCGACGACGAAGCACCGGTCCGCGTCACCGTCGAAGGCCAGGCCGATGTCCGCGCCGCGCTCGACCACCCGCTGCTGCAGGTCGCGCAGGTTCTTCGGGTCGAGGGGGTTGGCCTCGTGGTTGGGGAAGGTGCCGTCGAGCTCGAAGTACAGCGGGTCGATCTCCACGGGGAGCGGCGGGAGGCCCGCCGCGTCCTCGAGGACGGCGGGCACGGTCAGCCCGCCCATCCCGTTGCCGGCGTCCACCGTGACGCGAAGGGGGCGGGAAGCGGAGATATCCACGAGCCCGCGCAGGAAGCGCGCGTAGTCGGTGAGGGTCTCCCGGTGGGTGATCTCCCCCGGAGCCGCCGACCGGGGCGGGCCCCCGCCGTCGAGGTGACGGACGGCCTCGTCGCGGACCTGCATCAGGCCGGACTCCTGGCCGACGGGGCGGGCACCGGCGCGGCAGAGCTTGATCCCGTTGTACCGGGCGGGGTTGTGGCTGGCGGTGAACATCGCGCCGGGCAGGTCGAGGGACCCGCTCGCGTGGTAGAGACCGTCGGTGCTGCACAGCCCGATGAGGATCGCGTCGACCCCCCGGTCGGTCACGCCCCCGGCGAAGGCCTCGACGAGCTCGGGCGAGCTGGGCCGCATGTCGTGCCCGATGACGACGGCCGCCGCGCCGTCGGGGCGGGCGACCACGTCGGCGAATCCCGCGCCCAGGGCACGTACGACGTCGGCGTCCAGCTGGTCGGGGACGACTCCCCGGACGTCGTAGGCCTTGACGACGTCGGTCAGGTCAGCGCTCACGCGCGGCAGCCTAGTCGGCGCTCAGTCGCGATCGCGCAGCACGCGCAGGTGACCGCGACGACCGGTCTCGGTCACGCTGTCCGGCTCGGGCCGGGAGGTTGTCGGGCGTGGGTCCTCGGTCGCCTCCGGCCGCTGCCGGACCGCCTCGGCGAGCGCGACGAGGTCGTCGTGGCTCGTAGGGGCCGGCTGGTCCGAGGCGAGCCGGACCACCTCCCACCCCCGCGGTGCGGTCAGGCGCTGGGCGTGCTCCCTGCACAGGTCGTAGGCGTGCGGCTCGGCATAGGTCGCGAGCGGGCCCAGCACGACCGTCGAGTCGGAGTAGACGTACGTGAGGGTCCCGGAGGCCGGTCGCGCGCAGGCGGCGCGGGAGCACATTCGGGGGGCGGTCACCCGTGCAGGCTAGGCCACGAGCGCCCCCTTCGACGACACCGGCACGCCGCGACGCCTACGATCGGGGCCGTGAGCCGGTACCGGGATCGTCGTGGGCGCGGGCCACGTGGGCCGCTCGCCCATCCGCCCGTCCCCGCCATGGCCACCCGTGCGGAGGCCTTCGACGACCTCGTCCTCGACACCGCTCAGCGCTTCCGCCCGGTGCTCGGGAGGCGGTGGCACGACGTCGAGTTCGCGGTCGAGGACATCCCTCCGCACGAGCCCGCCGAGTGGGAGGGAGGGGTGCCGCTGGCCCGTCTGTGGCCGGCCCGTGGGCGGCTGCCGGCCCGGGTCGTCGTCTACCGGCGCCCGGTGGAGAGCATCGCCCGGGCGAGCGAACGACCGGTGGTCGTGCACGAGGTGCTCGTCGAGCAGATCGCCTTGCTCCTCGGTGTCCCGCCCCACGAGGTCGACCCGGAGGGCTGAGGACCGCTCACTGCGCCCGGACGATGCTCGTGTCGCTGCGGGTGACCGGCGAGGCCGTGAGGGGCAGGGACGCGATGGCCGGGTCCTCGGCCTGCTCGTCGCCGACGAGCAGCACCGCGGCGTGCACGCGGCCGGTGCCGGGACGGACCCACACGGCGTCGGCGCGCCCGATCTCGAGTCCCACGCTGCGTCCGTCCTCGATCGAGAGGTCCCGGGTGGAGACCCTCCCGTCCTCGAGCACGAGGACCTCGACCTTCGCCGCGCCGTCGGCCGCCGCGACCTCGAGGTAGCGGCGCACGTGCTCCGGCGGGGCGGCGGGCAGCGCGGTCCCGGCGAGCTCCTCGACCGGTGGGGTGGCCACGGTCCACGCGAGGTCCCCGCGCAGCCCGGCGCGCGTCGTCAGGTGGCCGGCGGCCACGACGGGCTCGTCCGACTCGATGACCCAGGTGTGCATCCCCTCGACCTCGGGCAGCGGGACGTCGACCTGCTCACCGGCGGGCACGCGCACCTCCTTGGTCCGGGGCACCGCCTCCGTGGCGGCGGTGCGGATCGTGACCTCGGCGGCCTTCTCCCCCGGGGCGGCGACGACGAGGCTCTTGCCGATGGCGTCGGCGTTGCCGGGGACCACGACGCGGCGCGCGGGCCCGGTGGTCGGCCCGACGGTCTCGATGCCGGCGGGGACGTCCCCGGTCAGCTCGTCCCCCGCGGTGCGCCGCACCGCGAGGCTCGCCGCGACCTGTCCGTCCTCGACGCTCACGTGCACGACCTGCGCCGGACCGTCACCGCGAAGGGGGTCCAGCGCGACGACCTTGCGCCCCTCCCCCGGGACCTGCACCCGGGTGGAGCGGCCGCCGAGCGTGCTGACCTCGGCGGTCACCGTCTCGGGGTCGGAGTTGACGAGGACAAGGTGCTCGCGCTCGCCCTCCTCCTCGCCGCCACCGACGAGCCAGGCGTCCGCGCTCGGACGGGCGCAGGAGAGCAGGGCCAGGCCGGAGGAGGCCTTGCCCGTGGCGGTGAAGGCCTGTGCGGCGACCATGCCAGGCGCCCGCTCCTCCGTACCGCGCGCCCGCACGGGCTGCTCCCCGAGCTCCGAGGAGTCCGTCGTGGGGTCCTTCTTCGTGCCGGGGGCGAGCGGGTCCACCGGTAGCGCATCGAGGCCCACCGCACCCGCTGCGCTCGATGGCAGGTCGAGGCCCTCGAGGGCGACGGCCGGGGCGGCGAGGGCACGCACGGACCCGGTGCCACGGACCGCGTCCGCCCCCTCTGCGGCGAAGGGGACGCCCGGGCAGTACGCCGTGGAGGTCATCGCCGCGCTGTGGTCGGTCTCGACCGGGGAGAGCCCCGCGGAGTAGGTCCCGAGTCCCTGCGCGCCGAGCACGATGCCTGCTCCGGCGCCGCCGACGAGCACCACCCGGGCCAGCGCGTGCACCCAGCCCCTCCGACGGCTCGCCCGCGGACTCATCGCTCCTCCTCCGGCCGGGGCACGGGGCGGCGATCCGTCGGCAGGGCGAGGTAGAGCACGAGGAGCAGGGCGATCCCCGTGGCGATCTTCCACACGCGGTGCCCTGCGGAGACGTCGATGCTCACCCGCTCGGTGCCCGCAGGCAGCTCGTACGTGGGGGTCTGGCTGTGGGTGCTCATCCGCACGAGGTCCCCGTCGGCACGCACGGACGTCACCTCGGCCCAGGCGACCGACTGGCCGACGACGAGCTCTCCGCCGCCGGCCGCGACCGGCCCGTCGGTGTCCGCATGAGCACCGGTGCCGCGCAGGGCCACGCTGCGACCGTCCTGGACCACACGGGCCCGGGACGGCGGCTTCCCGTCGGTCAGCGACGCCCGGACGGCCCACGTCGTGCGCCCGTCCGCCCGGTCCACGGGGGCGAGCCCCTCGGTCGCACCGACCGCACGCCGCTGGGCTTCGCTGCCGCCGACCAGCACGACGTGGGAGACCGCCTGCTCGGCGAGCACGTCGCTCGTCGGCCGGTCCCCTTCGCCGGAGCCGAGGAGCCGGGCGACCGCGTCGACGACCTGCTCCTCCCCCGGCGTGGGCGCTCGCGGGGTGCGCAGGTCCCGGGCGACCGGGCCGGGCTCGCTGCCCACCACCCGGTAGCGGACCTGCCCCTCGCCGGGGGCGATGACGAGCGTCCGGGCAGCGCGGGGGCCCTCCGCGGCAGCGATGGCCGATGCGAGGCGCGGCTCCTCCCAGGGGGCGAGCCGCTCCCCGAAGGAGTGCTGCGCGACGACGAGGGCGCTCCCGACGGCGAGGACCGGCAGGACGAGCGCGGGCAGCCACAGCCACCCACGCCGTCCCGACCCGCGCACGGCGTCGGGCAGGACGTCCGCGGCCAGCAGGATCGCGACGAGTGCCGCGCCGACGAGCGCCAGCTGTCCGGTCCCCGCCCACGGGGTCACGAGGTCGCCGGCGTCCGCGGCGCCCTCGGGGCGGGTCGTCAGGCCGAGGTGTGGCGCTCCCACCGCCCCGCAGAGACCGAGGAGGGCGGTCACCGCTGCGGCCCAGGTGGCCCTGCGCCGGCCCGGGACGAGGAGGGCCAGGAGCCCGAGCACGAGGATCCCGGCGGTCCACCACCAGGTCGTGGGCGCGGCCCCGGGCAGCTCACCCAGCGCCAGGCACCAGGGCTCCGTGGTGACCTGGGTGTCGGTCAGCCCCCACCCGGTGAGCAGCCGGCGCGGCTCGGCGCGGAGGGTGAGCAGCCACGGCCCGGCCAGGAGGGGTGGGACGAGGACGAGGGCCAGCCCGGCCGGCCGCCGCCGGGTACCGCCGAAGACGAGGTGGCCGAGGCCCACGAGGACGACGGCCACGCCGACGACCGGCGCGAAGGTGGCCAGCACCCCCGCCCACACGGCGGTGCGCACGCTGTCGCTGGGGCGCATGCCCGCTCGGCCGAGGCGGACCAGCCCGGCGGCGATGCGCGGCAGCAGGACGAGGGCGACGAGGGCGCCGATCCTCCCTTCGCCCACGGCCAGCGCGGCGGGGGCCGAGCCCACCCAGGCCAGCGCCGCCGCGGCGCGCAGCCACGGGCGGGAGGTGAAGGTGCCGGCACTCACCCAGGCGACGACCGCGGCCAGCGGGAGCGCCACGAGGACGAAGCCGGTGACCACGGCACCGGCCGGCGACGACGGGCTGCCGGGGAGCCACTCGAGGACCCGGCTGGCTGCCGCGAGGAGCAGGTACGCCGGGGAGATCTCGCTCCCCGAGCCCCACCCTTCGCCGTGCCAGGCCATCCACCAGGCGTCCCAGAGCTGGCCGCTCGTCGCGCGCCCGCCCAGCAGCTCGCCGCCGACGAGGCCGGAGCCGCGGTGGTCCCACACCGCCGGGGCGAGGTGCCGGGCGGCCCAGGCGGTCATCGCGACCGCCGCGAGCACGAGGAGGGGCAGCGGGTGGAGGACGCGGGCCGGGCCGGTCGGTCGCGGCCCCCGCTCCGGAGGTGGTGCGGCCGTGCGCAGGGTAGGGCCGCGGACCTCGTCGACGAGACGACGCCTGGCCCGACCCGGCGTGACGAAGAGGTTGCGCAGGTGCCGGCGGGGGACCTTCCGAGGGGCGTTGCGTCGCACCCGGGAGCGGAGCAGGCGCGGGTCGAGCGCCGCCCCGGCGTCGCCGAGCTCCTCGAGCGCCATCCGCGGGCGCTTGATGAGGAGCAGGCCCAGGCCGGTGACGACGGAGGCCAGGAGGATCCACAGGGCGAGGAAGGGGGCCAGGAGCAGGTTCGCCCGGGTCAGCGCAGCGCGGCGGGCCTGCCGACGCTGGGACGACGTCGGGTGCCGCTCGGCCGCGGTGGGCGGGACGGCGACCGCGGCGGAGGGGACGAGCACCGCACGCCGGCCGGCGCGGTGCGAGCGCCAGCCGAGGTCGAGGTCGCCACCCAGGTCTCCGAGCGAGGGGTCGTGCCCACGGAGGGTCTCGAAGGTCTCCCGGTCGAGGAGGAGGCCCTCGAGAGGTGCCCCGAGCGTGTCGACGCGCCCCTCCAGCTGCCCCTCGTCGACGGTGCCGGCGAGCGGGTCGGGGACGAGGCGTCCGGTCCGGGTGGCCTGGAGCCCGAGGCGCACGACGTGGTCGGGGTGGTCGGCGTCGACGAGCTCGGGCACCGCCATGCCGACGCCGGGGACGCAGGCCGCAGCGAGTCGGTGCAGCGCCTCCGGGTGCGGGCGGGCGCGGGAGGTGAGGACCCAGATCAGGTCCCGGCCGAGGCGTGCCCGGGGGATGGCATCGACGAACCGTGGCAGGTGGCGACGCAGGCCCTGACGGGGCGCGAGGGTGGCCCGCAGGACGTCGATCCCCGCGTCGTCCACCGGCGAGAGGAGGTCACCGGGGTCGCCGATGCCGTCGGCGGAGGCGTCGACGAGCAGCACCCTGTCGGGGGCCGTGTCCTGCGCGAGGAGGGCGGCAAGGACCTGACCCGTTCCTTCCCGAGTGCGTGCGATGACCACCGCGGTGACGGTGATCGGTGCTGCCGTCGTCCGCCGGGAAGGGGTGGCGGAGGCCGGGGGTCCAGGGTGCTGGGTCACGACCTCGCCGGTGCTCAGACCGCGCGCTTCTTCAGCTTGCGCCGCTCACGCTCGGAGAGACCGCCCCAGATGCCGAAGCGCTCGTCGTGGGCCAGCGCGTACTCGAGGCACTCCTGACGCACCTCGCACCCGACGCAGACCTTCTTGGCCTCTCGGGTGGATCCTCCCTTCTCGGGGAAGAATGCCTCCGGATCCGTCTGGGCACAGAGCGAACGCTCCTGCCAGGACAGCTCGCTCTCGTCCTCGACACCGGTGATCAGCTGAAGTTCGTGCACGGCCCCTCCTCGACCTCGGCACCCGACCCATACTTCATGTCACGCCGAAATCCGCGGCACGACATGTATGGAATTACACGCGTGTCATCCGCTTCCGTCAAGCCGGGGCGGCGGGCCTGCGCCGAACGGTCGGGGCCCGGGACCCCCGGCGGCGGGGCGGTGAGAGCATGTCCGTCATGCACATCTGCGTCCTGTCGGGAGGCCCGAGCGGCGCCCGCTTCGTCCGTGGCCTCGTCGACCATCTCGCCTCCGACCCCGAGCTCGCGGACGGGTCCGTGACGGCGATCGTCAACACCGGCGACGACATCACGCTCTGGGGGCTGCGGATGTGCCCCGACCTCGATGCACACCTGGACGCGCTGGCGCACGAGCCCGCCCCCGAGGGTACCGATGCCGTGCGCCGGGAGCTGCTGGGTCTCGGGGCGGGTGCCGACTGGTTCCCGGTGACCGACCGCGGCGTCGCGACCTCGCTGGCGCGCACGACGTGGCTCACCCGCGGCGAGAGCCTCTCCGCGGTGACCGAGCGCCTCGCACGACAGCGGCAGGTCCCGGAGTCCGTGCGGGTGCTGCCGGTGAGCGACGTGCCGATGGAGACGCACGCGATCCTCGACGGTCAGGTGGAGCAGGAGGCGGTGCACGTCCGGGAGTGGCGGGCCACGTCGACCCAGGCACCGACCCGGTTCGTCGTCGCCGGGCTGGACCGCGCCACCCCCGCTCCGGGGGTGCTGGACGCGGTCCGCTCGGCCGATGTCGTGCTCCTGGCCCCGGAGGACCCGGTGCTCTCCCTCGGCATCGTCCTGGGCGTCCCCGGGCTGCGGGATGCCGTGCGGGGCACCGCCGCCCCCGTCGTCGGCGTCAGCCCGGGCGGGTTGCCCTCTCTCACCGCGTCGCTGGCCTCGCTCGGGGCCGCCACCGACGGAGCGGGGGCGAGCACGGTCTACCAGGGTCTGCTCGACGGCTGGCTGGCCGACCCCTCGGACCCGCGGCCGCAGCGTCTCCCGGCGCGCGCGACGCGCACCGCCCAGGAGCCGATCCTCCTCGAGCCGGCGGGCGCCGCGGACCGGAGCGCCGCGGAGGCGCTGGAGCTGGCCCGCACGCTCCTGCGCGACTGAGCCACGCAGCGGGTCAGACGAGCGACATGCCCCGCACGACCCAGCGTCCGTCGACCCAGGCGACGCTGAGCACCGCGCTGTAGGTGCCCGGGACCTCGCTGTAGACACCGGGCGGGGTCGGGATGCTCTCCTCCGACCCGTCGGGAGCGGTGGTCTCTCCCTTCTCCTCCGGCCCCCGGCTCGGGACGACCGCCCGTCCGGTCGGCCCGGTCGGGTCCTTGGTGCGCACGCTCTGCACCTGGAGCCGGGCGCGGATCTCGTGCGCGGTCGCCGCGCTGCTGAGGATCGTCGCCTCGTGGACGACATAGGGGTTCCGGTTGGCCGTCACCCCGTGCCCGCGCCCGTAGTCGATCCAGGCGATGAACTCCTCGCACTGGGAGCACCCCAGCGAGTACTTCCTCAGCGTGGCCGACTCCCTGGTGCGGATCGCCTCGCCCATCTGCTCGAGGTAGAAGCGCGCGAAGACGAGGGATCCCGCCTTCGTCTGCTCGCGGGCCTCCCCCGGCAGCGGGTTGACGGTCCCGGTGTTGACCGTCGGCGAGTCCTCCGGGTCGGTCGACGGGGAGGCGGTGGTCGAGGAGGAGCTCGTCGAGGTGCTGCCGGAGTCGGTGGCAGACGTGGCGGCCGGCTCGGCCTCCTCGCACGCGGCCATCGTCAGGGCGATGGCGACCACTGCCGCCACCGCACGACCACGCCGGATCCACGTCATGGAGAACTCCCTGCTCATCCGTCTCGGAGTGAGCACACGCTACCCGTCGATACCGAGAGCCTCAGAAGCACCTCGGCAGGTGGGTCGGCAGGGTGCGCCTCGGACCCCGACGCGGGCGGGGCCCCGCGGCGGCGGTGATGATGCGCTGAGCCCGGTAGCGCTGTCCCGCATAGGGTTCGAGCAGCTCGGCCATGAGCGCGTCGTCCCCCTCCTCCCCGGTGAGGGCGAGGGTGACGTCCCTGGCCACGTGGTAGTCCCCGAAGCTCACCGCGTCGGTGTCGCCGAGCGCTCGCTGGGCGACCTCCGCGGCGGTCCACTCCCCCACCCCCGGGAGGGAGCGCAGTCGTCGATGTGCCTGGGGCAGCGGCAGGTCGGCGCACTCGTCGAGCCGGTGGGCCACCCGCATCGCCGCCACGACCGTGCGCGAGCGTGACCCGTCCACGCCGGCGCGCAGCCACTCCCAGGACGGGATCCGCGACCAGGCCTCGGGTGACGGGGGCGCCGCGAGACCCAGGGCGGCGCCCGGCCCGGGGGCGGGGGTGCCGTGGCCGCGCACGAGGCGGCGGTAGCCGGCGAAGGCCTCCCGGCCGGTGACCTTCTGCTCGATGACCGAGCACACGAGCATCTGGGAGACGAGCCCGTTGGCCGGCACCCGCCACCGGGACAGGCGCGGCCAGGCGCGGGCCACGAGGTCGTGGTGCGGGACGAAGCCCGTCGGGTCGTCGCGCGCTCCCAGCAGGTCCGGCACCCGGTCGAGCATCCAGCGCGCACCCGTGCCCCAGCCCTCGGCGCGGACGCGCTCCCCGTCCTCGGCGAGGTGGAGGGTCACCGGCCCCTCGGGCGTGGTCCAGGCGAACCACCAGCCGCCCGGCCCGCGGTGGGAGGTCGGGTCACCGCTGCCCCGGACGAAGGGGGCGAGCGTCCGGTCGAGATCGAGCGGCGACCCCGGCCGGTGCTCTCGTGTCCTCACGGGCCCAGCCTGCCGCTAGGTTGGCGAGGATGCGACCGTCGGAGCACGTGCTGGACCTCTTCGCCGTCCCCGGGGACGTCGAGCCGCTGCCCGGAGGGCAGGGACACAGCGTGCGGGCCGGCGACCTCGTCCTCTCCCCCGGCCGCGACCCCGAGGTGCTGGACCTGCTCGGGCCGGCGCTCGCCCGCCTCGCCGCCGACCTCGACACCCGCCCGGGCCGGGATCAGCGCGACCTCAGGGTGGCGATGCCGGTGCCGGCGCGGGACGGCGAGTGGGTCGTCGACGGCTGGGCCGCGACGCGCTTCGAGCCGGGCACCCGCCTGCTGACCGAGCTGAGCGCGACCCGCGCCGTCGGCGCCGTCCTGCACGCCGAGCTGGCCCGCGTCGTCGGACGCCGACCGCTCGCCCGGGAGGCGGCACGCGACCGGTGGGCGGCGGCCGAACGGGTCGCCTTCGGCGAGGCCCCGGTCCCGGACGGGGCGCCGCAGCTCGTCCGCGCGCTCCTCGACCGCCTCGAGGGCGACCCCCTCGGCCCGGAGCAGCTCGTCCACGGTGATCTGGCCGGCAACATCCTGCTCGACCCGCGCGGGGCTCCCGTGGTCCTCGACGTCCCGCCCTACTGGCGGCCGGCCGCCTGGGCGGAGGCCGTCTGGGTCCTCGACTCGGTGCTGTGGTGGGGCGCCGACCCGGAGGAGATCCGTGCCCTGGCCGAGGGACCGGGCGCCGACGCCCTGGCGAGGGCCGCGATCTTCCGGATCCTCAGCGACCGACCACCGAGGGTCGACCTGTACGAGCAGGTGCTCACGCCCCTGCTCACCCGTCGGGGCGCCTCCGGTCCCCCTTCGTAGGGTGGTGCCCGTGACCACTCCCGCCGCCGTCCTCACCCGGATCAACCGCGCGGACTCCGCCGCCCCGCGCATCACCTGCTACGACGACCTGCCCGGCCCCACGGCGGGCGAGCGGGTCGAGCTCTCCGGGCGCGTGCTCGGCACCTGGGTGAGCAAGGCCGCCAACGCGCTCCAGGAGGAGTGGGACGTGGAGCCCGGTGACGTCGTGCGCCTCGCGCTGCGCCCGCACTGGCGCCTGCTCTACTGGGCGCTCGCCACGTGGTCGGTCGGGGCGGCGGTGGAGCTGGGCGCCGGCGGGGCGACACCGGCGGTCGTGGTCGCCGACGACCTCGACGCGCTCGTCGACGACCTCCCGGGCGTCCTCGTCACCCGCGGGGCGCTGGCCCGCTCGGCCGGGGTCGCCGTGCCGGAGGGCACGATGGACGAGGCCGCCGAGCTCTCCTCCCACGGTGACGACTTCGAGCCCTGGCAGGAGCCGGACGAGGACGACCCGGCACTGCTCGTCGCCGGGGACGAGATCGTCCACGGCGAGGCGCTCGAGGTGCTCGAGCGGGACTCCGGCATCGAGCCCGGCGCCCGGGTCCAGCTCGTCGACCCCTCCGCCGAGACGCTGCTGCGCACGGCCGTCGCGGTCTGGGCCGCCTCGGGCTCGCTCGTGGTCCACCTCGGCCCGGCCGACGAGACGACCGTGGCGAGGCGGGCGGCCGACGAGGGCGTCACCGCCGGGTGAGCGAAGGGGGTCAGCGCCCGGCCTGGTGGGACCGGACCTCCTCCTCGAGCGCCTGCCAGGTGACCGCACCGACGTAACCGGTCCGGGTCAGGCCGTGCCGGGCCTGGAGCTCTCGGACCGCCTCCCTGGTCTCCTCGTCGAAGGTGCCCGTGCCCGAGACCCCGAGGTGGTGCTGGAGCGTGCGGACCGGGGTCCCCGTCGAGCCGGGCTTGAGGACGGTCTTGCGGTACTCGAGCAGCGGGTACTCCACCCGCTCGAGGGCGCTCCACGTCCGCTCGTCCACCACACCGGTCGCCGGCAGCTCGTGCACCCGCTGGAAGTACTGCACCGCCTTCTCCGTCGACCCCCCGTAGGTGCCGTCGACGGCGACGCTGCCCAGCCCGCGCTGGAGCACCTTCACCGCGCTGCCGCGCGAGCCGGGCCCGAGGACGGTGTCCTTGACCCGGGTGAAGCTCGTGGCCGTGGTGACGGTCGCCCCCTTCGTCGGGCTCCGGCCCGGCTCGGGGCGGGAGCCCTCCTCGGGCTGCGTCGTCGACTCCGGCGTCGGCTCGGTGCTCTGCTCCGGCGTCGGCTCCTTCGTCGGCTCCGGCTCGGTGCTCTGCTCCGGCGTCGGCTCCTTCGTCGGCTCCGGCTCGGTGCTCTGCTCCGGCGTCGGCTCCTTCGTCGACTCCGGCGTGGCGGTCTTCTCGGGCGCCGGCGTGCCCGTGCCCGGCTTCGGACTC
>CAYSGN010000032.1:11306-27266 GCA_964430615.1 uncultured Janibacter sp. | reverse complement strand
GACCTCGGCAAGCTCGTGCTCGAGGGGCAGCCGGAGGCGATCATGCGCCGGGACCATGCCAAGGAGAGCTGGAAGGTCGTCGAAGGCGTGACCTTCCTCGACGACTCCCTGGCCATGGCCGCCGGCCACCACGAGCGGGTCGACGGGCAGGGCTGGCCGAAGGGCCTCGAGGGTGATGCGATCCCGCTCGGCTCGCGCATCCTTGCGGTCGCCGAGACCTGGACCCACCGGATGATGCAGACCGGCGACCCCGAGGCGGCCGTCATCCGGTGCGAGACCCTCGCCGGCACCGGCCTGGACGTGCGGTGCGTGACGGCGCTGCGTCGCGCCCACGAGCGCGGCCAGCTCCCCGCAGGTGAGCCCGCATGAGCACCTTTCCCCCGTCGAACCTCCACCGTGTCGACCGCACCGGGCCGGACTTCGCCCTTTTCGCCGTGGCGCTCGTCGTCGGTTGCCTCGCCACGATCAAGGGCGAGGTGACGGACGAGACCCTGACGCCATTCACCATCGCCGCGATGATCGCCATCATCGGTGGTGAGCAGATGCCGACCACGATGGCCAGACGTGTCGTGGCTCCGGTGACGACCGCGACCGCCATGGGTCTCGTCATGGCTCCTGTGGGGCCGAAGCCCACGATCGCCACCATCGTCGGCATCATCTGGCTGACGATGCTCGTTGGCGTGCTCATTGCCTGGATGCGTGGGCGGCCGGTCGTGGGCAGCTCCATGGCGGCACGCTTCCTCGGTATCGTCGCCACCGCCTACCTGGCTCGTGGCGCAGGAGACCTCACGCTCGTCGATTGGGCCTTCCAGCCGGACACCAGGCACTCCTTCGCCGCCTTTGCCATGTTCAGCATCGCCCTGCTGGGCTCCCTCGTCGAGCGACTCCTCGAAGGCCTCGTCGTCTGGCTCCGCGAAGGTGCCACCCTCACCGCCTTCGGCATCCACGAGGTGAGCTCGCTCTACGGCATCGTCGGCGTCACCGCGACCGCCGGCCCCCTCATCGCCGTCGCCCAGCCCGTCCTGGACTGGGTGGCCATCCCGCTGCTCCTGCTCCCGGTGCTGCTGACCCACCTGGCCGTCCAGCGCGCGATCGCCATCCGTCTGGCGGTCGACGAGTCGGTCTACGCCCTCTCCCGGCTCGGCGAGATCACCGGACGCAGCCGACAGGGCCACAGCCGTCGCGTCGCCAACCTCTCCGTGCGCATCGGCCAGGTGATGGACCTCGAGCCCGACGAGCTGCGCGAGGTGGAGCGCACCGCCCTGCTCCACGACGTCGGGATCGTCGGGCTCGAGGAGCCGATCCCCGGCGGCGCGACGATCAACGTCTCCACGCAGGTGCAGGAGGAGATCGCCGCGGTCGGCACGCGCATCGTCACGTCGAGCCCGATGCTCAGCCCGATCGCGCCCGCGCTGGGCCGGGTACGCACACCCTTCCGCCGCACCCGGGAGTTCGGGGAGCGCATCCCCGTCGCCGCCCGCATCGTGCGCGTCGCCAACGCCTGGGACGACATCACCGAGGGCACGCGGACCGTGCGCGCCCGGGAGGTCGCGCTGGAGCGCCTCCACCTCGGGCTGGGCTACGACTACGACCCCGAGGTCGTCGCCGCCCTCGAGAAGACCCTGCCCTGACCGGTCGCCCACCCGATCGCCACCCGGCCGCCCCCGGCCAGCGAAAAAGGGGCCCCCACCAGCGCACCGGCGGGGGCCCCCTTCGTCATGGGGAGAGCAGGTCAGCCCTGCTTGGTCTCCCAGAAGATCTTGTCGATCTCGGCGATCTTGGCGAGCAGCTCGTCGGCCTTCGCCTCGTCGAACTCACCCTTGGTGCCGGACGCACCGGCCAGCTTGGTGGCCTCGTTCACGAGGGTGTGCAGCTGGGGGTACTTCTCGAAGTGCGGCGGCTTGAAGTAGTCGGTCCACAGCACCCAGAGGTGCTCCTTGACCAGCTGGGAGCGCTGCTCCTTGATGACGACGGCGCGGGTCCGGAAGTCCGGGTCGTCGCTGTCGTTGGCCTTCTTGATGATCATCTTGACCGACTCGGCCTCGATCCGGGCCTGGGCCGGGTCGTAGACGCCGCACGGCAGGTCGCAGTGAGCGCTGACCTCGGTGGGGCGGAAGATGTTGCGCAGTCGCATTGGTGCCTTCCTCTCGTAGGTGGCGATGGACCGCCGGTACCCCGGCGGCTCTCACTTCAACCTACCCGGCCGCCCCTGCGTCGTCACGTAAACCCCTTCTGCTGCAAGGTAGTTGCAAAAGCACCCGGGCGAGGACGTCCTCGCGGGCGATCGAGCCCACGAGCCAGGAGTCCACACCGACCCGCGGGTTGTCCCGCTCGACCCACCACCGCGAGGGGTCCTGCGGGTCGGTGCCGCTGATCCGTTTGACCGAGATCGGCCGCGGGGCGCCGTGCTCGTCGCGGGGGAGGCGCACGAGGGCGATCCGCCCCAGCTTCGGGCGCGCGCCCCACAGCACGAGCAGCAGGTCGCCCTCGCGCAGCGTGGGTTCCATCGACCGGCCGACGACGCGGGCCAGACCGAGGTGCATGGCGCCATGCTCGCACGACCGAGACGGGCGAAGGGGGCGAATCGCGGCCTCCCGAGGTGTGCGGAGAGAGGTCCCAGGTGTGGGATGATGACCGAGGCTCACCCGCCGCCCGCAGCGACCTGACCCGATCGCGACAGGGCGTCCCCCGATCCACCACTGCCTGACGAGGATTCCTGACGTGTCTGTTTCCGAGCCCGCCACCACCCACGACCTGACTGCGCCGCAGTTCGTCGCACACGAGGGTGGCAAGCTCGAGGTACGTGCCACCAAGGACCTTCGCGACGAACGCGACCTCTCCCTCCTCTACACCCCCGGCGTCGCCGACGTCTGCCTGGCGATCCAGGAGGACCCGGACCTCTCCCGGCGCTACACGGCCCGCAACAACACGGTCGCCGTCGTCACCGACGGGACCGCCGTGCTCGGCCTCGGGGACATCGGCCCGCTCGCGGCGATGCCGGTCATGGAGGGCAAGGCGGTGCTCTTCAAGCACTTCGCCGGGGTGGACGCCATCCCGATCTGCCTCGAGTCCGGCTCCACGGAGGAGCTCGTCGACTCGATCGCGCGGATCGCGCCGAGCTTCGGCGGGATCAACCTCGAGGACATCTCCGCGCCGCGCTGCTTCGACGTCGAGCGTCGGCTGCGTGAGCGTCTGGAGATCCCGGTCTTCCACGACGACCAGCACGGTACGGCGATCGTCGTGCTCGCCGGCCTCATCAACGCCTGCCGGGTCACCGGCCGTCAGCTCGCCCAGCTGAAGGTCGTCGTCGCCGGGGCCGGCGCGGCCGGTGTCGCGGTCACCCAGCTGCTCCAGCTGGCGGGGGCGACCGACGTCGTCGTGTGCGACTCCCGCGGGATCATCGGCACCCACCGCAACGACCTCGTCGCGCACAAGGAGATGCTCGCGGCCACGACGAACCCGCGCGGGCTGACCGGCGGCCTCGGCGACGCGCTCGCCGGCGCCGACGTCTACGTCGGTGTCTCCGGGGGCAACGTGCCCGAGGAGCAGGTGGCCGCGATGGCCCCGGAGCCGATGATCTTCGCCCTGGCGAACCCCACGCCGGAGGTCCACCCGGACCTGGCCCACCGCTACGCCTCGATCGTCGCGACCGGCCGCAGCGACTACCCGAACCAGATCAACAACGTGCTCGCCTTCCCGGGGATCTTCCGTGGGGCCCTGGACGCCGGAGGCGTGCAGATCAGCGAGGAGATGAAGCTGGCCGCCGCCCGCGCCATCGCCGACATGGTGGAGGAGCCGACGGCCGACCACATCGTCCCGCCGGTCTTCCAGGGTGGCGTGGCCGAGGCGGTCGCCGCCGCCGTCGCGGCACACGCGGGCTGACCAGCCCCCGGTCCCAAGGAGGCCCCCCTTCGATTCAGGGCGAAGGGGGGTCGTCTTGGGACCGGGGAGATGGTTGCCCGGGTGCGAGGAGGCGCAGGAGGAACGATGAGCGAGCCGATCGAGGTCGATCCGGCGAGGGTCGAGGAGTGGATCGAGCGCTTCGCGGCTGTGAGCGAGCCCGGTGAGGGAGTCACCCGGCTGGCGCACACCCCGCTGGAGCGGGAGGCGCACCAGCTCTTCGGCGACTTCATGCGGGGTCTCGGCCTGCGGGTGTGGAGCGATGCGGCCGGCAACACCATCGCCGAGCTCACGGGCGCCGAGCCCCGGCCCGCGGTCGGCACCGGCTCGCACCTGGACAGCGTGCCCTCGGCGGGACGCTTCGACGGCATCGCCGGGGTCGTCGCCGCGATGGTCGTGGCGGAGGCCGTGGTGCGCGCCGGCACGGTGCCCCGGCGGCCGCTGCGCTTCGTCGTCTTCGCGAACGAGGAGGGAGCCCGCTTCGGTCAGGCCTGCATCGGCAGTCGGGTCGCCGCCGGGCTGACGACGTCGGAGGACCTGCACCGCCTGCGGGACGCCGACGGGGTCAGCGTCGCGGAGGCGATGACCGCCGTGGGGCTCGACCCGGAGTCGGTGGCCGGCGCCCGGTGGTCGGGTGAGGACTGGGCCGGCTTCGTCGAGCTGCACATCGAGCAGGGCTCGGTGCTCGATGCCGCCGGCGCACCGATCGGGGTCGTCGAGGTCATCTCGGGCAGCACCCGGCTGGAGCTGACCCTCGACGGCGTGGCCGCCCACTCCGGTGGCATGCCGATGCACCTGCGCCGGGACGCGCTCACCGCCGCGGCCGAGATCGTCCTCGAGCTCGAGCGGCTCGCGAACGACGAGGACCACGACGCCACCCGGATCACCGTCGGCCGGCTGGAGGTCGAGCCCGGCTCGATCACGACGATCCCCGGGCGGTGCACCTTCAGCGTCGACATCCGGGACGTCGAGCTGGGGAGGCAGCGGGCCACGGCCGAGCGGGTGCTCGAGCTGGCCGACGAGATCGCCGCCCGGCGCGGGGTCGGTCTCACGAGCCGTCACCTGGCCGAGGCCACCCCCGAGGAGCTGACCCCCGAGGTGCGTGAGGTGCTCGCCGACGTCGCCCGTGAGGCGGGCGTGGAGCCGGTGCTCATGCCCAGCGGCGCGAGCCACGACACCCAGATGATCCGGCACGTCTGCCCGGTGGGGATGATCTTCGTCCCGAGCCGCGCCGGGGGAGTGAGCCACTCCCCGCACGAGCACACGGACATCGCCGACCTCGCTCGCGGCGCCGACCTGCTCGCCGCCGCCCTGCTCCGCCTGGCCGGTGTGCACGAAGGGGAGTGATCGGCACCGGGCAGGCATATGTGGCCGGTCTGGCGTCTGCGGCTCCCGGTTGTGCTCGGCGGTGCCCGGGACCGGCGCCGTAGGCTGGAGCCGTGCGCCGGTGGTTCCTCGTGGCCGCGGCTGCTCTGGTCATCGTGACCGCAGCCGTGGTTGCCGTGCGGCCCGAGGACGAGGGCGACCCGCAGGAGCGCCGGTCCGGCGACGCCCCCTTCGTCACGTCCGTCAGCAAGAACGGGCGCTACCTCCTCGACCAGCACGGCGATCCGATCCTCGTGCGCGGCGACTCGCCCTGGTCGCTCATGACCGACCTGACCCCGGATCAGGCGGAGACCTACTTCGCCGACCGGGAGGACCGGGGGGTCAACGCGGTGATCGTCTCCCTGCTCGGCGCGGTCGACAACGGCGCGCCCCACGACGACGGCGAGACGGTCGACGGTCTCGCCCCCTTCGTCGGGGGCGACGTGACGGCCTGGGACGACGCCTACTGGGACCGGGCCCACGACTACGTCGAGGCCGCCCGCCGGCACGGGATCACCGTGATGCTCTACCCGATCGACGTGTGGGTCTGGGGCAGGGCCTTCGACGCCGACGGACCGGAGCAGTGCCGGGAGTACGGGCGCAAGGTCGCCGAGCACTTCGCGGACCTGCCGAACATCGTGTGGATGTCCGGTGGCGACTACTACCCGGAAGGCGACGGACCGGGGGAGCTCGACGAGTGCGTCAAGGCCATGGTGTCGGGGATGCGCGAGGCCGGTGACGAGCGGCTCTTCACCATGCAGCTGGGCAGCGGCGAGCCGGTGGTCACGACCGAGCACCCGTGGTGGCGGCGGCAGGTGGACTGGAACTTCGTCTACACCTACGAGCCGACCCACGCCGCCGTGGCCCGTGCCTACCGTCACGAGCCGCCGATCCCGACGCTGCTCGGGGAGGCCAACTACGAGGGGGAGAACAACCAGGGCAACGCCCCGACCACGAACGAGACGCTGCGCCGGCAGGTGGCCTGGGCGCTGACGAGCGGTGCGGTCGGGGACTTCTACGGGTCGCTGGACTGGCAGTTCGAGCCGGGCTGGCAGTCGCGTCTCGACGGTCCCGGGCTGGCGGACGTCGGCCACGTCCGGGACGTCTTCGCGGGCCTGGACTGGTGGCGGTTGGTGCCGGACACCGACGGGGACTTCCTCACCGGCGGTCGGGGCGGCGCCCCGGCGAAGGGCGGGGCCGACGTCCTCGCCAGTGACGTCGCCACCGCGACGGTGGCCCCCGACGGGTCCGAGGCCGTGGTCTACGTGCCGACCTCCCGCACCATCACCGTCGACACCGACGGGCTGGACGACGGGGTCCGGGCCCGCTGGGTGGACCCGTCGACGGGGGAGTCACGTCCGGTGGACGTGCGCTCGCGCTACCGGACCCCGGGGGAGAACGCCGACGGCGACGAGGACTGGCTCCTGGTCTTCGGCCTGGCGTGACGGGCGGTGAGGGGGCGGGCCCGCGGGACAGCCCCCTCAGATCGCGTACTCGATCCCCTGCGTCCCGGAGATCAGCCCCGCCCCCACGGTGTTGCCCGTCGCCGGGTCGATGAGGATGAAGGACCCCGTGACCCGGTGGTCGGCGTAGGGGTCGACCACGAGCGGCTGGGCCAGGCGAAGGGCGACCGTGCCCACCTCGTTGAGGCCGAGCCCGTCGACCTCCTCGTCCCGGTCGAGGGTGTTGACGTCGAGGCGGGCGCCGAGGCTGTCGACGATCGCCTTGACCGTGCGGGTGGTGTGCTTGACCAGCAGCTTCTGCCGGGGCTGGAGGGTGCCGGTGGTCATCCAGCAGACGGTGGCGGTGACCTCCTTCGAGACCGTCGGTGGGTGCGCGGCGTCGGCGATGAGGTCGCCGCGGGAGATGTCGATGTCGTCGGTGAGGCGCAGCACGACCGACTGCCCGGCGACGGCCTCCTCGTGGGTGGCCTCCAGGGTGTCGATGCCGGCGATGGTCGTCGTGATCCCGCTGGGCAGGGCCACGACCTCCTGGCCGACCGCGAAGGTCCCGGACTCCACCCTCCCGGCGTAGCCGCGGTAGTCGCGGTGCTCGCCCTGCTGCGGTCGGATGACGTACTGCACCGGGTAGCGGTCGCCCCTGTCCTCGAAGAGCTCGGCGTTCTCCGCGCTCTCGAGGTGGTCGAGCAGGCTGCCCCCGGTGTACCAGGGCATGGCACCGCTCGTCGTGACGACGTTGTCGCCGACGAGCGCACTGATCGGGAAGGTCTCGACCTGCGGGACGTCCAGCCGTGCCGCGAAGTCGAGGAACTCCGCGCGGATCTGCCGGTAGACGCTCTCGTCGTAGTCGACGAGGTCCATCTTGTTCACGACGAGCGTGATGTGGGGGACGCGCAGCAGCGAGAGCAGCACGGTGTGCCGGCGGGACTGCTCGGTCAGCCCGTTGCGGGCGTCGACGAGCACGAGGCCGAGGTCGGCGGTGGAGGCGCCGGTGACCATGTTGCGCGTGTACTGGGCGTGCCCCGGGGTGTCGGCGAGGATGAACTTGCGCCGGGGGGTCGCGAAGTAGCGGTAGGCCACGTCGATGGTGATCCCCTGCTCGCGCTCGCTGCGCAGCCCGTCGGTGAGCAGCGCGAGGTCGGTGTGGTCGTGCCCCTTGGAGCGGCTCGTGGCCTCGACCGCCTCGAGCTGGTCCTCGAAGATCGACTTGCTGTCGAAGAGGAGACGCCCGATGAGCGTGGACTTCCCGTCGTCGACGGAGCCCGCCGTGGCCACGCGCAGCAGGCCGAGGTCGGTGCCGGTCGTGGCGGGGGAGGCCGGCAGGTCCAGGCGCTCGGTGGTCTCGGTGATGGTGCTCATCAGAAGTAGCCCTCCTTCTTGCGGTCCTCCATGGCGGCCTCGCTGAAGCGGTCGTCACCGCGGGTGGCCCCGCGCTCGGTGAGCCGCGCGACGGAGATCTCGTCGATGATCTGCTCCACGGTCCTGGCCTCGGACTCGAGGCAGCCGGTGAGGGTGAGGTCACCGACGGTGCGGAAACGTACCCGGCGCTCGGTGACCTCCTCCCCTTCGCGAAGGGGGTTGTGCGGGCTCTCCGAGAGCAGCATCCCGTCGCGCTCGAAGACCCGCCGGGAGTGCGAGTAGTAGATCGGCGGGATGTCCAGGCGCTCGCGGGCGATGTACTGCCAGATGTCGAGCTCGGTCCAGTTGCTCAGCGGGAAGACGCGCATGTGCTCGCCCTCGTGGAGGCGCCCGTTGTAGAGGGACCACAGCTCGGGACGCTGGTTCTTCGGGTCCCACTGGCCGAAGTCGTCGCGGTGGGAGTAGATCCGCTCCTTGGCGCGGGCCTTCTCCTCGTCACGTCGACCCCCGCCGAAGGCGGCGGTGTAGCCGCGCTCCTCGATGGCGTGCAGCAGGGTGCCGATCTGGAGGCGGTTGCGCGGGGTCCTGCCGTCGTCGACGACGATGCCCTCGGCGATGGCCTGCTCGACGGAGGCGACGTGCAGGTCGATGCCGAGACGCTCGACCCACCGGTCCCGGGTGGCGAGGACCTCGGGGAAGTCGTAGCCGGTGTCCACCTGGAGCAGGCCGAAGGGGATCCTGGCCGGCGCGAAGGCGCGCTCGGCCAGGCGGAGCATGACGATGGAGTCCTTGCCGCCGGAGAACATCAGCACCGGGCGCTCGAACTCCGCGGCGACCTCACGGATGACGTGGATCGACTCGGACTCGAGGACGTCGAGGTGGGTCAGGGCGGCCAGTGGGGCTGCAGCGGACACGAGGGAACCTCTCTTGGTCGGGACCTCGAGAGCATAACCAGAAGTTATGGATTGCCAAACTGGTGTTCAGGTGTTGGATGGTGGCCGCGGGTGAGCGGCTGCGGCGTCATCCCTCCAGCAGGTCGAGCAGGTAGCGCCCGTAGCCGCTCTTGACGAGGGGCTCCGCGTGCTCGCGCAGCTGGTCGTCGTCGATGAAGCCCATCCGCCAGGCCACCTCCTCGGGGCAGCCGACCTTGAGACCCTGCCGCCCCTCGAGCGTGCGCACGTAGTCGCTCGCATCACCCAGGGAGTCGAAGGTCCCCGTGTCCAGCCACGCGGTGCCGCGCGGCAGCACCTCGACGTGCAGCCGCCCCTCGTCCAGGTAGGTGCGGTTGAGGTCGGTGATCTCCAGCTCGCCACGGGCCGACGGGCGCAGCGTCCGTGCCCGCTCCACCACCGAGGCGTCGTAGAAGTACAGCCCCGGGACCGCGAAGCGGCTGCGCGGACGGGCCGGCTTCTCCTCGAGGGCGAGGGCCCGCCCTTCGTCGTCGAAGTCGACCACGCCGTAGGCGCTCGGGTCGGCCACCTGGTAGCCGAAGACCGCCGCCCCGTCGACGTCGTGGAAGCGGCGCAGCCGGGTCCCCAGACCCGGGCCGTAGAAGATGTTGTCGCCGAGCACGAGCGTCGCCGGGCCGCCGGCGAGGTGCTCCTCGCCGATGAGGAGGGCCTGGGCCAGGCCCTCCGGGCTCGGCTGCTGCGCGTAGCTGATCGAGACGCCGAACTGCGACCCGTCACCGAGGAGCCGCTCGAACTGCCCCGCGTCCTGGGGTGTCGTGATGACGAGGATCTCCCGGATGCCCGCGAGCAGGAGGGTGCTCAGCGGGTAGTAGATCATCGGCTTGTCGTAGACCGGCACCAGCTGCTTGGAGATGCCGAGGGTGATCGGATGCAGTCTGGTCCCCGTCCCCCCGGCGAGAATGATCCCGCGCATACGGGCAGGGTAGTGCGTCCGTCGGGACGGCGACCACGAAAGGACCCGCCCGCCGTGGCGCACCACCTCACCGCCTCACGGCTTCCTTCGCACATGCCCGGGGCGCCGAGGGGGGGCACGGGTGACGTTTACCCGTGACGTCACGGGGTACGCGGGCACGGTCGACCCACCCGGGGTCGACATGACGTGACGTGGAGGTTGGCATGGGCAAGATCTCGTTCCTCGCGGGCGCCGGTATCGGCTACGTGCTCGGCACCCGGGCCGGGCGTGAGCAGTACGACAAGCTCGTCGCCCAGGCGGAGAGGGTGCGTCGTGACCCGCGGGTGCGCCAGCAGGCGCAGCGCGCGCAGGAGAAGGCCGGCGACCTCGGGCAGATGGCCCAGGACAAGGTCTCGGCGAAGATGGAGGAGTCCTCGTCCGCGGACGGCAGCGGCGTCTCCGGGAGCAGCACGCATGGCTGACGCGTCCGACCAGGACGCTCGGCCATCGCCCGGCCCCTCCGTCGGCCACCGCCCGGCCGGCGGGGTGGAGGGCGAGACGACGGGGCAGCTGATCGCTTCGGCCGCGGAGCAGATGGGTCAGCTGGTGCGTCAGGAGCTGGCGCTGGCCCGAGCGGAGCTGGCGGAGAACGCCAAGCGCGCGGGCACGGGTGCAGGGCTCTTCGGCGGCGCCGGCGTGGTCGCCCTCTACGGACTCGCGGTGCTCATCGCCGCGGCCGTCATCGCCCTCGACCTCGTCGTGCCGCTCTGGCTGGCAGCGGTGATCGTGGGCGTCCTGCTGCTCGTCATCGGCGGGGTGATGGCCCTCATGGGCAAGAAGCAGGTCACCCAGGCGACCCCGCCCGGTGAACGAACCATCGAGAACGTCAAGGCGGATGTGGATGCCGTCAAGGGAGGCCACCAGTGAGTACGTCTGCACAGCAACCGCCTGAGGGTCTGCCCGAGGCGAACGTGGAGGAGCTGGAGCTGGAGGCGGCTCGCACACGCGCCGAGCTGGGGGAGACGGTCGACGCGCTCACCGCCAAGCTCGACGTGCGGTCACGGGCTCGCCAGGAGCTGGACGTTCAGCGGGAGCGGGCTCAGCACGTCGCGGCCGAGGCTCGTCGCACCCTGACCGACGAGCGGGGCAGGCCGGTGCCCCAGGTGTGGGTGGCCG
Source organism: uncultured Janibacter sp. (assembly GCA_964430615.1). Taxonomy (GTDB): domain Bacteria; phylum Actinomycetota; class Actinomycetes; order Actinomycetales; family Dermatophilaceae; genus Janibacter. The sequence goes on along the minus strand of CAYSGN010000032.1, from coordinate 16,143 downwards.
GCGGGGCAGCGGCTCTCGCGTCGGTCGTCGGTGTCCTGCTCCTCGTGCGCTCCCGGCGGCGATGATGGCCCGGGCAGTGCGCGGCCGTGAGGCGCCGCACCCGGAGGACTCGCGCAAGCCGGACGGCCCGAGCGACCTCGCGCGGCCGACGTTGTGGTTCTCGGCGCGCAAGGCCGTGCGGGAGTTCATCACCGACGGGTGCACCGACCTGGCGGCGGGGCTGACCTACTACGCCGTGCTGGCGCTCTTCCCGGCGGTCATCGCGCTGATGTCGCTGGTGGGCCTCGTCGGTCAGGGCCAGAAGACGGTCACGACCATCCTGGACATCCTGCGCGACACCGCAGGGGCCTCGGTGGCCGACACGGTCGAGCCCATCCTCACCTCCCTGTCCCAGACGCCGGGGGCGGGGCTCGCCCTCGCCCTCGGACTCCTGGGTGCCCTGTGGTCCGCCTCCGGGTACGTCAACGCCTTCTCCCGGGCGATGAACCGGATCTACCAGATCCCGGAGGGGCGGCCGATCTGGAAGCTGCGCCCGATCATGCTCCTCATCACGGTCGTGCTCCTCGTCCTCGTCGCCGCCGTGCTCCTCGCCCTCGTCGTCTCCGGGCCGGTGGCCACGGCGATCGGCTCCGCCGTGGGCCTGGGATCGGTCGCCGTGACCATCTGGCAGGTGGCCAAGTGGCCGGTGCTCCTGCTCGTCGTGGTCCTCATCGTCGCGATGCTCTACTACTGGACACCGAACGTGCGCCAGCCACGCTTCCGGTGGATGAGCCCGGGCGCCCTGATCGCCATCATCACGTGGGTGCTGGCCTCGGTCGCCTTCGGCTTCTACGTCGCGAACTTCTCCTCCTACAACGCGACGTACGGGTCCATGGCCGGCGTCATCGTCTTCCTCCTGTGGCTCTGGATCACCAACCTCGCGCTCCTCTTCGGGGCCGAGCTCGACGCCGAGATGGAGCGCGGGCGTGAGCTGCAGGCGGGTCTGCCCGCGGAGGAGGAGATCCAGCTCCCGGCACGGGACACCACGGGGATCGAGAAGGCGGAGGCGAAGCAGGCCGAGGACGTCGAGCGTGCCCGCCGCATCCGTCGTGCCCACGGGCGCAGGCCCGACCGCCGGTAGACGGACCGCGGGCCCATGGGCGTCGTGGGGGGCCGATACCCTCACGAGCATGGACGTGACGCTGGAGCCGACCTCGATCGAGGGACTGCTCGTGCTGCGCTCACCGGTCCACCGCGACGCCCGCGGGTGGTTCACCGAGGCCTGGCAGCGGGAGAAGATGACCTCGCTCGGGCTGCCGGACTTCGGGCCCGTCCAGCACAACATCTCGCACAACGCCTCGCGCGGGGCGACCCGGGGCGTCCACGCCGAGCCGTGGGACAAGCTCGTCACCGTCGTCGCCGGCGCGGTCTTCGCCGCGTGGGTCGACCTGCGCGCCGGAGAGGGCTTCGGGCGCACGGTCACCCTCCAGGTCGAGCCGGGCACGCTCGTCTTCGTCCCGCGCGGTGTCGGCAACTCCTACCAGGCCCTCGCCGACCACACCGTCTACTCCTACCTCGTCAACGAGCACTGGCGCCCCGACCTGACCTACCCCGCGCTCGCGCTCGACGACCCGGACGCCGCGATCGACTGGCCCATCCCGCTCACCCACGCCCAGGTCAGCGACAAGGACCGGGCGAACCCGCGGATCGCGGAGGTCACCCCCTTCGCCCCGCGGCGGCCGCTGCTCCTCGGCGGCAGCGGACAGATCGGGAAGGCGCTGCAGCGGGTCTTCCCCCACGCCGTCGCCCCCACCCGTGGGGACATCGACCTCACCGACCCGGCGAGCGTGGCGACCCTCGACCTGCGCGAGCACGACGTGGTCATCAACGCCGCGGCGATGACGCAGGTCGATGCCGCCGAGACCGACGACGGGCGCCGCCTGGCCTGGCGGCTCAACGCCGAGCTGCCCGCACAGCTGGCCCGGCGGGCGACGCGCGAGGGCTGCACGCTCGTGCACTACTCGAGCGACTACGTCTTCGACGGGCGGCGCGAGGTCCACGACGAGGACGAGGGCTTCTCGCCGCTCGGTGTCTACGGGCAGAGCAAGTCCGCCGGCGACCTCGCGGTGTCCGTCACGCCCCGGCACTACCTGCTGCGCACGTCGTGGGTGGTGGGTGAGGGGAGCAGCTTCGTGGCGACGATGGTCCGCCTCGCGGACGAAGGGAGATCCCCATCCGTCGTCGACGACCAGCACGGGCGGTTGTCCTTCGCGGACGAGATCGCCGGGGCGACCCACCACCTCGTGGTGGGCGGAGCCCCCTTCGGCACCTACGACGTGACGCAGTCGGGGGAGCCGCTGACCTGGGCGGGGATCGCCCGTGAGGTCTTCGCCGCGCGGGGACGCGAGCGGGGGGACGTCGTGGCGACGACCACGGCGGAGTACGGGGAGGGCCGGGCGCTCGCGCCGCGGCCGAGGCACAGCACGCTGTCGCTGGCGCGGCTGCGTGCGAGCGGGTACGAGCCCGCTGATCAGATCGAGGCGCTGCGGCGCCACCTGCAGAGGGGACGTGAGTGACGTGCGCGTGCTCGTCGTCATGGGAGGGGGTGGGTGACGTGCGGGTGCTCGTCACCGGGGGAGCCGGGTTCATCGGGAGCAACTTCGTGCACCGGACGCTGGCCACCCGGCCCGACGCGGAGGTGACCGTGCTCGACGCGCTGACCTACGCGGGGAGCCGGGCGTCGCTGGAGGGGGCGCCGGTGCGCTTCGTCGAGGGCGACGTGGCGGACGGGGCGCTCGTCGACCCGCTCGTGGCGGAGTCGGACGTCGTCGTGCACTTCGCCGCGGAGTCGCACAACGACAACTCGCTCGCCTCGCCGGGGCCGTTCGTGCGGACGAATGTCGTCGGGACCTTCGAGCTGCTCGAGGCGGTGCGGCGCCACGAGGTGCGCTACCACCACATCTCGACCGACGAGGTGTACGGGGACCTCGCGCTGGACGAGCCGGGGCGCTTCACGGAGGCGACGCCGTACAACCCCTCGAGCCCGTACTCGTCGACGAAGGGGGCGAGCGACCTGCTCGTGCGGGCGTGGGTGCGCTCCTTCGGGGTGGCGGCGACGATCTCGAACTGCTCGAACAACTACGGACCGCGCCAGCACGTGGAGAAGTTCATCCCACGGCAGGTCACCGAGGTGCTCGACGGGCGACGGCCGCGGCTGTACGGCGACGGGCTCAACGTGCGCGACTGGATCCACGTCGACGACCACAACGACGCGGTGTGGCGGATTATCGACCGCGGTGAGCTGGGGGAGACCTACCTCATCGGCGCCGACGGGGAGGTCGACAACCGCACGGTCGTGGAGGAGGTGCTCTCGCTCATGGGGCGCCCGCGGGGGGACTTCGAGCACGTGACCGACCGGCCGGGGCACGACCGGCGGTACGCGATCGACGCCACCCGGCTGCGCACCGAGCTCGGCTGGGAGCCGCGCTACCGGGACTTCCGCTCCGGCCTCGCCGCGACCATCGAGTGGTACCGGGACAACGAAGCCTGGTGGCGGCCCCTCAAGCAGGCCACCGAGGCGCGCTACGCCCGCTCGGAGCAGGTGCTCCCCGCCCGGGACGCTGGGTCGAGGTAATGGGGCTCGTCTATCCGAGCGGGGGGCCTTCGACCGGTGATACCTCGACTGGTCGACTGGCCGTCCATAGCCCCTCACGCCCTCAGGTCGTTGTCCCCAGATGACGCTGGCTCGCTCGCTGCGGTGGCCGCGAGCCCCAGGGTGCTGGCATGCCCACTCGCGAAACCCCTCTCCAACGGCACCAGCGGGTGCTCGCCGCGTCCGAAGAGACCGACTTCGTCCTCAACCACAGTCGGTTGCGTGCTCTCGGCGTCGACCGCCACCAGGCCGCTCGGCAGGTCGCTGCTGGCCGCTGGGCTCGGCACGGGAGCCAGACCTTCTCGATGCGGACCGGTCCGCTCGGACACCTCGCCCAGTGCTGGCGTGCCGTCTGGGAGATCGGCGAGAGGGTCGCGCTCGTCGATGGCGTGACCGCGCTCCAGCTCGCCGGCCTCAAGGGCTGGGCCGAGGAGGTCGTGCACGTCTCGCTCCTGCACTGGCACGATCCCAACCGTCGCCCTGGGATCGCGGTGCACAAGGTGATCCGTCGGGTCGAAGGGGAGTCCGCCGGCGCCGGCGTGCCCCGCACCAAGCCTGCGATCGCCGCGATCCGAGCGGCGCACTGGGCGGTGAGCGACCGGGCGGCCGCGACGATCCTCGCGATGACCGTCCAGCAGCGGCTGGCTACGGGAGAGCAGCTCATCGAGGCTCAGCAGCGAGTCCGCGGTCGCACTCGCAGGGCCTTCATCAAGCAGATCGTGCAGGACATTGCCGACGGGGCACACTCCCTGAACGAACTCGACGTCGCCGCTGCCTGCCGCGCGCGAGGTCTGCCCGAGCCGACCCGTCAAGTCGTCCGGGAGGGACGCGACGGTCGGATCTACCTCGATGTGTACTTCGAGGAGTACGGGCTGGTCGTGGAGATCGACGGCGCCGGGCACCTCCAGGGGCTCGCCGCGGTGCACGATGCCCTCAGGGCGAACGAGGTCGTCATCGACGGTGACCGCGTCCTGCGGATCAACGTCCTCGGGTGGCGGCTCGACGCCGACGCCTTCCTGGACCAGGTGGACGACGCCCTTCGCTCCGACTGGGCCCAGGCCAACCTTGCTCGTTATCGGCAACGCGCCAAGGCGGGTCACCCCACACCGGTCGAGGGAGATCCGGTCGAAGGGACCCCGCTCGGATAGACGAGCTCTGCTACCTCGACCCAGCACCCCAGGGGGTGAGGTGTCCCGGGTCGAAGGG
>CAYSGN010000032.1:0-11206 GCA_964430615.1 uncultured Janibacter sp. | reverse complement strand
CGAGCGGTATTACCTCGACCCGGCGCCCTGGGGCGCTCAGCCCATCCAGGAGTCCCAGCCGTGGTGCAGGACGAGCCAGGCGATGAGGCCGTAACCGGCCTGGCCGGGGTGGACCCCGTCCGCGGACGAGGCGATGTCGGACTCCCACTGCTCGTGCCCGGCGAGCGGGGTGAAGGCGTCGACGAAGACCACCCCGCGGCGGTCGCAGACGTCGCGCTGGGCCTCGACGACCTGCCCGAGCGCCTCGTTCATCGCCGGGTCCGCGCTCGGCGGGGGCCCGACGACGAAGGCCGCGACCCCCTGGGAGGAGGCCTCGTCGAGGATGTTCGCAAGGTTGAGCCGCTGCCGGGCGATCGAGGTGCCCGCGGTCACGTCCGACTGACCGACCTGCACGACGAGCCGACGCTCGCCGCTCCCGTCGAGACGTCGCCGCCCCTCGGTCTGCCACCGCTCGGCGACCCCGCCGGAGGTCTCACCGGGGATCCCGAGGTTGTAGTGGGCGAGCACCCCGTCGCCGATCTCGGTCCGGGCGATGACCCGGCCGACCCAGCCGAGAGCCTTGGGGTCGCCGACGCCGGCGACGAAGGAGTCGCCGATGAAGACGATCGAGATCTCCCGTCGCCCGCCCTCGCTCGTGAAGGTCGCGCTCGGGGCGAACTCGTTGCCGAATGCGTCGGTCATCTGGCCGCTCACGTCGGTGGTGCTCCTGAAGGTCGTCTGGCGTGCAGGGACACCCCGACGTTACTCGTCGTCGAGCTCGTCGTCGTCGAGGCGTGCCAACCAGGAGGCGAGTCGCTCGATCGGCGTCTCGAACTCCGGGTTGAGATCGACGAAGGTGCGGAGCTGGTCACTCACCCATTCGAGAGTGACCTGCTCCTCACCACGTCGGTCCGCGAGCTCCTCGATGCCCCGGTCCGTGAAGTACATCTCAGCGGTCGAAGGCGCGACGGATCAGGTCCTCCTGCTCCACCGCGTGCTTCTTGGCCGTCCCGGCCGCCGGGGAGGCGCTGGCCACCCGGGTGACGGCCTGGAGCGGACGGGTCTCGCCGTACTCCGCGAGGTCGGCCGGCAGGTTGAGCGCGAGGAAGGGCCACGCACCCTGGTTCGCCGGCTCCTCCTGGACGAGCACGATCTCCGCGTTCGGGTACTTCGCCAGCTCGGCGGCCAGCTCCTCACCCGGGAGCGGGTAGTACCGCTCCATGCGCAGGATCGCGGTCGTGTCGTCCCCGCGCTTGGCCCGCTCCGCCTCGAGGTCGTAGACGACCTTGCCGGCACCGACGAGCACCCGGGTGACCTGGTCCCCCTTCGGCCCGTCCGGGTCCGGCAGCACCGGGCGGAAGCCGCCCGAGGTGAACTGCTCCGGCTCGCTCGTCGCGGCCTTGAGACGCAGCATCGACTTCGGGGTGAAGACGATGAGCGGACGCCGCGGCCGGTGGTAGGCCTGCCGGCGTAGCAGGTGGAAGTAGTTCGCCGGCGAGGACGGGAAGGCGACGGTCATGTTCTTCTGCGCGCACAGCGAGAGGAAGCGCTCGATGCGGGCAGAGGAGTGGTCCGGGCCCTGGCCCTCGTAGCCGTGCGGCAGGAGCAGGACGACCGAGGAGTTCTGGCCCCACTTCTGCTCGGAGGAGGAGATGAACTCGTCGACGATCGTCATCGCGCCGTTGGCGAAGTCGCCGAACTGGGCCTCCCACAGCACGAGCGCGTCCGGGCGCTCGACCGAGTACCCGTACTCGAAGCCCATCGCCGCGAACTCCGAGAGCAGCGAGTCGTAGGTCCACAGCCGGGCCTGGTCGCCGCCGAGGTAGTTCAGCGGCGTCCACTCCTCACCGGTGTTCTTGTCGATGAGCACCGCGTGACGCTGCACGAAGGTACCTCGACGGGTGTCCTGACCGGTGAGACGCACGGGGGTGCCGTCCATGAGCAGCGAGCCGAAGGCCAGCATCTCCGCCGTGGCCCAGTCGATCCCGCCCTCGTTGATCGAGGCGGACCGCTTCTCCATCGCCTTCTGCAGCTTCGGGTGGATGGTGAAGTCGTAGGGCGGGCTGGAGAAGACGTCACCGATGTGCTTGAGGTCGGTGGCGCTGATGCCGGTCTCGGTCGCCGAGCGGGTGGTCTGGTCGCTCGTCTGCGCGTGCGGCCGCTCGAGGCCCGCGTTGTCCGGGGCGTCCGAGCCGCTGTCGCCGGAGTCGCTGCGGGCGTCCGAGGGGGAGCCGCCGTTCTTGCGGGCGTCCTTGGTCTCGGTGAAGACCCGCTCCAGCTGCGCCTGGTAGTCGCGCAGCGCCTCGTCGGCCTCCTCCGAGGTGATGTCGTTCCGCCCGATGAGGCTCTCGGTGTAGAGCTTGCGCACACTGCGCTTGTTCTCGATGAGCTTGTACATCATCGGCTGGGTCATCGAGGGGTCGTCGCCCTCGTTGTGACCGCGCCGGCGGTAGCAGACGACGTCGATGACGACGTCCTTGTGGAAGGTCTGGCGGAACTCGTAGGCCAGCTCGGCGACCCGCACGCAGGCCTCCGGGTCGTCCCCGTTGACGTGGAAGATCGGGGCCTGGATCATCCGCGCGACGTCCGTGGAGTAGACCGAGGAGCGACCGTAGGACGGTGCGGTGGTGAAGCCGATCTGGTTGTTCACGATGATGTGGATCGTCCCGCCGGTGCGGTAGCCGCGCAGCTGGCTCTGCTGCAGCGTCTCCGCGACGACGCCCTGGCCGGCGAAGGCCGCGTCACCGTGCATGAGCACCGGCAGCACCGGGAAGTCCTCGCCGCCGTGGTTGAGCCGGTCCTGCTTGGCGCGGGTGATGCCCTCGAGCACCGGGGCGACCGCCTCGAGGTGGCTCGGGTTCGCCGCGAGGTAGACCTTCGTCTTGTTGCCGTCCTCGGAGGTGAACTGGCCCTCGGTGCCGAGGTGGTACTTCACGTCGCCGGAGCCCTGCACGGACTTCGGGTCCAGCTCCCCCTCGAACTCGCGGAAGATCTGCGCGTAGGACTTGCCGGCGAGGTTGGCCAGCACGTTGAGCCGGCCGCGGTGCGGCATGCCGATGGTGACCTCGTCGATGCCCTCGTCGGCGGCGCGGGACATCACCCGGTCCAGCACCGCGATGACCGACTCGCCACCCTCGAGCGAGAAGCGCTTCTGCCCGACGAACTTGGTCTGCAGGAAGGTCTCGAAGGCCTCGGCGGCGTTGAGGCGACGCAGGATGCGCAGCTGCTCCTCGCTCGTGGTCTTCTTGTAGCCGACCTCAACCCGCTCCTGCATCCACGCCCGCTGCTCCGGGTCCTGGATGTGCATGTACTCGATGCCGGTGGTGCGGCAGTAGGAGTCACGCAGGATGCCGAGGATCTTGCGCAGCTTGAGGAAGGGCTCCCCGCCGAAGCCGCCGGTGGCGAAGCTGCGCTCGAGGTCCCACAGGGTCAGCCCGTGGCTCGCGACGTCGAGGTCGCTGTGCCGACGCTGCCGGTACTCCAGCGGGTCGGTGTCGGCCATGAGGTGGCCGCGCACCCGGTAGGCGTGGATGAGCTCCTGCACCCGGGCGACCTTGTTGATGTCGTCGTCGTGGGTGGTCGAGATGTCGACCTCCCACCGGATCGGCTCGTAGGGGATGCGCAGGCTCTCGAAGATCTCGTCGTAGAAGCCGTTCGCCCCGAGCAGGTACTCGTGGATGAGGCGGAGGAACTCACCGGACTCGGCACCCTGGATGACGCGGTGGTCGTAGGTGGAGGTGATGGTGAGCAGCTTGGAGACCGCGTTGCGGTTCACGGTGTCCGTGCTGGCGCCCTGCCACTCGGCCGGGTAGTCCAGCGCACCGACGCCGAGGATGGCCGCCTGGCCCTTCATCAGCCGCGGGATGGAGTGGACGGTGCCGATGCCGCCGGGGTTGGTCAGCGAGATCGTCGTGCCCTGGAAGTCCTCGACCGTCAGCTTGCCCTTGCGGGCCTTGGTGACGACGTCCTCGTAGGCACGCCAGAAGGCGGTGAAGTCCATCTCCTCGGCCGGCTTGATCGCCGGGACCATGAGCTGGCGGGTGCCGTCGGCCTTCTGCAGGTCGATGGCGATGCCCAGGCCGATGTGCGCGGGCTGGACGACGGCCGGCTTGCCCTTCTCGTCCTCGGTGTAGTGGACGTTCATGGCCGGCATCTGCTGGAGCGCCTTGACCATGGCGTAACCGATGAGGTGGGTGAAGGAGACCTTCCCGCCGCGGCTGCGCTTGAGGTGGTTGTTGATGACGATCCGGTTGTCGATGAGCAGCTTCGCCGGGACCGCGCGGACGGAGGTCGCGACGGGGATGTCCAGCGAGCTCTCCATGTTGGAAACGACCCTGGCGGCGACGCCGCGAAGGGGGGTCTGGGTGTCCTCGGCGGGCGCGGCCTCACCCTTCTTCTCGGTGGACGGGGCCTTCTTGGCCGCGGCCTTCTTCGGCTCCGCCTTCTTCGAGTCGGTCTTGGCCTCGGCCTTCTTGCCCTCGGTCTTCTTCGGCTCGCTCTTCGCGGCCGGCTTCGCCTCGGCCTGCTTCTTCTCGGCCTTCGCGGGCTCGGCCTTCTTCGGCTCCGCCTTCGCCTCGGCCTGCTGCGCCCCCTTCGTCGGGGCGGGCGCGCTCTGCTGCTCGGTCCCGGGCGCGGTGGCCTGGGTCCCGTTACCACCACCCTGGCCCGGGGTGTAGTCCTCGAAGAAGTCCCACCACGCCTTGTCGACGTTGTTGCGGTCCTTCTTGTACTGCTCGTAGAGCTCGTCGACGAGCCACTCGTTGGGGCCGAAGTCGTTCAGTGACACGGGGCCATCCTGCGGGTCAGGCACGGCGCATACGCCTCTTTCGTTGACTGTCGCTGCGGGGCCCGACGCGGTCCTCGGACCCTCATCGGACCAGCCTAACGTGAGCCGCCACCGGAGATGTGCCATGGGGCACACCCCGGGTGGCGGATCGTGGTAGGGGAGCCTCAGCTGATGTCGGAGCGGACCGTGCGCAGCGACCCGAGCCCGGCGAGGACGAGTGCGTAGGCCGCGAGCACGAGCGCCCCGCCCCACCACTCGAGCTGCTCGGGACTCTGCCCGTTGGTCACCCCGCTCACCATCGCCTGGGTGGCCGCGGAGGGCAGGAACTGGACGACGTGCTCGGCGCCCCAGTCCCAGAAGGAGAGGGCGACACCGGCGAGCGGCTCGACGATCCACGCGACACCGATCGCGATGAGCAGCGCGGCGACCTGGTTCGGGATGAGGATGCCCGCGCCGAGGCCGATGAGCGCCCACAGGCCGAGCACGAGGAGGCTGAGCGCCAGCGTCCGCCCGACCTCCCCGCTCGGGAAGACCTCGGCCCCCCGCGAGCTGAGGATCAGCGCGCCGACGGAGACCGACCCGAGCAGCGAGACCACCCCGTAGAAGGCGCCGATGACGAGCAGCGAGATGATCTTGGCGCCCATGACCCGGGTGCGCTTGGGCGTGGCGAGGAAGGTCGCGGTGATCGTCTTGTGCCGGTACTCGCTGCCGATCTGCATGACGCCGACCGCGAGGGTGAGCAGGTAGGCGACCGAGAGACCGGCCGTGTAGACGGTGTTGGCCTTCTCCGTCGGCGAGCCGGCCATCTGCTGCTCGGGCGGGACACCGGCCTGGTCCATCGTCACGACGAAGCCGAAGATCAGCGCGAAGATCGCGCTGACGACGAAGACGGCGATGGCCATGCCCCACCACATCCGGGTGGAGAAGTACTTGCGGAACTCGGACCGGATCGCGCCGCCCATCAGCGTCCCCCTTCGTCGCCGGCGACCGCGGCCGGGGCCGCCGCGTCGCCGAGGTTGCGGTTGGTGCCCTCGGTGAGGGTGAAGTACAGGCCTTCGAGGTCGGTGCTCATCGAGCGCAGCTCGTGGATCGGCAGCCCCGCGCGAAGGGCGACATCGCCCACCAGCCGGAGGTCGCCGGTCTCGGCGACGAGGGCACCGTCCTGCTCGGGGGTGGCCACGACGTCGGCGACCCGCAGGGCCCCGGCGAGGGCGTCACGGTCGGTCGTGCGCACGAGGGTGCGGGTGGGGCCGTGCAGCTCCTCCATGCTCCCCTCGGAGACGAGCCGACCGTTGTTGATGATGACGACCTCGTCGACCGTCTGCTCGACCTCCTGGAGGAGGTGGCTGGAGACGAGGACGGTGCGCCCCTCGTCGGCGAGGTGGCGCAGGAAGCTGCGCAGCCAGCGGATGCCCTCGGGGTCCAGGCCGTTCGTCGGCTCGTCGAGCACGAGCAGGCGCGGGTCGCCGAGCAGCGCCTGGGCCAGCCCGAGGCGCTGCCGCATGCCCATGCTGTAGCCGCCGGCCCGCTTGCGGGCGGCCGCGGCGATCCCGGTGAGCTCGAGCAGCTCGTCGCAGCGGGAGTCGGGGATCCCGGCGGTGGAGGCGAGCACCCGCAGGTGGTCCCGCCCGGTCCGGCCGGGGTGGAAGTTCGTCGCCTCGAGCGCCGAGCCGACGACGCTCAGCGGCTGCTCGACCTCCCGGTAGTCGAGCCCGTCGATCGTCGCCGTGCCCTCCGTGGCGGAGACGAGCCCGAGCAGCATCCGCAGCGTCGTCGTCTTGCCGGCGCCGTTCGGCCCGAGGAACCCGGTGATCCTGCCCGGGTCGACGGTGAAGCTCAGGTCGTCGACGGCGGTGAAGCCGCCGAAGCGCTTGGTGAGGTTGCGGACCTCGACGCGCGCCCCTGTCTGTGTCATGTGGCCCCCTGTGGGTGATGTGGTGCGGTGCCATCCTCGCAAGAGGCGCCCTCGGCCCGGATCATCCCCTGGGAGGAAATCCGGATCCGCCTCAGGGGGGAGGGCCGGAACGCCCGTAGACTCGCCCCACCATGACCATCGGTCTCCTCATCCTGGCCCTGGCGCTCACCCTCGGCACCGCCCTCTTCGTGGCCGCGGAGTTCTCCCTCGTCGCCCTCGACCGTCCGACCGTGCAGCGGGCCGTGGACGACGGCGACGGCCGCGCCAAGCCGGTGCTCGGCTCCCTCCGCCGGCTCTCCACGCTGCTCTCGGCCTGCCAGGTGGGGATCACGGTGACCACCCTGGCCCTCGGGTACATCGCCAGCCCCGCCGTCGGCGTGCTCATCGAGCCGCTCATCGCGGCCACCGGGCTGCCGGGCGCGGTCGCCCGCTCCACCGCGGACGGTCTCGCGCTGGTCATCGCGACGGTCTTCTCGATGATCCTCGGCGAGATGGTCCCCAAGACCCTCGCGGTCTCGACGCCGCTGTCCGTGGCCAAGGTCGTCGCGCTGCCGATGCGCGTCTTCGGGGTGGTCTTCAAGCCCTTCATCGTCGTCCTCAACGGCTCGGCCAACTGGGCGCTGCGCCGGATGGGGGTCGAGCCGCAGGAGGAGCTCTCCGCCGCGCGCAGCCCGAGCGAGCTGGCCTCGCTCGTGCGCACCTCGGTCGAGGCGGGGACGCTGGACTCGGGCACCGGGCGGCTCGTGGCCCGCACCCTCGGCTTCGGCGAGCAGACCGCCGCCGACGTGATGACCCCGCGCAACCGGGCGACCTCCATCGAACGCACCGCGACCGCGGAGGACCTCGTCGCGCTCGCGCGCAGCACGGGCCACTCCCGCTTCCCGGTCACCGGCGGGGACTGGGACGACATCGACGGGATGGTGCACGTCAAGAAGGGCATCGCGGTCCCGCACGAGCGCCGCCCTGACGTTCCGGTCTCGGCGCTGATGATCGATCCGGTCGTCGTGCCGGAGACGCTGCGCCTGGACCCGCTGCTCATGCAGCTGCGTGACGCCGGCCTCCAGATGGGCGTGGTCGTCGACGAGTACGGCGGGACCGCTGGCCTGGTCACCCTCGAGGACCTCGTCGAGGAGATCGTCGGCGAGGTGCACGACGAGCACGACAACGCCGAGGTCACCGGGCGTGCGCTCGGCGACGGCGCGTGGACCGTCCCCGGTCTGTGGCGCCCGGACGAGGTGCACGACCGCGTCGGGGTCGAGGTGCCCGAGGGTTCGGCCTACGAGACCGTCGGCGGCTGGGTCATGGCCGAGCTGGGCCGGATCCCCGAGGTCGGGGACGTCATCGAGCTCGCGGACTGGGAGGTGCACGTGGTGCACATGGACTCCCGGCGGGTGGATCGGCTGCGTTTCGTCCCGAGGCCCCGCCTCGAGGGCGAAGGGGGTGAGCCCGAGTGATCGCCGCGGTCGTCACCGTCGTGCTGCTGCTGGCCAATGCCTTCTTCGTCGGCGGGGAGTTCGCGTCGATGTCCGCCCGGCGCAGCCAGCTCGAGCCGATCGCCGACGAGGGCAGCAAGCGGGCGGCCATCGCGGTCGAGGCGCTCCAGCACACCGGGGTCATCCTCGCGACCTGCCAGCTGGGGATCACGATCTGCTCGGTGCTCCTCGGTGCCATCTCGGAGGCGGCCCTGCACCACTGGCTCCACCCGCTCATGGAGCGCATCGGGGTGCCCGACCCCGCCACGGACGCGGCCTCCCTCGCGGGCGCGATCCTCATCGTCGTCTACCTGCACGTCGTCATCGGCGAGATGATCCCGAAGAACCTCGCGATCGCCGGCCCGGAGAAGGCCGCGATCTGGCTCGTCCCGCCGCTGATGAAGGTCATGAAGGTCGCCAAGCCGGTCATCCTCGCGATGGACTGGGTCTCGAAGGCCTTCGTGCGGGGCATGGGGGTCGACCCGAAGGACGAGGTCGGGGCGGCCTTCACCGCCGAGGAGGTGCAGCAGATCGTCACCGAGTCCCACCGGGAGGGGCTCGTCGAGGCCGAGCGGTACGGGCTCGTGGACGCGGCGCTGGAGTTCTCCGACAAGAACGCCCGCGACGTCGGCGTCCCGCTCGACGAGCTGATCACCGTCCCGCGGGACTCGACCCCCGACGACATCGAGCGGCTCGTCGCCAAGCACGGCTTCTCGCGCTACCCGACGGTCGACGCGGCCGGTGACCTCGCCGGGTACCTGCACCTGAAGGACGTGCTCTACGCCGACGAGCACCAGCGCAGCCAGCCGGTCCCGCGCAAGCGGCTGCGCCGGATGGCCACCGTGCGCCCGGACGACGAGGTCGAGGACGTCCTGGCGACCATGCAGCGCACGGGCACCCACCTCGCCCGGGTCGTCGCGGGCACCGGTGAGGTCATCGGCGTGGTCTTCCTCGAGGACGTCATCGAGGAGCTCGTCGGAGAGGTCACCGACTCCACCCAGCGGGGGTGACCGCCCGGGCGGCCGTGAGCACAGGTGTCGGCCGCGCCGTCGACCCCGGTGCTGGTGAGGCGCATGTGACCCCTCTACAGTATGGAGACCAGGATCACATTTCCTGTCAATGACCACTGTGGGGAGGAAGCCATGGCGAATGAGAAAGCCGTGAAGCCCAAACACGCGAAGGACGGCTTCGCGTCACGGAAGGTATTCATCTTTGCGGCCATCGGGTCCGCCGTCGGCCTGGGGAACATCTGGCGCTTCCCCTACGTCGCGTACGAGGGAGGCGCCGGCGCCTTCCTCATCCCGTACCTGTGCGCCCTGCTCTTCGCGGGTATCCCGTTGCTGTACTTCCTGTACGCGATCGGGCACCGCAACCGCGGATCGGCCCCGCTGTCGCTGCGGCGCTTCTCCCGAGGGGCGGAGTGGATCGGCTGGTGGATGGTGCTGGTGGCCGTGGTCATCGGCGTCTACTACGCGGCGATCATCGCGTGGGCGATCAAGTACACCTTCCTCTCCTTCAACCAGGGGTGGGGAGACGACCCGGCGACCTATCTCAACGCCGACTTCCTCAAGGTGGCGGAGTCGCCCGGGCCCACGATGGAGTTCGTCCCCGAGATCCTGCTGCTCATGATCGTCGTCTGGGTCGTCTCGGTCGGGGTCCTGGCCATGGGGATCCAGAACGGCATCGGACGCACCGCCGTCATCTTCATCCCGGTCCTGCTCATCGCCTTCGCCCTGCTGGTGATCTACTCGCTGACCCTCGAGGGCGCGGGCAGTGGTCTGGACGCGTTCTTCACACCCGACTGGGGCGCGCTGACGGACAGCAGCGTGTGGATCTCGGCCGTGGGGCAGATCTTCTTCAGCCTCTCCATCGGCTTCGGCATCATGATCACCTACGCCAGCTACGTGCAGCCCCGGACCGACATGACCGGCTCCGGTGCGGTCGTCGCCTTCTCCAACTCCGGCTTCGAGCTGCTGGCCGGCATCGGTGTCTTCGCCACGCTGGGCTTCATCGCGCAGTCGACCGGCCAGGCCATCGACGAGGTCGTCGCCAGCGGGATCGGCCTGGCCTTCGTCGCCTTCCCGACGATCATCAACGAGGCTCCCGCGGGTGCGCTCATCGGCGTGCTCTTCTTCGGCTCGCTGGTCCTCGCCGGTCTGACCTCGCTCATCTCGATCATCGAGGTCATCATCGGTGCCGTCCGGGACAAGGCCGGGATCTCGCGTCAGGCCGCGACCTTCGTCGTCGGGGTGCCGATGGCGGTCGTCAGCATCCTGATGTTCTCCACCACCGGTGGCCTCTACCTGCTGGACACGCTGGACGCCTTCGTCAACTCCTTCGGCATCGTCGGCGCCGCGTTCGTCGTGATGCTGGCGATGACGTGGGTCTTCCGCAAGCTGCCGGTGCTGCAGGGACACATGAACGTCCACGGCTCGATCAAGCTGCTCGGCTGGTGGAAGGCACTCATCGCGGTGATCATCCCGATCGCCCTCGCGGTCATGCTCTACCAGGAGTTCGAGGCCAAGCTCTCCGAGCCCTACGGGGGATACCCGGGCAGCCTCGTCAACGTCCTCGGCTGGGGCATGGCGGCGGCGCTGCCGATCATCGCGATCATCCTCTCCTTCCTGCCCTGGCGGGGCCAGACGGCGGTGGAGGACCCGGGCGATCTCTACGTGGAGCAGCAGCACGCGTTGGTCGATGGAGGTGAGCAGGCATGACGGCAGGGGCCATCATCATGATGATCGTCGCGATCCTCATCATCTGGGGCGGACTGGCGCTGGCCATCTGGAACCTCGTCGCGCGCGGTGACGTCGATCCCCAGGACATCGCCACCGCGGAGGTGCACCGCGACCTGTAGTCGCCTCCCACGACGGCGAAGGGCGGACCCCACCTCGGGGTCCGCCCTTCGCCGTCGTCGTGGGCCGGGTGGCAGGTCCGGGGTGTGAGTCCGCTGCTGGGTCCAGGTCCATGAGGGTGTCTCACGTCGGGTCGTGCGGCGATCGGGCCCAGGTGCGCAATCGGCGCCCCCGTCGGCGCTCTCACTCCGTTCGAGCG